>JAMPCH010000040.1 GCA_023666265.1 Roseburia sp.
CGGTTTAGACTTGGTTCTCTAGACATTTCCTCTCGTTTTTACTTCAGATTTCTTTAAACTCCTCCCAGCCCCTGTTCCCGGGTGTTAGGGGGTATGTTTATTTTCCTTTTTCAAAAATGAGAGGTTTTAAAAATTAGTGGCAATTTTCAAAACTGCGATTGTTGGAAAAAGGAACGAAAACTACCCCAAAAAATCCGTCTCTACCCCTTCACGATCTTATGCACGACCTTCTTCCCCTTCCGTACAATGACGAAATCACCGATCCCGATCCGCGCGTTCGGGTCGTCGATCTTTTTATCGTCGACCGCGATCCCGCCGCCCGCGATGAGGTTTCGCGCCTCGCGCTTTGAGGGGACGAGCTTCGCCGCCGTTAGGAGGTCGAGGATCGCGATCGTCCCGTCCTCGGCGAAAAGCTCGGCGGGGAGCCGATCGGTCGGCATATTCTCGTCGCTCCCGCCCCCGCCGAAGACGCTATGCGCCGCGTTCAGCGCCTTATTCGCCTCGTCGTCGCCGTGGATCATCTTCGTCAGCTCAAAGGCGAGCCGCTCCTTCGCCTGATTAAACGCCGCGCCCTCCATCGTCCGCTCCATTTCCTCGATCTCCTCGATCGGGACGAAGGTCAGGAGCTTCAGACACTTGATCACGTCCGCGTCCGCGACGTTACGCCAGTACTGGAAAAATTCGTAGGGGCTGGTCTTATCGGGGTCGAGCCATACCGCGCCCTTCTCCGTCTTCCCCATCTTTTTCCCCTCCGAGTTGAGGAGGAGGGTGATCGTCATCGCGTGGGCGTCCTTCCCGAGCTTCTTACGGATCAGCTCCGTCCCGCCGAGCATATTCGCCCACTGGTCGTCGCCGCCGAACTGCATATTACAGCCGTATTTTTGAAACAGCATATAAAAGTCATAGCTTTGCATGATCATATAATTAAACTCGAGGAAGGTCAGCCCGCGCTCCATACGCTGTTTATAACACTCAAAGGTGAGCATTTTATTCACGCTGAAGCATGCGCCGACCTCGCGTAAAACGTCGATATAATTGAGGCTCAAGAGCCAGTCGGCGTTGTTGACCATAAGCGCCTTCCCGTCCGAGAAGTCGATAAAGCGGCTCATCTGTTTTTTAAAACAGGCGATGTTGTGGTCGATCGTCTCCTTGGTCATCATCTTACGCATATCGGATTTCCCCGACGGGTCGCCGATCATCCCCGTCCCGCCGCCGAGGAGGGCGATCGGCTTATTCCCCGCCTGTTGGAGGCGCTTCATCAGACAAAGCGCCATAAAATGCCCGACGTGTAGGCTGTCCGCCGTGGGGTCGAAGCCGATGTAAAACGTCGCCTTCCCCTCGTTGATCATCTCGCCGATCTCTTTTTCGTCCGTCACCTGCGCGATCAATCCGCGGCGGACAAGTTCTTCATAAAGCTTCATTTTTTCTTCTTCCTTTCAAAATTTGATTTGTTTTTATTTTTTATGGAAGGCGTGCGCTTTTACGCGCCCTCCGAAGCGGGCGGACTAAAGCCTTTTCTCCAATTGTATGCTTCGCGGCGTCAGCCCCATTTTTTCGTAAAAGCGGATCGCGTCCCCGTTCGCGGCGTTGACCCCGAGCTGAACGCTCCCGCAGGCGTTTTCCCGCGCGTAGTCCTCGACCCGCCGAAGGAGCGCCGTACCGACCCCGCTTCTTCTCCTGTCCTCCGCGACCGCGAAGCAGTCAATATAGCACATCTTACGCGGGACGCGCTCGGGCGGGTCGACCGTCATAATTTTCACCGCCGCATAGCCCTCCAGCGCCCCGCCATCGCCGACGTGGACAAAAACGACCGCTTCCCCGTCGCTTAAAAGCGCCTCGATCCGCTCGGCGAACCATTCCTCCCCGGGCATACGGAAGCTCCCCGGGTTGATCCGAACATGGTGAGCGTGGAGCTGACGAAAAAGCGCCGCTAACCTCGGGTGGTCGGACATTTCCGCCTGTCTTACCATCGCGTTATTCCTTTCCGCCGCAGATCAGCTCGCTCGCGTAGGGGAGCGTCTCGATCCACGCGCAAAACTCGCGCCATTCGGGAAGGCGGTGATTTTTCCGCTGTCGATAGATATTCCCAAGACAGCGGTAATTCGTCGTCAGCCGCGCCGTGAGCCGAAAGCCGCAGGGATTACTGTATAAAAGGCGAAGGTAATCCTCGGGGTCTTTTGTCTCGTTATAGCGATCCTTTAGCTCCTTCATGATCTCGATCATACGCGGGTCGACGTATTCACAGTACTGCTCGTCGAGGTCGAATTGCGCGATCCGATGCATACTCGACTGGCTCGAGACAAACTCGAGGAAGCGGTATCGCTCCGCCTCCGTCCACGCCTTCACCGTAAAGGTCAGATCAAAGTTGACCCTTATCCCCGTGAGGAATTGTCCGTGCGCGGGGTTGTCCTTGTCACACGCCGCGCGTAGGCGCTTCGCCCGCGCTATATCCTTCTCGGTCAGCGCGTCGTTGTCCGCCTCGGTGTCCGTCTCCATCGGATAGCCCGAGGCGATGATGCTTTCCTCGAGATCGTAGATCTTTACGTTTGAGACCTTCATGTCGTTTTACCTTCCTTTCCTTGGTTCCGCTAAATATCTCTCCAGCTCCGCGAGCCAGCCGACGGGTCGCTCCTTCCAAAAAAGGGCTTGATCTCTGATCTCCGCCCGCTCGGCGAAGCCGTTCTCATTATCATAAAGCTTGACCTCGTCACAAAAGGGGAGGACGGCGGCGAGGTCGCGAAAGCGCTTATCGTAGCGCCTTTTTACGTCCCGCTCGGGGATGTCGTGACCGCCCTTCTCGACGCGGTTTTTGATCCGCCTCAGGCTCTCGCCGACGGTATCGACCCCGATATAATAAAGGCGAATGTAGTAGCCCCTCTCCCGCGCGGCGAGGATCGTCTTTAGCGTTTTCGCGCCCGAGAGGGTCGTTTCCTGCGTAAAGCTTTCGCCGCGCCCGAGACAGGCGCGTATGCGCCGAACAGCTTCCTTCCCGCCCGCGAGCTTGTCGCCGCCGAGCGAAGCCGCGAGCTTATCGGTGTCGACGATCTCGCCGAGATCGATTCCTTCCCCGATGAGTACGCCGGTGAGACTGCTTTTACCGACCCCGTTGACCCCCGCGATGATCGTATAGGTTTTCATTTGGTTCTCCTCCGATCCCTTCAAAAAAACGTCATCTGACGCGACCCGTACCCCAAGCGATAGGCGCGGACGATCTCCCACATCTCGTACACGATCCCCGTTTTTTCACATTCCTCGGTAAAAACGCGCCAAAGCGCCTTCACGCGCGGCGAGCGACACTCGTAATAGTCCCCGTACTGCTTCCGATACCGCTCGGCGAGCCTTTCTTCGGGGAAGAGGCGGTCGAGCGCGGCGAAGTAATGCGCCCGCTGGCGGTCGCGGAGCGTCATACCAAAGGCGGGATAGATCGCGCGAACGCCGCTCTTCGCCGCCTTCCTTACGATCGCGCGGATATTCTCGTCGCTGTCCTCAATAAAGGGGAGGACGGGCATCAGCGTGATCCCGGTAAAAAGCCCCGCGTCCGCGAGCCGCGCGAGCGCCGCGAACCGCTCCGACGAGGGCGGCGCGTTCGGCTCGACGAGGCGCGAGAGCGCGTCGTCCGCCGTCGTGACCGTCATTTTTAAGAGGATCGGCGAATGAGCGCGAATGTCCGAAAAAACGTCGATGTCGCGGGTGATGAGCGTGCTTTTGGTGATAACCGTGAGCCCGAAGCCATAAGCGTCGATCAGCTCCGCCGCGTGGCGCGAGAGGAGCGCGGTCTCCTCGAGGGGGTTATACGGGTCGCTCATGCTCCCCGTCCCGACGATCCCGGGCGTCTTACGCTTTAGCTCGTCTCTTAGGATCACGAGGGCGCTCTCCTTCGAGCGGACCTCGTCAAAGTCGTCGATCCGATAACATTCGCTCCGACTGTCGCAGTAGATACAGCCGTGGCAGCAGCCCCGGTAGAGGTTCATATTATAGTCGTTCCCGAACCAGTCGGAGGACTTGTTTTTTTGGAGGATCGTCTTCGCGGGGATCGTTTTCACGCCGTCTCGCTCCTTCCGTAAAAAATCAAAAATCCCCCGAGCCTTAGCTCCCCCTTTTTAGGGAAGGAGCAAGGCTCGAGGGCGCTTTGTGCGCGGTACCACCTCGGTTTATCGCTTAAAGGCGCTGTAACGGGCGCGCCCGTGCGGACGTAATAGGGACAGACCCGTTCCGTCCGCCGCTCCGGGAGGTAATTCGAGCGCCGCGCCTTACCCGCTCACACCGACCGCAGGCTCTCTGAAAGGGTTTAACGGCTTCTACTGCTTTCCCATCATCGCTTTGGATATTAAGGTTATTTTAGCATACTTCGGGGGATTTGTCAAGGAGTTTTGGGGGAGGTATCTAACATTATATCTTTTTGGAAGTTGTCTTTCGATCCCATCCGTCGTCTATCTATATATAACGAACGCGGCGCATCTCCTCCTTGACAAGTAAATTCGCTTATGTTATAATAAATACACGAAATTGTTCGGTTCACAACTCATAGTTTATATTTATTGATAAACAAAATTATCAAACGGGAGATCAAGAGATCTGTTTGACCGCTCAAAAAAGCCGACATTCGTTGCTCCGTTCAAACATTCGCTCGTTTTTGGGTTCGTCGGTGAATTCAGGGTTAATCCGAGTTGTTTATCTACGGGGATAAATCGGTTTTTAATCGAATATTATAATAACATTCGGAGGAATTTATTATGGCGTCTAAATATTTAAGCGAATTGAGCAGGGAAGAATATGCTGATTTGACAAAAAAGCTTTTTTCCATACAAAACGGAAGGTGTTATATCTGTCGACAACCCATTGATCCGGAACTACACGATACCAATATTGACCACGTTATCCCGCTCGCGAATAAAGGAAAGGACTCCGAAGATAATTTTGCGCTTACTCATGAAAGCTGTAATAAATCCAAACAGGATGCCGACCTGACCGTAGCCCGCGCTCTTGCTCAGCTCACCGAAATAAAGCATAAAATAGCTTTGGGCGAATTAGGATCCGACAAATCGGAAACGGCTTCATTAAAGCATATTCTGGAATATATCGACGGCGCTAAATATACGTTGCGTTATAAAATACAAGATAATGTTTTTTCATATACATTATCCCAAACGGGAGACGAAAACGTTTTTAATGTTCCGATTTTTACGGACAATTTATCCGGCGAAAAGACCGTGTTTATTGAATTGCCCGTGGAATATCTTCACCATGATGAGTTGATCAATCCTCGCGGTATCAACAGCAGTATAAATTTACTTGTAAAGGAATTTTATCAAAAAAATCCTCAGCTTCATTTGGCGTTGGCGAGGATCGATGAAGATAAAGTTAAAATTTTTGACGGTCAGCATAAGGCGGTAGCGCAGTTGCTTCTAAATCAAAGGAAATTGCTTGTGCGGTTATTTATAAACCCGGATGTTGATAGGCTGATCACCACGAACACCAATGCCGGGAGTAAGCTTCGTCAAATCGCTTTTGATAAATCCATTATGCGACAACTGCATGACACTTTATACGCCGACAGAATAAAAAAGTATCAACAAGATCATAATCTCGGATCGGATGATTATTCCTTCTCCGAGCAACAGCTTGTTGAATACTTTAAAGGCGACAATATAAAGAAATATATCAATGACAGCGCCAAACATCAAATTACACATTCCATGGATAACAAGCTTCGTACTTTTATCGATTTTGAGGGACGCGCAAAGGAATTACCGATATCGTACAACGCCTTTGAAAAAACCTTTTTGGCATGTTTTTTGGATAATAAACGAGTTCTTAATAAACCGATCAATTATAAAATCGACGAAGGAAAAAATCCCCGCGAAATCGAGCAGAAGCAAATAATCAGGCTTCTTAACATCATCGCGGAGGAAATATATATCGACAAATTTAATCCCGACGTCGGCGTATACCGTATAGAGAATAAAATCATCGACGGAAAGGACGCCGACATTACGGATGACCACCTCGCGGCATACCGTATTTCAAAAGAAGAGATCATGTATAATTGGATGTTATGGCTCAAAAAAGTGATCGAAAATTATTTCAGCAACACCGGTAAAATGTACGACCAAGGTAGCGAGTTTCAAATAGAGCTCGATGAACAGCTTTGGGTCAATATTACAAATTTTGTCAGGAATCTTATAAAACTGCCGTTGTGGAAAAATCGCGATCTAGCCGGCACGGTTTTCTCCGGTAAAAATACATATAACTACTGGAAAACGGTATTTGAAACAGGTAATAATCCCGATGATGTACAGGTGTTGGCAAAGCCGTTGAATTATATCGAGATGATAAGACCATAAATTTATAACATTCGTCTGATGAGATCGTTGATGCCGTTTCGATGCGACGAGCGACCTTGCGCGGCGTTCCCTTAATGTGCGTTTTGGGGGAAGGAGAGCGAAGCGGCGTTTCGTCGTTCCCGGCGACGCACCTACTTCCCCACACAAAACCGCTTAAACACCTCGTCGATCACGGTCTCGCTCACGCTCTCGCCCGAGAGCTCATAGAGCCGCGAAAGCGCGTTCTCGGCGAGAACGCCGACCGCGTCGGGCGTTACGCCCTCTTTTAGCGCCTCGACCGCGCGGGCGGTCGAGTCACGCGCCTCTCTTAAACAGCCCCGTTGGCGCTCATTCGCGATAAAGCCCGAGTAAAGATCCGCCTTCGCCAGCCCCGCCGCCTCTTTGACGAGATCGGCGAGCGCCTCGCCGCCCTCGCCCGTTTTCGCCGAGAGCGTCAAGAGGTAGGGGAAGCGTTCGCGGAGCCGCGTAAGGTCGATCTCGGTCGGAAGGTCGGCTTTATTCACGATACAGATACACTTTTTCCCCGCGAGTCGATCGAGAAGGCGTTCGTCGTCGCGGTTCAGCGCCCTACTCCCGTCGAATACCGCGAGGACGAGCTCGGCGTTCTCGATCTCGTTCAGCATTTTTTCGATCCCGAGCCGCTCGACCCGATCCTCCGTTTCACGATAGCCCGCACAGTCCGAGAGACGGAGCGGGACGCCGCCGAGTAAGACCGTTTCCTCGACGATGTCGCGGGTCGTCCCCTCGATCTCGGTGACGATGCTCCGCTCGCGCCCGCTGAGACGGTTCATAAGCGTCGATTTCCCCGCGTTCGGGCGACCGACGATCGCGCAGGAGATCCCCTCACGGAGAAGCCGCCCCTCGTCATAGCTTTTAAGAAGGCGGTCGAGCTCGGCGAGCGCCGCCGAGAGCTTCTCCGCCTCGCGCGCCGGGTCAAATTCGTCCTCCATCTCGTCGGGATAGTCGATCCAAGCCCCGACGAGCGAGCTAAAGTCAAGTAAGCGCTCCGAGACGGCGCGTAGCCGCCGATAAAGCGCCCCCTCTCTTTGCGCCCGGGCGCAAAAAAGGTACTGTTCGTTCTGAGCGCCGATGAGGTCGGCGACCGCCTCCGCCTGCGTGAGCGAGAGCTTCCCGTTTAATAGGGCGCGTTTGGTAAATTCGCCCGCCTGAGCGGGTCTCGCGCCCGCTTTAAAACAGGCGGCTAAGACCCGCCGCGAGAGATAAAGCCCGCCGTGACAGGATAATTCGGCGACATTCTCGCCCGTATAGCTTCGCGGGGCGCGAAAGACGAGGAGAACGCCGTCGTCGAGGCGCGTTTCTCCGTCGTAAAAAGCGCCGTAGGCGGCGGTATAGCCGTCCATCCCGGCGACGGCTCTTTCGCCGACCGGGCGAAAGACCCGCTCGGCGACGGCGAGCGCGTCCGCGCCCGAGATCCGAATGACCGCGATCCCGCCGACGGCGGGCGGGGTCGCGATCGCGGCAATGGTTTCCATAGATTACTCCTTTATGAGGTGGTTTAACGGGCGCTCGAGGATCGTTTTGTCCCGCTCCGTAAGGAGGACCTTTAAAAATTGCTTTTGAAGGTCGGAGATCAGCGGGGTCTCGTCGACGACGGCTCTGACCCGATCCATATCCAGCCGCGCCTTGACCCGGATTAGGGCGTTATTACAATCCTTATTCTTTAAGGAGGAAATAAAATCGTAATAGTTGATCCTTTCGCCGTTCTCGGTGATCGCCGAACGCGGGAGGTTAAAGACGCGGTGGTGTAATTCGCCGCGTTCCGATAAGACTTTTTTCATGATCTCCTCGTTCGCTTGGGGAAAGAGACTGCTCCCACAGTCGAATACGGGCGCTAAGCGAATATGATCACTCTCGCGATCGTACAAAAACCCCCAGTTCCCGTTATGCCTGTCCCAGTTCCCGATCAGCGCGTCCACGATGAACATTTCCCAAAAGCGCTCGGACAACAAGGCGGGGTCAAGCGCCGACTGCTCCGTAAAGACGGCTAAAATATCCGCTAGCTCCGTCCCATAGCCGTTATGCTCCGAGTCGACGATCTGATTTTTAAGCGACGCGAAATCCTGTAAGACCGAGCCGTCGGCGGTAAAATCCTTACAGGCGACGACGATCTTTTCTTTCCCGCCCTTGACCGTATAAAGCCCGAGCGTGACGTCCTGTACGGGGATACCGACGCTCTCAAAAATTTTACAACCGATATATTCCGAGATACAACTGTTCGCGTAGCTCAGATCGGTCTTTTTGGTCGGCAGGGCAGGGAACTTCAACATATAAAGCTCATCGTTATACAGTATGGAGATTTTGCTCCCGTTCCTCCCTGCGTAAGCCTTGTTCCTTTGCGGCATATTCGTAAAATCGATCATAGGTCATCGTCCCTTTTCAGTCGAAGGTATTTCTCGCGGAGGTGATCCGCCTGTCTCGGGGAAATGAGCTGTTCCACCTCGGCGGCGTTGATCGCGCTTTGGAGGTCGCACCAGTCGCAGTCCCAACGAAAGTATTTCTCGCCCGCGTCCTCCTTCGCCCAAGCGATCTTCATTTGTTCGACCGACTTTTCGAGCCACTTCGGCAGTCCGCGCTCGAGATAGCTCGGATCGAGGGGAAGTCCCGTCTCCTCGTCGTATTCGTTTTCGTTCATAAAAGCTCCCTCACTTTTTCCCGAATATCCGCGCGAAAAAGCCTTTTTTCGCGCCGTCGCTCCCCTCGATCCCGTCGGCTTTATCGGAAGGATCGGCTTCGCCCATTTCGTCGATCTCGTCGGCTTCGTCGTCCAAGTCCTCCGGCTCGTCGCCGAAGATCGCGCTCATCAGGCTTCGCCGCTCGAACTCGTCGCCGTTATCGGCGAGGAGATATGTCCACGTTTTGGACGGGATCGGTAGGGCGACGTTTTCCGCGCCCTTTTTCCCGATCTCGGCGAGGATCGCCGTCATCCGCTCGACGACCTCATCCTCGAGCGCGGCGTACAGCTCCTCACAGGCGATGTTATACTCCTCGGCGGGATCCTTTCCCCCGACCGCCGAGAGGTGGATCCCCTCGCGGAGCGCCGACGTCTCCGCCGAATAATCCGCCCAACAGGCGTTTAAGACCGCGAGCGCCGCCCGCTGTTCGACCGCCGCCGAGGCGCACGCCTTCCCCAAAAGATCGGGACAATAGGTCTCCCAGATCGTACAGGCGGACGGATCGCGCAGGTAGTCCGCCCTTACCTTAAAGACCGCTTGGCGGTGCTTCTCGTTGATCGTGTGAAATTTCATGAGCCTTACCCGCTCGTCGAGCGCCTTTCCCTGAGAGATACGCCGAACGCGAAGCACCTCGCGCAGGACGACCTTATCCGCGATCTCCTCCGCCGTCGGCGCGGGGTAACGCCGCCCGACGAGCTTTTTGAGCTTATGCTTCTCCATGATCGGCTCGTCGAGCGAGACAAAAAGGCGGCTCGACCCGGGGTCGCCTTGACGCGCCGCGCGCCCGAAAAGCTGATCGTTCATGCGCTCGCTCTCGGCGAGAAACGTCCCGATCACGTAAAGCCCGCCCGCCGCGACCGCCGCCTCGCGCTCTTTTTCGTCCGCGCCGCCGAGCTTAATATCGACCCCGCGCCCCGCCATATTCGTCGAGATCGTGATCGCCCCGGGCTTCCCCGCCGCGCGGACGATCTCCGCCTCCGCCTCGTCGTTCTTGGCGTTTAAGACCGTATGCGCGATCTCTTTTTTTGACAGGAGCGCCGAGAGCCGCTCGCTCTGTTCGATACTGTCCGTCCCGACGAGGACGGGCTGTCCCCGCTCCCGCGCAGCGGCAATCTCGGCGACGACCGCCGTTAGCTTCGCCTCGGTATCGTAATAGATCGCGGGCGGTAGGTCGACCCGCGCCGAGGGCGTATTCGGCTCGACCCTTTTAACGATCAGACCGTACATCTCGTTAAACTCGTCCTTCGCCGAGAGCGCCGTCCCCGTCATACCCGAGAGGCGCGGATAAAGGCGGATAAAATTTTGGATCGCGATCGTCGCCATGACCGTCCCGCGCTCCGTGACCGTCAAGCCGTGTTTTAGCTCCGCCGCCGACTGGAGCGCGCCGGGGAAGTGGCGATCCTCGCTGACGCGCCCCGTAAACGCGTCGATGAGTCGAATTTCACCGTTTTTAACGATATAGTCGCGATCCTCGGCGAGGACGTAAAGCGCCTTCAGCGAATCGTTGATGCGGCTCATGAGCGCGTTATTCTCCTCGTCATAGAGGTTCGCGAGGTGAAAGCGCCGCTCCGCCGCTTTTGCGCCCGCCTCGGTGAGATAGGCGCTCTCGGTCTCGGGGCTTACAGCGTAATCCTTCTCCGAGAGGGATTTTACGAAGTCAAACGCCTCGGCGAGGAGGTCGTCGCGCTCGACCGCGACGCTCGCCGCCGCGACGAGGGGAAGCCGCGCCTCGTCGATCAGGATCGAGTCCGCCTCGTCCGCGATCGCGTGACCGAATACGCCGAAAACGCGCTCCTCCTCGGAAAAAACGAGGAAATCACGTAGGTAGTCAAAGCCGCATTCCTTCGCCGTCGAATAGACCACGTCCGCGCCGTACCGCGCCCGCCGCTCGCCGCGCGGCGTTTTTTCGACGACGTGCGCCGCCGACATCCCGAGGAGGTCATAGACGGGCTTTAGCCAGAGATGATCCCGCCGCGCGAGATAGTCGTTAAAGGTAAAAATATTGACGTGTTCGCCCTTGATAAAGCCGTAATAGGCGGCGAAGGCGGCGGCGAAGGTCTTCCCCTCGCCGGTCGCGAGCTCAACCGCCGTCTCGTCGTCGAGGAGCGCCCCCGCGCGGACTTGGGTATCAAAGGGGGTCACGCCGAGCCCTTCCCTGATCGCGCGGTACGCCGCCGCGTAGGCGACCTCCGCCTTTTTTTCGGTTGCCGCCCGCGCCTTCAGTGCGTCGAGCGTCTCCGCCTCGGCGAGCGTCTTTACCCGGGCAATAAAGCCTTCGGGGTCTTTTTCAAATTCCTTGATCATGGTCAAATCCTCTGTTTGATTTTTTTGATTTATTTATTGGGAAGGTGTGCCGCTCGGCGGCTCTCCCGAAACGTTCGTTTTTAGGCGAGGCTTTTTCGTATTTGCGGTAATTTAATGCCGCTTTAGCGAAGCTTTCGATCCGACAGGCGGTAAGGCTGAAAAACTCGACCTCCTTCGGTTTCTTTTAAAGCGTATGCTCTGTCGGCTAACGGCGGATAAAACATTTCCGCCGGCGTTTTACGGAGCAACTCCAAACGCTTACCCCGCCGAGAGCGCTCTTTCACAAAAAATCTATCTCGGTCGGTCATAGATCAATCTCCTATCCCTCTCGATCCCATCACGGAGCTTTACGGTGAGGCGGTCGGTCTTACGCGCGTCGTAAAGCGCGTTGGTCGTGATCAAGTCCAGCTCCTTTTGGAGCGCCTCCTCCAGATCGCCGTACATTCCGAAGAATTGAAGCCCGATCACATTCTCCGCGTCGACCAAAAGGTCAATATCGCTCTCCTCGGTCGCCTCGCCGCGCGCGTATGAGCCGAAAAGGTAGATCTTACCCGTCCCGTACCGCTCGGCGATCGGACGGACACGCTCGGCGATCTCCTCGATCTTATAAACGCCCATTTTACCGCCTCCTCCCAAACATTATACCAAACCTCGCCCTAAAAATCGACCGCATTTCACGTCTCCTTCGCCCTCCCGCAAAAAAGCCCGTGACCACAGAAGCGGCAGGCGTCCCCCGAGGGACAGGCGCTCGCCATACCGCGCGAGGTCTCGAGCGCGAGCGCGTTCACATAAGCCTTACAGTATTTCTTCAGGCGCGAGAAGCCCTCGCGCGTGAGGAGGACCGGATCGGCGTAGCCGCTTTTTACCTTCCCGTAAAGAGCGGTATACGCCTCGTTAAGCGCGTCGGTCTCCGCCCGCTCGGGCGAGGTATCGAGCATGATCCCGCCCGCGAGATGGTTTCGCTCGTTTGACTGCTTCTGCTTTTGCGCTGCCACCTCGCGGTCAAAGCCGTTTTGACCGCCGAATCGATCCGTGTCGATCGGCTGATATAAGACCGACGAGGGCTCCGCGCCGTATTCCTCACACAGCCCGAAGAGGTAGAGGAGCATCTGAAGCTCCTCGCCCCGATAAACGTCCGCGAGCTTGAGCTTGCTTTTTCCGTGCTTATAGTCGATCACGCGAAGGTAGCTCTTCCCGTCCCGCTCCGCGAGGTCGAGCCGATCACAGATCCCCTTGATCGTGAGATCGCCGAAGCGAAACTCGACCTTTTTTTCGGGAAGGAGCGGCGTGAACCCGCTGAGCCTCATCTCCTCGCGAAGGCGGATCGCCGCCCGCGCCGCCGGCTCGGAGAGCCTCGTCAGCTGATAAGAGAAGCGCTCCGCCGCGCCGAAATCGCCGAAAAAATTCTCCTCGCCGTATTTTTTTACGCTTTCCCGCGCGTGGCGAAGGAGCGCGTTATCGCTCAAAGCGATCAACGCGTCCTTTCGCCCCGCGTACTCGGTCAGGAGTCGTTCGAGGCAGAAATGGACGACCCGCCCGTATAAGACCGCGTTGACCGACCGATCCTCTTCGTCGCGAAGCCCCAGCCCGTAGGTACAGAAAAAGTCGAATTTACAGCCGTTCATTTTTTGGATCGCCGACGGGGAATAGGTCGCGAGCGTTAAAAGCCGCCTCGCGTTCTCGGGCGAGAGACGGTGGCGATCCGGCTCGCTCGGCGGGTCAAACCGCGCCGTCTCGCCCGTCTCGGCGAGTAAGGCGCGGATCGCCTCGCGCTCGCCGCTTCGGCGCTCGTCGGCGTAGATCCCCGCGAGATAGCGCCGCGCGGAGGCGGGGGTACGACAATAAAAAGCCGCGCCGTACCCGCTCGCCGCTCTTACGTTCGCCCCGTCGGGGAGAACGCCTTCCCCAAAGCGTTTAAACAAGCGATCGAGGAGAGGGGAGGGCGACAGCTCGCCGAGCGTCTCGCTCACCGCCGGGAAGGTCACATAAAGCCGCTCCTCGGGGAGGCTCGCCGCCCGATAGGTTAGGAAAAGCTCGGAGGAATAGCGCGTCTCGCGGTCGCTCGCGAGCGCGATCCCGGACTCACAGAGCTCCTCCTCCTCGCCCGCGCTGAAAGCGCCGAAGGCGGCGGGCGGACGCGGGAACACCCCGCGGTTAAACCCGCAGAGAAAGACCGCGCGAACGCGGCGAAAGCGGCTCCGCTCGACGTCGCCGACCGTGACCGCGTCGAGGGTCTGGGGCGGCTTGGCGATCTCGACCGTCGAAAAGATCCCCGTCATCGTCGCGATATACTCCGCGAGCGTGAGCCGATCGCCCTTTAGCGCCTCATACGCCGACTCAAAGACCGTCACCGCGTCGTCCCAGAGCGAGGTGTATTCGTCGAGCTTTTTTTTATCGACGATGAGCCGCCCGTCCGCCTCGCGCCCCGTGATACAAAGCCCATAGATCGTCTTATTGACGTCCATCTCGTTACAGAGGAAGTCACAGAGCGCGACGGTCATCTCCGCGCCGTCCGCGTTCTCAAAGCGCCGCTTTAGCCGACGGAGCGGGTCGATCACGCTTTTTCTGAGTGCCTCGGCGCTCCCCTCCTCCGCGCCGCCCTCTCCGTCGATCCCTTTTGGGAAGGCGCGGAGCCAGTCGCGCTTTCTGACGTCATAGCGGCGACAGATGCGCTCGAGGAGATCCGCCTGTAAAAAGCTGATCGTCTTCCCGTCCGAGTGGCGGACGAAGCCGCTTTTTACATAGCGAAGGAGGTCGTCGGTCTCAAAGCTCATCGCGCGGAGCGCGTCGATCGCGAACCGAACGATCGACTTATGAAGGATCGGCTCGGGTATATCGGCGAAAAAGGGGATCTCGTATTTTTTCATCGCGCTCTCGAGAAGCTCGGCGTAAACGGGCTTAGGCGTGAGGACGGCGATCTCGCGACAGCGAAAGCCCTCGTCGGTAAGCTCCCTGATCTTAGCGCAGATCCAGTCACATTCCTCCCACGGGTCTCGCGCCGAGACCGCCTCTAACCGACAGCCCGCGCGATATTTTTTTGTTTGGGGAAGGAGTATCGCTTCGCCGCCGTTCATCTCCTTTAAACGCGCGATGAGCTTCGCCGCCGCGCGAAAGACGGGTTTATCGGTCTCGGGCGAGTCGGTCGTCACGGTAAAGACCGCGCTCGCCGCCCGCCCGAGGAGGGCGCATAGAAAGACCGACTGGCTCCCCGAGAAGTCGTCAAAGCCGTCAAAAAAGCAATGCGCCCCCGCGTATTCCTCCGAGACGGGGATCAGCTCCGCCGCGCGTCGCACGTCGTCGAGGCGGTCGTCGAACGAGGCGGAGAGGAGCGCGTCATACTCGGTGTAAATTTCACAAAGGTCGTTTAATTTATTTAAGAGAAGGGGGGAGAAGCGGTCGGCGCGTTCGGAGACGAGCGACCGAAGCGAGGAGGGCGTAAGCCCCGCCCCCCTGAGCCGCGCGATCAGCCCAAGCGAAAAAGCGGGGAAGCCGGGCTTTTTGAGCTGTCGGCGATAATAGAGGAGCGCCCCCCGCGCGGCGAGCGCGTTCAGCGCCCGCGTCATCAGCATCGTTTTGACCACGTCGTCGGCGTAGTCCTTCGTCTCGCCGTAGCGGTGAAGGAGCTTCGCCGCCGCGCGGGAAAACATCGTCACCGAGACGTTTCGCGCGGCGGGCGCGGGGACGGTCTTATAAACGATCTTCTCCGCCTCAAAGGAGAACTGGTCGGGAACGAATAAAAAGACCCGCTCTCCGCGCTCGGCTTCCTCGCGTATTTTTTTGTACAGAAGCTCGGATTTCCCCGTCCCCGCTTCGCCGTAGATGATCTCTAACACGGTGTGTCTCCCTTCCCTTTTCCTTGTTAAAACTATTATATCATCTTTCAGACGAAATTGCAAGAAAAAGCGGAACAATTCACAAAAGCCGAAACAAGACCGCCCCGTCTCTCGACGCACGGACGCGTCGGCGGGTCGCCCCAAGCGCACCGCAAGGAAGCGGTGGTTGTCCGCCCAAAGCTTCGGCACGGATGCCGAAGCCCCGAGCGGACAACACGGCAATGGACGCAAGCGCCCAAAGCAACCCGCAAAGCCCTTCCCCAAAAAATTAAGTTGCCAAACCGCCCGAATTGTGGTATACTGGTAATAATAAGAAAAACCGTTCGGCGCGTACTCCTTCTCAAAAGGAAAAAACGCCGAACAGAAAGGCGGCCTTTTATGGATCTCTCCCCCTTCCGCGACCGCGCTCGGGCGCTGGTCAAAAAAATGACGCTCGAGGAGAAATGCTCCCAGCTCCGCTATGACGCGCCCGCGATCGAGCGGCTCGGCGTTCCCGCCTATAACTGGTGGAACGAGGGGCTTCACGGGCTCGCCCGCTCGGGGACGGCGACCATGTTCCCTCAGGCGATCGGGCTCGCCGCCTCGTTTGACGAGAACCTGATCGAGCGGGTCGGCGAGATCACCGCGCGTGAGGCGCGTGCCCGCTGGCGCTCCGCCTCGGCGAAGGGCGACCGCGATATCTATAAGGGGCTTACGATCTGGTCGCCGAATATCAACCTCTTCCGCGACCCCCGCTGGGGGCGCGGTCACGAGACCTACGGCGAGGACCCGTTCCTCTCCGGCTTGCTCGGCGCGGCTTACGTGCGGGGAATGCAGGGGGACGGGGAATTTATGACCGCCTGTTCCTGCGCGAAGCATTTCGCCGTCCACAGCGGTCCCGAGGCGCTTCGCCACGAGTTCGACGCGCGGGTCTCAAAAAAGGAGCTTCGCGAGAGCTATCTCCCCGCCTTTGAGGCACTCGTCCGCGCGGGGGTCGGCGGGGTCATGGGCGCGTATAACCGCGTCGACGGCGAACCCGCCTGCGCGAGTACCGAGCTGATGAAAATTCTCCGTGAGGAGTGGGGCTTTGAGGGCTATTTCGTCTCCGACTGTTGGGCGATCTCCGACTTTCACCTCCACCACCGGGTCACCGAGAGCTTCCCCGAGTCGGCGGCGCTCGCCTTAAAGAAGGGGTGCGACGTCAACTGCGGCTGCTCCTACCTCCACCTTCTCGCGGCGTACGAGGAGGGGCGGATCACCGAGGAGGACGTGACCCGCGCCGCCGAACGGCTCTTTACGATCCGTTACGCGCTCGGTATGTTTGAGGAGGACGACCCCGCGCCGATCCCCTTCACCGCGATCGACTCCCCCGAGCATAACGCCGCCTCGCTTGCCGCCGCGCGGGAATCGATGGTGCTACTCAAAAACGACGGGCTTTTACCCCTTCAAAAAGATAAAATAAAGACCCTCGCCGTGATCGGGTGCGCCGCCGACAGCCGCGAGGCGCTTAAAGGCAACTACTACGGGACGGCGTCCCGCTATACGACCTTTTTGGAGGGCGTTCGCGCGAAGGCGGGCGACATCCGCGTCCTTTACGCCGAGGGCTGTGACTATATCAAGGACAGGAGCGAGGGCTTGGCGCTCCCCGGCGATCGGCTCGCCGAAGCGGTATCGGCGGCGGAAAGCGCCGACGCGGTGATCCTCTGTCTCGGTCTCAACGAGCATTTAGAGGGCGAGGAGGGCGACGCCGGGAACGAATACGGCTCGGGCGATAAGGAGACGCTCCTCCTCCCCGCGCCACAAAGGGCGCTCTTAAAAGCCGTCCTCGACACGGAGAAGCCGACGGTCGTCCTCCTCTCGGCGGGAAGCTCGGTCTATCTCGACGACGAGCGCTTTAACGCGCTTTTACTGACGTGGTACCCGGGCGCGCACGGCGGGACGGCGGCAACGGAGATCCTTTTTGGCGAGGTCTCGCCCTCGGGAAAGCTCCCGGTCACGTTTTATAGGGATGCGGCGCTCCTCCCCGATTTTACCGATTATTCGCTGAAAAACCGCACCTATCGGTTTTTGGAGAGCGACGAGAACGTGTGGTATCCGTTTGGCTATGGGCTGTCCTATACGCGCTTCGAGCGGTCGATCCGCTCGGTCGAGGCGGACGGCGTGGGCGCGCGCGTGACCGTCCTGATCGAGAATCGGGGCGAGCGCGACGGCGGCGAGGCGATCCTTTTATACCTCTCCGCCGACGACCCGCTCGCGCCGCCGAACCCGTGGCTTTGCGCGGTCAAGCGCGTTTTCCTGAAGGCGGGCGAGCGGCGGGAGGTCGCGCTGTCCGTCGCGCCCGAGCGCTTCCTCGTCTATGACGAGGATGGCGAGCCGCGCCGCGCGGAGAGACCCGCGTTTCTCCTGTAAAAGCGGATCGGACGATGAGGCGATCATATGATCCGCCGCTTTAAAGCGGTAAGATGATCTTGATTTTTTATTTTTGGGAAGGCGATAAAGGGGGCGGGCTTACGAAAAAACTTCTGTTGATCGAGACGGGCGGGACGATCGCCTGTCTCCCGACCGAGCGGGGTTATTCCCCGCGAAGCGTGAGTGAAATTTTCGGCGGCTTCGCGGGGACGCTTTCCCCGCGCGACAAGCGCTTGTTTCGGGAGGGACTTCACGGCGAAGACCCCGAGATCCTCCCCCTCTTTTCGCTCGACAGTACCGACCTGACCCCCGCGCACTGGCGGCGGCTTTACGAGACGGCGCGGGACGCGCTCGCTTCGCGGAAATACAGCGGGATCGTGATCCTCCACGGGACGGATACGCTCGACTATACCGCCGCGCTTTTGTATTACACGCTGAAAGCCGAGATCCCCGTGATCTTAACGGGCGCGATGACCCCGCTCGCCGAGGAGGGGAGCGACGGCGTCCGAAATCTCGCCGACGCGCTCCTCGCCGCCCGCGACAAGCGCCTAAAGGGCGTTTACGTCGCCTTCGGCGGGCGGATCATTCAAGGGAACGAGGCGATCAAGACGCGCTCCGACGCGGCGGACGCTTTCCGAAGCTTCTCGGGCGCGGACGTGGGAAGGATCAAAGACGGCGCGGTCGCGCTCCTTCGCGAGCCGTCGCAAGCGGAAATTTACGACTACCCCGAGAAGGATCGGAATATCGCCGTGATAAAGCTTTCCCCCCTTATGACGGGGGCGGCGCTTGTCGCCGCCGTTTCCGCTTCGGGTGCGGACGGCGCGGTCTTGGAGGGCTACGGCGCGGGAGGACTGCCCGAACACCTCCTCCCCGCCGCGCGTTCCCTCGCCGAAAAGATCCCCGTCGTGATGACCTCGCCCTGTATCGGCGGCGCGCGGCTCGGCGAATATGAGGTCGGTCGCCGCGCCCTCGAGGTCGGGATCGCCGACGGCGGAACGCTCACGACCGCCGCCGCGGCGGTACGGTTGTATCTGGCGGGGGTAAACGAGAGCGTTAAGAGAGAATTTTAGAGAGAATAAAGAGAAATGAAAGAAAGTTAGCGGAAATACAAGCGGGGGTTTCACCCCCGAAACCCCCACCAAGGGAAATGATTTCCCTTGGAACCCTCTGTTCCCATTGTTACTTTTCTTCTGACTTCAACCTTACTGCCTGTTAGGTCGGAAGTCTGTTGAACTCGGCTCGGGATTTCCCTGTAACCGTACCTCATTACGATCCTTCCGATCTCGACCTTCTGCCTGTCGGGTCGGGAGATCGCGGAGATCGGCTTCGAGTTTACGCAAAGATGAAAAAACCTCGCCTAAAAACGAACATTTCGAGAGAGCCGCCGAGCGGCACACCTTCCTTCGAGCGCGTTCGACAAAAAATTCCCTCCCCGCGAAAAATTTTTCAAAAAAACTATTGACAGAATCAAAAAGTTGTGTTATTATATAAAAGGATTCATGATGATTCCTCAATTGTTATATTCTTCATTCTATTCCCCTAAGCCGTTTTTGCGGCTTAGGGGGCTTTTTTTACGTGATTTTCACCCGCGAAAAACCCCCGCCGAAATTCGGCGGGGGTTCTGTTCGATCAAATGCTTTGCGCTTACTTTCTCTTCTTGGAAACGAGAACAGCGCCGGCGGCTACGATCGCGAGACCCGCGAAAGCGGCAACGTCCTCAACGCCGGTATCCGGCGAACCCTTCGTGGAGGAAGCGGTCGCGGCGGTTACATCGCCTGCGGCAGGAGCGGCGGCTTCGGTCGCGGCGGGAGCTTCCTCTGCGGCGGGAGCGGCGCTTCCGCTACTCGTCACGTTTCCGTTCCCGTCATAGGCGATCACGACGTTCCCCGACGCGTCGTAAAAGGTCGCGCTCAGTACGACAAGCTGGGACATATCCGATCCCCACTCCTGCATCCCCGCGCCCGCGTAGGTCGAGTCCGCGTACAGGCAGTTCGTCTCGTCGATATCGAGACTAAGCTCATAGGTATAATCGCCGACCTTGGTCGCTAAAAGCGCCTCTTCGGGGTTTTGGGTGTTGATCTCAAGCTCATCGTCGACAACGCCCCACCAGTTCTTTTGTTCCCAGTTATGCTGGTCACAGGTCGTAAAGAGCGAGCCGCCGAACTGACCCTCGAACCAGTCTGTATCGTCGGTCGTAAAGCGAACCGTAAACTTCGCGATACTCTCGAGATCGACGCCCTGATCGACTCCGTCGCCGAGGATCAGGATCTTCCAAGTCCCGCTCCCCGCGTCAAGTCCGGGTCCTTTTGTCTCGGGTACGGCGATCGCCGCGCTCGCGAGTACGCTCATCGTCATCGCGGAAACGGTCAGAGCGCCCGCCGCCGCTAAAATTTTATTCGTCTTCATTTTGATGTCCTCCTTGATTTTTCCTTTTTTGGGAACACGGTGCTTTCGGCGACCTTGTGCGCCGACCCGTGTTCTTTTTTATTTTAACATATTTTCTTAAGCGCGTCAATGTGCAAAATAACAAAATAGAGGTAGACCGTTCAGTGAAAAAAACAAACCCGCCGAAGGACATTGCTCCTTCGGCGGGGGTTGTTTGTCAAAACCTACCGCTTACTTTCTTTTCTTGGAAACGAGAACAGCGCCGGCGGCTACGATCGCGAGACCCGCGATCGCGGCAACGTCCTCAACGCCGGTATCCGGCGAACCCTTCGTAGAAGAAGCGGTCGCGGCGGCTACATCGCCTGCGGCAGGAGCGGCGGCTTCGGTAGAAGCGGGAGCTTCCTCGGCGGCGGGAGCTTCTTCCGCTACGGGAGCGGCAACAGCGGCACTACCGCCAACCGTCGCAACACCCTTTTCGTCGAAGGAGATAAGGGTATTCCCGGCGGCGTCAAGGCAGGAAACCTGTAATACTACCATCTGGGACATATCCTGACCCCATTCCTGAACGCCGATCTGTACACAGCCGGCGGTGTTGTAGAGGTTGTTATAGCCCTGTTCGATATTGCAGACGATCTCGTATGTATAATCGCCGACCTTCTCGGTCACACATCTCTTGGTATCGTCCTGGGTCGCGATCTCGAGTTCCTCGTCGACTACGCCCCACCATTCGTTCGAGGGCCAGTTATGCTGAGCGACCTCGTCCTCGGTCATCGTACCGCCGTTGCAGGAGGTGATGACGGAGCCGCCGAACGCGCCGGTGAACCAGTCGGGATCGTCGGTCGTAAAGCGAACGCGGATCTGAGCGATCGCCTCAACGTCCACGCCGTAGTCGGTCGCGGGCTTACCCTCCTCGGGGCTACCTACGTTAAATACCTGGACACACCAGCTACCCGAACCGCCGCTTAAACCGGGGTCGTTATCGGTCGGGAACGCGATCGAAGCGCTCGCCATCGCGGTGAGCGAGGTCGCGGCAACGGCGGAAACGCCGAGCGCGGCAATGATCTTACTAAACTTCATTTGAGTATCCTCCTCATATTTTCGATTGATTTCGATAAAGAGGGTAAAAGGCATAGCTTTACCCATATGATTATTGTATCATCTTTTATACGGTTTGTCAATAGCTAAATTGACAAATCGACCAAATTTTATTTATGCAGAATAGATGAAAAAGCAAGAAAAAATGCCGTTTTTTTCTATTTCGGACGCGCTCTTTCATAAAAAACGACCCGCCGATCTGATCGACGGGTCGTTGGTTTTTTTGAACCTAAGCTTTCACAAAAGGATCGCTTACTTTCTCTTCTTGGATACGAGAACCGCACCGGCAGCTACGATCGCGAGACCCGCAACAGCGGCTACGTCGGCAACACCGGTATCCGGCGAACCCTTGGAAGAGTCGGTCGCGGCGGCTACATCGCCGGCAGAAGGAGCTTCGGTCGTTTCAACGACAGGCGCAGTCGTTTCCGCAGCTTCAGTCGCGGCGGGAGCTTCGTCCTCGTCAACGTCTACATCGTTGGTTTCTTCCTCGTCGTCCGCGTCTTCGTCCTCATCGGTGTCTTCGTCCGCGTCTTCGTCTTCATCGGCATCGGTATCTTCGTCCGCATCGGCATCGGCGTCCGCGTCTTCGTCGTCAGCCGCTTCATCATCGGCTACTTCGTCATCGGCGGTCTCCTCATCGGTCGTCTCGTCTTCGGTCGCTTCTTCCTCGTCGGAGGTCGCTTCCTCAGCGGGAGCGTAAGCGGGAACGATATTTCCGTCCGCATCCTTCGCGGTCACGTCGTCAATGTACATATCATACGCGGAACCGTCGGAAGCAACCGGCCAACGCATGATGAGCATGTGCGCGTCGTCGCACATCGTGGGAATGCTGATCTTATCTCTCGTGATCGTACCGGTAACGGAATCACCGACATACTCCTCGAGCGTCCACTGATCGCCGTTATCCCATGCTACGCCGGCGCCGGTCGCCTGGATACCGGCGGCGCCGCCCGCCCAACCGGTCGGAAGGAAGGTTCCTTCCTCGTCTTCATTCGGTTCTTTGGACTGGAGCGTTAGAGTATAGGTGATCGAAGCGATCTTCGTCATGTTTTCGCCGTAGATCTCGTCGAGGTCAAAGTACACCTTCGGGGATCTGGTCTTATCCTGAACCTCTACCTTTAACTGCTTCGAGCCGTTGTAGTCGACAACGGAAAGAACGGACTTATCGCCGCCGTCGTCGGTCTTCATCGAAATTCCCGTAAACGCACCGTCTTCAAAGTCGATCACGTCCATCGCGTCCGCGCTAACAGAAATCGCCATTGCGGAAACGGCAAGCGAACCCGCAATAACAGAAGAAAGAATTTTTCTTAACTTCATTTTGAGTTTACCTCCATATAAATTTTCCGTTCAATGGCGTGCGCGTATATGCGTTCACACAATGAACTACCTATATTATAACGAATCCGACCGTTTTTTTCAATATCCTTTTTGCACAATATTCCGGGAATAATTTAGGCTTTTTTCACATATATGACGGTTTTTTGGGGTAAAATACGGGGTCGGGGTAAAAATTTCCTTCCCAAAAAATAGGCGGCGGGATCGAATTTTTAATTCTTCCTTGTTATTTTATCATCGTAATTTCACATACCGGGGCTAAAATAACTTTAACAATCATATCAACGGGAGAGATAGGAAGGTCGAGATCGATGTTGATAAAAAAGACGGCGCTTTTGCTCGGGTTCGCGAGCCTTTTATTCTGTACGGGGTGCGCCTCGCCGGCGGGACCGCGCGAGACGTCCGCCGTGACGGGCGAAGGCATCGACCCCGCCGACCGCGCGGAGATCGAGGAGACGGACGTTTTTTCCAATGAATGCTCTATCACGCTCGGCGCGACCGTGATGATCCAAGGGGGCGGCGCGCGCGCCGAGGGAAAGGATATTCTCATCACGGAGGGCGGCGTTTATGAGATCGCGGGCGAGCTCGAGGACGGCGCGATCCGCGTCGAGAGCGACTCCGCCGTAAAGCTGATCTTAAACGGTGCTTTTGTGAAGGGCGCACAGACGGCGGTCTCGGCGGACGGCGGACGGCTCATCGTCGAGAGCGCGGAAGGAACGGAGAACCTACTCTCCGGCGATAAAGCCGCGCTCTCGGCGGAGGGGGCGCTTGAGCTGGGCGGCTTCGGCTCGCTCTCGGCGGAGGGCGCGGTCGTCGGGAAGGACGGCGTAACGGTTTCGAGCGGCAACTTTAAAATATCGGCGAAGAAAAACGCCCTTTCATCGGACGGCACGGTCACGATCAACGGCGGAGCGCTCACGCTCCTTCCCAAAAAAGGGAAGGGGATCAAGGCGGGGTCGCTCTCGGTCGCGGGCGGCGAGGTCACGGTCGAGTCGGAGGACGACGCGATCCGCGTCACGGGCGCGGCGCGGATCGGGGGCGGGCGCTTAACGCTCACGTCGGAGAGCGGGAAGGGCATCTCGGCGGACGGCGACCTCACGATCAGCGGCGGGACGATCGACATCGCCAAAAGTACGGAGGGACTCGAGAGTAAAACGGCGCTCACCGTCAGCGGCGGCTATCTCTCGGTCACGTCGTCGGACGACGGCTTTAACGCGGGCGGGGACGGCGCGCCGACGATCGTTTTGAGCGGCGGCGCGGCGTTTATCGACGCCGAGGGCGACGGTCTCGACTCAAACGGCGACATAAAGATAAGCGGCGGGCTTTTTGTGATCTTTGGTCCGACCCACGACGGCGACGGGGCGCTCGACTGTGGCGAGGGGCATACGATCGAGGTGAGCGGCGGCGACCTCCTCGCGCTCGGGAACGCCGCGATGGCGCAAACGCCCGAGAAAAACTATCTTTTTGAGCGGATCGGCGCAAAGGCGGGGAACGTCGTCGCCGTCGTCGACGACGCGGGCGAAACGCTCATCTCGATCCCGATCCCAAAGGACGCCGAGACGGCGGTCTATGCGAACGGGGGAGAGACGCGGGGGCTGAGGTTTTTGGTGGAGGAGGTGGATGTGTCGCCTTGATGATTTAGGGCAGGCGCACAAGCGGCAAGTAAAAATTTCCTGTTTAGTTATAGTATAAAGGGCGATTTCCCTCCCCGGCGAATAAGATATGTTCGCCGGGTTTTTGTTTCCCTTTTCGACACGGCGGGAGTGCGCCACCGAAAAATGTCGTATTTTCGCCGAAGTAAAAAACACACCCCCGCGTTCCACAAAACGCGGGGGTGTGTTTTTACATTTACATTTAAGAGAGGATCGCGTGTTCGTCGTTCGCGTCGAAAAGGTGGATCTTGTTCGGGTCGATCGCGAGCTTAACGACGTCCTGAGGACGAGCCGCGCAACGCGGCGAAACTCTCGCCGTGATCGGGATACCCTCACAGGTCAGATAGAGATAGGTCTCCGCACCCATCATTTCGGTTACGTCTACGTTCGCCTCGATCAAGCCGGTAGACGCCGCCGAGAGGAACATCTCCTCATCATGGATACTCTCGGGACGAACGCCGAGAATAACTTCCTTATCCACATAATAGTTGAGCGCTTCCGCGTCCGCCTTCGCCGACGGGATCTCGACGTAGAACTTTCTGCCGCGCGAGGTCTTGGTGTCCTCCGAGCCGAATTCCACGGTGTATTTCCCGTTCATCATTAAAAGCTTGGCGTCGATAAAGTTCATCTGAGGCGTACCGATAAAACCCGCTACGAACTTATTGACGGGGTTCTCATAAAGGTTGAGCGGCGAGTCGATCTGCTGGATATAGCCGTCCTTCATAACGACGATACGGTCGCCCATCGTCATAGCCTCGATCTGATCGTGGGTTACATAGATAAACGTCGTTCCCAATTTTTTATGAAGCTTGGAGAGCTCGGTTCTCATCTGCGCGCGGAGCTTCGCGTCGAGGTTAGAGAGCGGCTCATCGAGTAAGAATACCTGAGGGTCGCGGACGATCGCGCGTCCTAAGGCGACACGCTGGCGCTGACCGCCGGATAAAGCCTTCGGCTTTCTGTCGAGAAGGTGAGCGATGTCGAGGATCTTCGCGGCCTCTTCCACGAGCTTTTTGATCTCGTCCTTGGGAACCTTACGGAGCTTTAGACCAAACGCCATATTCTCAAAAACGGTCATGTGAGGATAAAGGGCGTAGTTCTGGAATACCATCGCAATGTCGCGATCCTTAGGCGCAACGTCGTTCACGAGACGGTCGCCGATAAAAAGCTCGCCCTCGGAGATCTCCTCGAGACCCGCGATCATACGGAGCGTCGTAGACTTACCGCAGCCGGAAGGTCCGACGAGGATAATAAATTCCTTATCCTTGATGTTCATGGAGAAATCCGATACCGCGACGACGCCGCCGGGATAACGCTTATATATGCCTCTGAGTGATAAACTTGCCATTATGTGACCTCCTGTAAAGAAATATTTCTACTCCATTATCATAACAAAAATTCGGAAAAAATGTAAGTACCTATTTCACTAAATTTTGTTTCCGCGCTTTATGGAATATGCCTAAACGGGTTAAAAACCCACAAATTCGGGCTTTGGTTTGTGGCTAATATGAACAAAAAAGGGCGGTTTTTTCGCCGATCTCCGCGTTTTTTTCGTTTTGGGGAGGAAAAATTTGTACATCTTGCTTATCAAAGAGGATAATTTTTGTTTAATTTATCACATATAATGCCATAGAGCGATCAAAAACGCGAGGCGGAGGAGATAGGGGAGCTTTCCCCGAAAGCTTTTTCACCAAAGCGCCACCAAGCTATCCCCTCGGTCGCCGTCCGTTTTGATCCGACCTGTCGAAAGGAAGCCTCGATATGAAAAGAAAGCATTTTATCCCCGCTCTCGTCGCCTCGTCCGCCGCCGCCGCGGGACTGATCGCGGTATGCTCGGCGCTCGACGAGGGCGTCCGCGCGGAGAACGCCGACGACGCGGCGGCGTATCTCTCGGAATGCGGGATCCGCGCGGTCTATTCGTCCGAAAAAAACGTCACGATCCCGTCCGACTTCGGCGCGGTCTATGAGCGCTATAACGCGCTCCAAAAGGCTCAGGGCTTTGACCTCGCCAAGCATAAGGGTCATAGCGCCGTTTCTTATACCTTCACCGTCGCCGATACCGAGTATACCGAAGCCCACCTCCTCGTCTGCGACGGTCGCATCGTCGCCGCCGACCTCGCCGATACCCGCCTTGGCGGCACGATGACCGGCTTAAACGGCGAAACGGTCGAGGAGAAGGACGATGAGAATTTAAAAGAGAATTAAAAGAGAATTTTAAGAGAAAAATATATGTTTAGCGGGGGACGCTGTCCCCCGAACCCCCTGCAACCCTTTGAAAAGGGTTGATCTAAACTTTTAATATCGCTTTATAAATATTTTTTAATAAAACAGTCTGTACAATTAGACAATTTTATGTATAATCGACTAGGTCTTGTTTGAAAAATAAATCCAATTGTGCTAAATCAACAAAACAGAAA
>JAMPCH010000041.1 GCA_023666265.1 Roseburia sp.
GCTCTATACGGGCGCTTTTGAGTTAGACTAAAATTTTTGGGGGAAGGAGCGGACCCCCGCCGATCTTAGATCAGATCGGCAGGTGTTCGCTCCTTCCCATAAAGGAAATTGTCAAAATAAATACGATTTTTCTCGTTTTTCATAAAAATTTGTGTAAAAATAGCTATTTACATATCGAACACACCGTGTTATACTTAAATATAAATCTTATTAAAACGATCGGGGCGGCGAACCCGAGATCGGCGATCCTCCCGACCGACGAAAGGAAATCTTATGAGCGACCTGATCAGCCTTCTTTGTCCCCAGTGCAACGCGAGACTTGAGCTTCGCGAGAACGAAGCGACCGCGCGGTGTCCTTACTGTGAAACCGAGATCCTTGTGAAAGAGGCGATGACCGCGAAGAGCATCACCGCCGTCGCGGAGAGCGTCGATCGCCTCGGCGACTCCGTCAAGGGCTCGATCCGCGCGGAGACGCGGGACGCGAACGAGGAGGCGCGGCGGCTCTCGATCTATAACCTCCTCTGTCTGTATGAGCATTGCTTTCAAGATTACCGCTTTGAGGACTTTGAGAACCACGGTCAGGAGCTGATGAAGCTCGACAGCTCGGAGGACTTTTATGAGCTGAAAAAAGACCTCGAACGCTTCGCCTTCCTTTGTCAACACCCGATCTTCGTGTCCGAGGTGTTGATCTTCGCGGTGAAAATGTTCGGGATCTGCTTCGTCGCGACGGTCGTCCTTCTCCTCTTTTTGGGGTCGATCCCCGTTTTAAACTGCGTTCCGCTCCTCCTCCTGCTCGTCCCCGTCGCTTATGTCGTGGTACGCTTAAAACAAAGGAAGGACGACAAGGAAATGACGGTCTTTCTCTGTAATCGGATTGAGGATCGCTTTTCGGCGCTCAAGGAGCGCTTTTCCCCGAATAAAGCCGCGGGATAAGCGGAATAAAACGAACGAACCACAAAAAACAGCCCCGCCGCTCTTATACGGATCGGCGGGGTTAAGAATGTACCGAAAGGAAGGAATTTCATGAAAAAAGCGGAGATCGTAAAAAGATATATCCTGCTCGTGATCGGGCTGTTTTTTTCGGCGTTCGGCGTGGCTGTGACCCGCGCGGGCGAGCTCGGCGTATCGCCGATCTCGTCCGTCGCGAACGTATTGAGCTGTAAGTTTACCGCGCTCTCCTTGGGCGTTTGGCTGATCATCTGGAACTGTGTCCTGATCGTCGGTCAGATCGCCCTCTTACGGCGGGATTTTAAGTCGATCCAGCTGTTACAGATCCCGCTCTCCCTCCTTTTCGGCTGGTTCACCGACCTCGGTAGCCTGTGCGTTTCGTTTATCCCCGTTGACAACTATATCACGCGGCTGATCATGGTCGCGGCGGGGACGATCCTTCTCGGCTTCGGGATCGCGCTTTGCGTGATCGCGAACGTCGTCATGAATTCCGGGGAGGCTTTTGTAAAGGCGCTCTCCGATCGCCTTCATAAAAGCTTTGGAAACGTCAAGATCGCCTTTGACGTCGGCTGTGTGGTGTTGTCGGTCGCGCTCTCCCTGATCCTCTTTGACCTCCGTATCGTCGGAACACGCGAGGGGACGGTGATCGCGGCGGTCTTTACGGGACTGGTCGTAAAGCTTTTCACAAGGCTGTTGGAGGAGCCTTTGAAGAAGCTCATTCTGTGAAAATTTTCTCCCGTTTGGGACAGACCCGCCGGTCTTAAAGAAGCCCGCCTCCCCCCGCGCCTTCCCAAAAGAAAAAAACAAAACCAAAAATCCCCAAAAATCTCTCCCGCGTCTTGACAAACCCGGGAAAATATCCTATAATATATGTGTCGGAACACCGTTCCGACACGGCGGTGTAACCGCCGCGCCGCGTCAAGCGGCGAACATATATTTTAAGGTTCGCTCAGCCGTCCGAATCTTTGATTCGGCTAACGGCGTGCGGTTCTTATAATAAAATTCGATCGGCGACAGCCGACAAAAAATTTATCCGTTAGGGGGATTTTAAAATGAAACTCAAAAAATTGATCGCGGTCGCGCTCGCGGCGGTCATGACGGCGACGGCGCTGATGATCCCGGCGGCGGCGGACAGCATCGCCGATACCGCCAAGTCCAAGACGAGCGGCTCGTCCTTTAGCATCAAGCTCGCCGACGGGAAAAATCACGACTATAAGGTCAAGCTCACCAAGAGCGGCGATCTCAAGATCAACCTCACCTCGGCGGTCGCCACGACCAATATCTATGTCTATGACACGGACGGAAACAGCCTCCTCCCGACCGCGAGCGCCTGTAAGGACACGACCGGGAACAGCTGGCAGAACTCTTTTAGCAAGTACACCTATTGTAACTGGAACAACACGATGGAGAAGTATAAGGGCTTGATCACCTATACCGACCTCGATAAGGGGACGTATTATATCCGGATCAATCGGGGCGCTTATACGAGCTATTCCGGTCAGGGGAAGGTCACCCTCAAGTTCACCTTCCCGGGCGAGACGGAGGATTCCGACGACGCGGACGGTGAGATCACGATGCTCGAGATCGCGCTCGATAAGGGCGACAGCCTCGCCCTCTCGGCGGTCATGAGCGGCGACGGGAGCGTAAAATGGAGCAGCTCGGACGAGGCGGTCGCGACCGTTTCCTCAAAGGGGAAGGTCACCGCGAAGGCGAAGGGGACAGCCACGATCACCGCGAAAAGCGGATCGAGCAGTCAAAAGATCCGCGTAAAGGTCGGCTAAAATCCATAATAACAAGAGCCTCGGGAGCATTCGATCTTTCCCGAGGCTTTGTTGTTGTTTTTTCTTTTGGGAAGGCGTGCTTCCCGGCGGGCTTCGGATTATTCAAAGCTGTCCTCCTCGTCGCGCTCGCTAAAGAGGCGGACGAGGGTCTCCATCTCCTCCTCGGTGAGCGACACGCCCTTCCCCATTTTTTCGTGGTCGGGCGACCAGTCGCGAATGTCGAACTTCGCGGGCTTATCGTTAAAGCTGACGAGGTTCAGCTCCTTTGTCCACCCGCGCGTACTCTCGGCGATCACCCCGAGCTCTTTTACGATCTCAAACTTAAATTCCGCCATTTTAAATGACCTGTCCTTTCTTTTATCGGTTTTTTTAAAAAAATCGCTTCCTTTATTAAAAAAGGGCTTTTTTTTTTACGAAAAATATGCTATAATAGAATTTATGATATATCGGGGTCTTAAAAGCTCCCTCTCTTTGCGTTTTTTACGGGATCGATCCGTTTTTATCTATTATATCCGAAAAGGGTGGTTTTGTCTATATGCGAAATATCAAAATTTCCGCTGTTCTGACGTCGTTTCTGTTCATTTTTGCCGTATTTCTCTCCGATCTCGGCTCGATCCGGGCGGAGGCGGCGTTTACCCCCGACCTTAATCCTTACAGCGAGGGGTATTATATGGTGAACCTCGACCTCGGAACGGTCATCGCGGCGAAAAACGAGCATGAGCGCTACTACCCCGCCTCGGTCACAAAGATCATGACCGCGATCGTCGCGCTCGAGCATTGCGCCGACCTCTCGACGACGGTCAAGGTCACCTATGAGGCGACGAACGAATTTTGGACGGACGACCCCAACTTCTCCGACGCGGCGACCGCCGGGATCGCCGTCGGTCAGACGAACCTCACCATGGAGGACTGTCTTTACGCGCTGATGCTCTCCTCCGCCTGTGAGGTCGCGAACGTCATCGCCTATAACGTCGGCGGCGAGAGTATCCCCAATTTCGTGGATATGATGAACGCCAAGGCGACGGAGCTGGGCTGTACCGATACCCATTTCAGTAACCCTCACGGACTTTGGGAAAAGGATAATTATTCGAGCGCCTACGATCTCTTCCTGATCGCTCAGTACGCCTACGAAAAAGTCCCGAAGCTTATGGAGATCTGCGACGCGACGGAGTATGTCCTCCCCGCGAATATCTATAACCCAAACCCCTACACGATCACGAGCTATAATTCCCTGATCCGTAACATCGCCGATAATCCCTTTTATTATGAATACGCGCGGGGTATAAAAACGGGGAGCATCAACGTATACTGGGACGAGAACGGCGTGGAACAGCCGGGGTTTTGTAACTTCGTCTCGACCGCGTCGATGAACGGCTTCACGTATATGCTCGTGACGATGAACGCGCCGTATTACGAGGCGGACGGGACGCGGACTCAGGGTCATTTTAAGGATCACATCGCCTTTTATAAATGGGCGTTTCGTACCTTTGATATTTTAGAGGTCTTAAACGAAAACACCGTGATCGCGAGCGTCGCGGTCGACATGGGCGAAAATACGGACATCGCGGTCTTAAAGCCGTCGTCGTCCTTCTCGACCCTCCTCCCGATGGGGCTCGACCTAAAGGACATCAAACAGGTCGTCACGATCACCGCCGAGATGAACGATAACAATAAGGTCGTCGCCCCGATTGAGAAGGGACAGGTCATGGGGACGCTCGACCTCTATCTGAATGACGAGTTCCTCGCCACGCGTAGCCTCATCTCCTCTCAGCGGATCGAGCTTTCTCAATTTGAGTATACCATGCGTATGATCAACAGCATTTTTGATCAGGGCTGGTTTAAGCTTTGTATCGCCGCGCTCGCGGTATTGATCATCCTCGATATCGTCTTAAACAGCGTCCAAAAAAGCCGGATCGCGAAGCTCGAGGCGCGTCAAAAGCGGCGCGGGAGCGCCGGGAAGGCGAAATGGTAAAAATAAGGCTCGTCGCGCTCGGGCGGCTCAAGGAAAGTTATCTCTCCGAGGCGATGAGGGAATATCAAAAGCGGCTCTCGGGCTTTTGTCGCTTTGAGGTCGTCGAGCTCGAGCCCGAGCGCCTACCCGACGACCCCTCGGCGAAGGAGATCGCGGCGGCGCTCGACGCCGAGGCGGAAAAAATTCTCGCCAAGATCCCCCCGGGGAGCGCCGCGATCGCCCTTTGTATCGAGGGGAAAACGCTCTCGAGCGAGGAGCTGGCGGCGGAGATCGATCGGCTCACCGTCGGCGGCGCGGGGACGCTCACCTTCCTGATCGGGAGCTCTTACGGGCTCGCCGAGCGGGTCAAAAGCGCCGCCCGCCTGAGGCTGAGCTTCTCAAAAATGACCTTCCCTCATCAGCTCGCGCGGGTCATGCTCGCCGAACAGCTCTATCGCTCGTTTACCCTCTTAAATCACAGAAAGTATCATAAATAAATGTATCGAATTTATCTCTATAAGGCGGGACTTTTCGCCTTCGGGGTCGCGCTGTTGATCCTCGGGATCGTGATCGTCGTCCAAAGGGAGCTTCTTTTGACCCCGCTCGCGGTCATCGGGGGGACGGTTCTCCTCCTCCACGGGATGCTCAACGCGATCAACTATATCACGAAGCAGGGAAAGCTCAAAGGGAAGCGTAAAAAGGCGCTCCTCTTTACGGCGCTCATCAATACCGCGCTCGGCGTGGTCGTCCTCCTCCTCCCGCGTCAGACGTTTCGCCTGTTTATCTTTGTTTTCGCGCTTTATGTCCTTTTAAACGCCGCGTCAAAGATCGCGGACTTTGTGATCTGTAAAAAGGATCGCCTCCCCGGCGGCTGGGTCGACCTCCTCGCGGCGGCGATCTATCTCTCGCTGAGCGTGATCCTCCTCGGGACGAGACTGAGAAACGACGCGTTTCTCATCGTCTCGGGCGCATACTGTATCCTCTTCGGCGCGACGAATCTCATCGACTTTCTCTATTGGGTCTTCCCCCAAAAGGCGAAAAACGATCTCAAGCGTAAGATCCGTATCTCGCTCCCCGTTTTTATCTCGACCTTTATCCCGCTGAATACCCTTCGGCGGATCAACGAGCATCTCTCGGTCAACGACGAGCTTCCGCCGCTGACCCTCCCGGATCAAGACGACGCCGAGCCGCCCGACCTCGAGGTCATGGTTCACGTCTCGAATAACGGCGCGGGGAAGATCGGTCACCTCGACCTCTATATCGACGGCGAGGTCGTCTCTTACGGAAATCACGACTGGAGCAGTCATAAGCTTTTCGGCGTATTCGGCGACGGGATCCTTTTTACGGCGGAGAAGGATCGTTATCTCGACTTCTCGGTGACGCATGACCGTAAGATGATCTTTTCCTACGGGTTTCGGCTCACGCCCGAACAGCTCGCCGCCGTAAGACAAGAGATCGTAAAGCTGAAATCCCTCGCGATCCCGTGGAAGCCGCCCTATCAGCTCGCCTATGAGGAGAACCCCGACGCGCGGCTCGCCGACTTTCACGATTATTGCAGCAAGCTTTGGGCGGGGACAAGAGCGGACTTTTTTAAATTTAAAAAGGGGAAATTCAAGACATATTCGATCCTGAGCACAAACTGCGTCCTCCTGACCGACGAGATCATCGGTAAGACCGGCGCGGACATCGTATTCATCAACGGGATCGCCTCGCCGGGGATCTATTACGACTACCTCGAGAAGCTGTACATGACCCAAAACAGTATGGTCGTCTCAAAGACCATCTATGACCGAAAGTCCGTTCGGCGGAGCAAACAGGAGCGGAAAAAGGACGAAGCCCGATAAGCGGCACTCCTGCCCTAAGGCAACACCGCGCAATTACCGCCTGCGGCTTTGCCGTCCGATTGTCAACCATATTTTCCGCCATATTGCACAGATTTTCTTTGAAAGGCGTCAGCCTTCCTGCATAAAATCTGTACAATCTGACGAAAAATCTGACTGCCACTCGAACGACAATAATTGTGCGGTGTAGCCCTAAAAATTTAACAAAAATAAAAGCAAAAAATAAAACCAAGGAAAAAGAAAGGAAGGTTTATCTCTATGAGTGAGGTTTATCTCGACGATCGGTTTAAGGGCGTGATGCTCGGGCTCGCGATCGGCGACGCATTCGGCTACCCGATCGAGCTGATGGATTATGACTCGATCTGTACGCGGTTCGAGAGCTGCGGCTGTCTCGACCTCGCGGTCTCAAAGCGGACGGGGACGGCGCTTTTTACCGACGATACCCAGCTCTCGCTCTTTACCGCCGACGGTCTCCTCTGGGCGCATAGCGCGGGGGCGGACGACGGTCGGGCGAATTATGAGGACTATATCTTCCTCGCGTATCAGGTCTGGCTCTATACCCAGACAAAGACCGTCGCGGGGAAGGAATACGCGTGGCTCTTTGACCCGAACCAAAACCCGTATAAGCTCCGCCTCTTAAAGGCGAAGGGGCTTTATAAAAAGCGCACCGCCGACACCAAAAACATCGACGCGCTCTTAAAGATCAGGAATATGGCTTACGGCACGCCCGAAAGTCCGCTCAACGACAATAAGGATAACGGCGCGGTCAAGCGCGTCGCCCCGGTCGGACTTTATTTTTATAACGACACGGCGAAGGCTTTTGATATGGGCTGTCGCGCCGGGGCGATCACCCACGGAAGCCCCGTCGGCTATATCGCGGCGGGCTGTTACGCGGCGCTCATCGCCGAGATCGTCAGCGGCGCGGAGATCGAGAACGCCGTCCGTACCGTGATCGAGCTTTTGGGCGGCGTCGCCGACGGCGAGATCTTAAAGAAAACGCTTCGATACGCGCTCGAGCTCGTCTATAACGAGAACACCGAGCCGCTCGACGCCGTGAAAAAAATGGGCTATGGCTTTGAGGCGTATGAGGCGCTCGCGATCTCGGTCTATTGCGCGACGCTCCATTACGAGAGCCCGCGCTTCGCGATCCAGCTCGCCGCCAACCACGACGGCGCGAGCGATACCTGCGCCTCGATGACGGCGGCGATGATGGGCGCGTATTACGGGGAACAGGGCTTCCCTAAGGGCTGGGCGGATAAGCTCCAGTATAAAAACCTCATCTCGTCGCTCTCCGAAAAGCTTTTAAAGGCGGTCTGTGCGGGCGACGACTACGCGGTCGACGACGGGGACGAGGATTGATTTTTTTCTTTAAGTGCAGGAGCGCGATGCGGCGCGTTTACGAAAGGTGGGGGTTCTTATGCCGAGAGATTCGAGCCAAAAGCGTAAGCTTCTCGTCCTCGCGGATATATTTCGGAATGAGACGGACGAGGAACACCCGCTCTCGATCCCCGAGCTGACCCGCCGCCTCGGCGACGCGGGGATCGCCGCCGAGCGAAAGAGCCTTTACAGCGACATCGAGACGCTTACCGTCTATGGGATGGACATCGAAAAAACGGGGAACGCGCGGGCGACCGGCTATTATCTCGCCGCGCGGGATTTTGAGCTTCCCGAGCTAAAGCTCCTCGCGGACGCGGTCGCCTGTTCCCGCTTTATCACCGAGCGTAAGTCCGCCCAGCTGATAAAAAAGCTCGGGACGCTCGCGAACCGCTATGACGCGGGGGAGCTGAAGCGCAACGTCGTCGTCTATGATCGGATCAAAAACGGGAACGAACAAATCTATTATAACATCGACGCGATCCAGCGCGCGATCCGCGAAAAGAAGAAGATCCGATTCCTCTATTTTGACTACGATCGGCGAAAGACGAAAAAATATCACAACGACGGGAATTATTCCGAGGTCTCGCCCTATGCGCTCTGTTGGCGCGAGGATAACTATTACCTCGTCGGCTATTACCCGAAATATGAGGCGGTCTCGAGCTTTCGCGTCGATAAGATCGAGAGGACCGAGGTCCTCGACCTCCCGCGTAACGACCCGCCGAAGGATTTTGATCTGGCGGAATATACCAAAAAGCGCTTTGGGATGTATTCGGGCGAGGACGTAAGAGTCACGCTCCGCGTCCATAACTCGCTCTCGGGCGTGATCCTCGACCGATTCGGGCGCGACGCTCCGCTCTCCGCCGACGGCGAGGAATACTTCCGGGTCAGTCAGGTCGTTACGATCAGTCCGATCCTCTTCGGCTGGCTGTTTCAGTTCGGGGATCGGGTCGAGGTGCTTTCGCCGAAAAAAGTCCGCGACGAGTACCGCGCACGGCTGAGGGAAGCGCTCGCGCGCTATGACAAATGAAACGCCCGGCGCGGCGGAAAGGAAGAAAGAAGCTATGCTTTATACGATCGACGTACTGATCGACAAAATAAAAGCCACCGAGAAGCAGTACGATCTCGATAAGATCATCGCCGCTTACGAGTTCGCCGACGAGGCGCACGCGGGCGTAAAGCGAAGCTCGGGCGAGCCGTATATCACCCACCCGATCGCGGTTGCCTGTATCCTCCTCGAATATTGTATGGATACCGACACGATCTGCGCCGCGCTCCTCCATGACGTGGTCGAGGACACCGATACGACCCTCGAGACGATCAGTCGGAAATTCAGCCCCGAGGTCGCGAACCTCGTCGACGGCGTGACGAAGATCGGTCAAGTCCCCCTCAATACAAAGGAGGAGCAACAGGCGGAGAATATCCGTAAGATATTGATCGCGATGTCAAAGGATATTCGCGTGATCATCATAAAGCTCGCCGACCGCCTCCATAATATGCGGACGATCATGTTTCGCCCGCCCGAGAAACAGCGGAAAAAGGCGCTCGAAAATATGAACTTTTACGCCCCGATCGCTCACCGCCTCGGTATGAGCGCGGTCAAGGAGGAGATGGAGGATATTTCCATTAAAATCCTCGACCCCTACGGCGTTAAGACGATCGAGGAGCTTTTGAGCCGAAACAAGGAGGAGCGGTCGAGCTTTATCGACGTGATCCGCGAGCGGATCGGCGAAAGGATCAGCGACATCGTCCCCCCGCCGATCATCGAGGGGCGCGTCAAGAGCGTATACAGCATCTATAAAAAGCTTTATATTAAGGGAAAGAGCTTCGACGAAATTTATGACGTTTACGCCGTCCGCGTGATCGTCCGCTCGGTGATCCAATGTTATAACGTCCTCGGGATCATTCACGATATGTTTAAGCCGATCCCCTATCGCTTTAAGGATTATATCGCTACCCCAAAGCCGAACCGCTATCAGTCGCTCCATACGACGGTCATCGGGCGCGAGGGGATCCCCTTTGAGGTACAAATTCGTACCGTCGATATGCATAACACGGCGCAGTACGGGATCGCCGCGCACTGGAAATATAAGGCGGGGATCACGGGGACGAGCGCGGGCGAAAAGCGCTTCGACTGGATACGACAAATTCTCGAGCAGCAGCAGGAGGGCGACGACGTCGAACAGATCGCGGACGCGATCAAGGTCGACCTCGCCCCCGACGACGTATATGTCTTTACGCCGAAGGGGGACGTCATCACGCTCCCGCTCGGGTCGACCGTGATCGACTTCGCCTACGCGATCCATACCCAAGTCGGGAATAAAATGACGGGGGCGAAGGTCGGCGGACGTATGGTACGCTTTGACTATGAGCTTAAAACGGGGAACATCGTCGAAATCTTGACGACCTCCTCTCCTTCCTACGGACCGAATCGGAACTGGCTCGAGATCGCGAAGACGGGCGAGGCGCGGGGAAAAATCCGTGCGTGGTTTAAGCGCGAATGTCGCGAGGAAAATATCGCCGAGGGGTTAGCCGCGCTCGAGGCGGAGTTTCACCGCGCGAATATCGTCCCGACGGTCGAGTTTTTAAAGGACATCGCCGCCTCTCAGCGGTTCGACAATGTCGACGACTTTTACGCGGCGATCGGCTACGGCGGGGTCAAGCTCTCCAAGATCATGCAGCGGATCAAGGATCTTTATAACAGGAGTCGGGACGACGCCGCCCCCGCGCCCGACGGCGAGGACGTCTTAAACCGCACGATCGAGCAAAAACAGCGAAGCGGCGTCATCGTCGAGGGGATCGATAACTGTCTGATCAAATTCGCGAAATGCTGTAATCCCCTTCCCGGCGATCGGATCATCGGCTTTATCACGCGCGGCTACGGCGTTTCGGTGCATAAACAGGATTGCGTCAACGTCGTAAACGCCGACCCGCAGGAAAAGGAGCGCTGGATCAACGTGATGTGGGCGGCGCCCGGCGCGAGCGTTTATTACAGCGCGACGATCGACATCATCACCGACAATATCTCCTCCGCGCTCGCGGACGTGACCGCCGTCATTACGGGCGGACGCTTCCCGATGCGCCACGTTTCGGCGAATCAGCTCAAAAACGGGAACGGGAATATCGTCGTCACCGTCGAGGTCGCGAGCGCGGAACAGCTCGGGGCGCTCATCGGGAAAATCCGTAAAGTCCCCGGGGTGATCAGCGCGGAGCGGACGCAAGTCCAGTAAAAGCAATTCATCACAGTAAAGAAAAATCACGCGAAAGCGTTGACATTTTAAGGAACAAGTGGTAAAATAGAGGCATAGACGTTTCGGAAAGTCCCGAACGGCGAAGTAAAAACGGGCGCTTTCGCGCCTTCCCCAAAAAATAAATAATCGGTCAAGAAAGGAACAGAAGCGTATGGAAAAAAAGATACCCTATAAAATCTATTTAGAGGAGAGCGAGCTCCCGAAGCAATGGTACAACGTTCGCGCGGATATGAAAAATAAGCCCGCGCCGCTCCTCAACCCCGGTACGCATCAGCCGATGACGCTCGAGGAGCTGAGCGGCGTATTTTGTACCGAGCTCGCGAAGCAGGAGCTCGACGATACGACCCCCTACGTCGATATTCCCGACGAAATTCTCGAATTTTATCGGATGTACCGCCCTTCCCCGCTTGTGCGCGCCTACTTCCTCGAAAAGGCGCTCGACACCCCCGCGAAAATTTATTATAAATTCGAGGGGAACAACACCTCGGGGAGCCACAAGCTCAACAGCGCGATCGCCCAAGCGTATTACGCGAAGAAGCAGGGCTTAAAGGGCGTAACGACCGAGACGGGCGCGGGGCAATGGGGAACGGCGCTCTCGATGGCGTGCGCGTATTTCGGGCTGGACTGTAAGGTCTTTATGGTGAAATGCTCGTATGAACAGAAGCCGTTCCGCCGCGAGGTCATGCGGACCTACGGCGCGAACGTCACCCCCTCGCCCTCCGATACGACCGAGGTCGGGCGGAAGATGCTCGAGCAGTTCCCGGGGACGAGCGGCTCGCTCGGCTGCGCCATCTCCGAGGCGGTCGAGGCGGCGGTCACCCACGAGGGCTATCGCTATGTCCTTGGCTCGGTACTGTCCCAAGTCCTCCTCCACCAGACGGTGATCGGGCTCGAGACCAAGACCGCGTGTGAAAAATACGGGATCAAGCCCGACATCATCATCGGCTGCGCGGGCGGCGGCTCGAACCTCGGCGGGCTTCTCTCGCCGTTTATGGGCGAGAAGCTCCGCGGCGAGGCGGATTACCGCTTTATCGCGGTCGAGCCCGCCTCCTGCCCCTCGCTGACGCGCGGCGTTTACGCCTACGACTTCTGCGACACGGGCGCGGTCTGCCCGCTCGCGAAGATGTACACGCTCGGTAGCACGTTCATGCCCTCGCCGAACCACGCGGGCGGACTTCGCTATCACGGTATGAGCAGTATCCTCTCCCAGCTCTACGACGACAAGCTCATGGAGGCGCGCTCGGTCGAGCAGACGTCGGTCTTTGAGGCGGCGCAAAAATTCGCGCGGGTAGAGGGGATTCTCCCCGCCCCGGAGAGCAGTCACGCGATCCGCGTGGCGATCGACGAAGCGCTCAAGTGCAAGGAGACGGGCGAGGAAAAGACGATCCTCTTCGGTCTGACGGGTACGGGCTACTTCGATATGGTCGCGTATCAAAAGTTCAACGACGGCGAGATGGGCGACTATATCCCGACGGACGACGAGCTGAAGGCGAGCATGGAGAAGATGCCGAAGGTGTGAGTAAGAAAGTAAATAAAACAGGGCGATCCTTGGGTCGTCCTGTTTTTTATTTGTTATTTTTTGGGGAAGGGGCGGGGGTGGGGCGGATGCGTATTTTTTTAAACAGACTTCCGATTTCCTTTCGCTCGATAAAAATATATATCGCCACAAAAAAGACGTATATAAATCCAAAAGCCCAATTTGGGCAGTAATAATTCGCGATAATAAACACGATCGACAAAATAAATTCATAGACGATATTTGAAACAACCTTTATATGAAATATTTTCCCGATCACGATCTCGCCGATAATGCTTCTGACGCTTAAAGCGATCAAAATACCGATCACCGCCAATTCAACGTTTTTTAAGCAAAAAATGCTGATAAACGCCAACACGAACGACGCGATCACAGCCGCACCGTTTATAAGCCCGATGGTCTTTTCCTTATTTAGATTTTTTAAATTTGTATTGATTAGGAGGGAATATTTACATTCATAAACGCATACCGGCAGCAATAATACGGAATATTTCAAGCTATCGGCGTATTGCGGCAGCCATAAGCCTATGACATAACACATCGGCTTAAAAAAACACATCATTACGAAGATCAAAGACATTAAGGCGACGTTTATATTTTTATAAATGGTCGGAAGCTTTTTAGTCTCAACGTTTCTTAGCGTGGGGAACATTACAACGGAAATGGAATTCACACAGCGCAAAACCATATTCGCCAGCGCGATCGCCAATGAGATCCTACTGAATTCTTCAATGCCCCATTTTCTCTCGATCCCAAAACGGTTGATTCCGATCACAATACTGCTTGTCTGTACCGCGAATAAGATCATAGAGCCGGAGGATACATATTTTAAAACGCTTTTAATCAGACCCGACGGCATATGCGGCTTCTTAAAAACAATCTCCCTACAAAAATTTACGGCGATCACAAAGGAGATGATCCGCCCGATCACATCAAAAACGATCATCAGCCTAAAATCCTTAAACCCCATTATCAGGGCGATAATGCTGATGACAATGGAAATGGAGCGCTCGGTAATAATGATATGTGAATATTCTTTTAATCGATTTACGCCTTGTAAAATAGTATACAAGTAGTATCTCGAATGTGCGATCAAGCCGACCACGCAATCCGCGATCAATACAAATCGTTTATTCGCATCGTCGATCAATATAAATACCGCTATCATCAATACGGCGTAAAGAAAGACCTGAGTAAGCGTAGAGAACCAAAACAACGAATTTTGTTCGTTAAAATCCAGCTCGCCGTATTTTTTTCCGGCAATTTTCAGCTGAACGCCGTCGGCGAAGCCGAGAGCGGTTATCACCAAGTATCCCGTATAAAAAATATACAATTGATAGTAGCCGAATTCCGCAACCCCAAGAAATTTCGGAAAGAAAAAGGTGGCGATCACTCCTAAAATCAGAGAGATAAAATTAGCGGAAAAGCTGAAAAGGATATTTTTTAAAATAGATTTTGAGCTATTATTCATTCTTTCCCTTTCCGATTATTTTCTTTAACCTTTTTACTACTTTTCGTAAGTATATGATCGGTAAATATGTATAATAAATTCTTCCAAAATTTTTCCGAGGATCGATCAAGGCTCTTAATACTCGTCGATCCCCCCTTCTTTTAGTTGGCTTTACTATCGAACCGTTAAGAGGCAATGCCTTTTTTGCGTCGGTCTCTGTAAAAATTAAATGCGCCTTGATCGAATCAAATAAAAAAACGCCTTTTTGACTATGAAGAAGTACAAGCGAAATCCCCTTATCGTCACAAAAAGACGGATTTAGCTTATCGATCCCCCAAAAATCCGCAGTCGATATATCCGCATAATCCCGAGCGACAAGACCGCGATACCTACATTCATAACAAGAATCGTTTAATATTACATCGGCGCGACAAAAAAGCATCATATACGGATCATGCATTGCGCTCGCCCGATAAGGTTCCTTCTCATGCTCAAACCGAATAGTCACATATTCGTCTCCCCACTTTGCCTTTTCGCACGAATCCTTACTTCTAAAAATACATTCGATCGGATATTTTTCTGTATTCGCTTTTTTCATTCTATATCTTAGATAATTCTGCCATACAACCGGGCTGGGGACTCCATGACACAATACTTCCGCAATATACAGAGAATCATAAGGCTTATTTAAAAAAGAAGCAAGCGCGTGGCACTGACACGGCGTACCCGAAAACAATACCGCTCGTCCTCCTTCTAAATCCAGCTTGATTTTTTATATGTATCGCCGACGTAAGATTGTAAATATTTCGATCCTCTGATTTTTGATAGATCGCCTTCTTTTTCAATTCTGATATGTTTTGCGAGATAATTTTCGCTAAACGCGACCCCGTAAACAACCCCTCCGAGATTCAGAATGTACTCAGCCATCAAGGGAAAAATGCCGCCGGAGGTGCTTTTTATCCGCGATTGCGCGTCCGTATTTTTTGCCGCATAAGCCCGGGTCTCAAACAAAGACGAGCCGACATCTCTGTTTTGTGGACAGACCTTAACGCATTTTTTACAGGAAACGCACTTACCCTGATCGATCGACGGTCGATAAAATCCTTCTGTCAATTCTATTGTTATGGCTTCATTCGGACAGATATTATAACACGCCGCGCACCCCGTACAAGCCCTCACTTCTTGAATAATTTTATCGATCATTTTCTTATACACCCTTACCCTTCAATATCCAACGCTTTTTTTAAGAAATCTTCGGAGCTTGTTCTGAGCTCCTTCATGACCTTATCCGCCATAGAATAATCAATATCTGTTTTTACGATACGATCTTCTAAATCAAAAGAATACGGAACACACCTTTCGAGCAAGCTTAGTTGTTTTAATATACTGTATTTTCTCGATTGTACATCGACCTCTTCATTCCCTGTAAGTTTTTCAAACGAGATAAAATTCTTGTGATAGTTGACAGAAAATATTGTACCGTGAAAAGAATCCGTAAAAACGATCTCGGCGTATTTAATATATCCGATCCATTCTTTAGGTCCGATCGCCGTCGCTTGAATATCGTAATACTTCTCTTCCGCCGATTTATACCAGCCTTGCGCGTGGGGTACAATGATCATTTTTAAATTATGCTTATGACAGTAATAATAAATATTTTTTCTGGCTATGTCGGAAGCATGAATCAAATAAACAAAAGCATATTTTTCATCAACATCGGGCTTGATCGATAACTCATCCCATGCTTTGGAATCCGGCAAGAGCGTCGGATCCAAAACGGTGAACACTTCTTTTTCGGTTACTCGATGTATCGCGTTTGTTAATGCTTCTTCACGACACGAAAGCGCGGTAAAATCCGATAGCGAAATCTTCAACTCCTCAGTCTGTTTTTTATTATAATACGCATTAGAAGAACTTGCGGCATAGGATATTTTTTTTCCCTGAACACCTTTTAATAAGTACAAAGGAGCGCCGTAAAAAATTTCAGGATTCCACACTTGGTCGCTCCCAGATATCCAATAATCATACCGATCTTTTATGTCGGATAACATATCGTCACAGTACTCTTTTGTCTGAGGGATTTCTCTCATAAACGATTCAAATAATTCCGACTTCTTTTTAAAATCCTGTTTTAATTTTTTTGAAGTTAGAACATGGATTTTAAATTGCGCCTTATGATAAAATCTAAATATAACAACGGAAAATTTTAAAACCCTTATTCTTTTGTATTTGTTTCGCGGGTGATAATTCACCACTTCACATTCTATTCCATAACCGGCGATTACCTTTTGTAGCGCATATGCTTGAAGTTGTCCGCCAAAATTATAATTGCCATGAAATAAGGTTACAATCGCGACTTTTTTCATCTGAAATTTGCTCCTATTTAATTAACTGTTATTTTCTAAGACCAGCTGTTAAAGAAAAATTCATACGGCATAGTAGTGCCGACATTATTATTCAGCACCCTTACAATGTATATAATTATACAATATAAAACAATACACGACGTCCCAAAACGTTTCCTTTTCGTATCCTCAATACCGTCAAGAATTTGAGGAATGATAATAATCGTATACGGTGAAAAAAGGAACGCGCCTCTTGAAAACGCGGCAACCTGAGTAGAAAACATATAGAGGATTGTTTCATACAAAAATACCCAAAAAACCAAGGAATTTTCCGACACGAATGACTTTCTTTTATTGGACGGTAAAAGCATAAAACAAAACAGGATTGCCAACAGCTGAACGGCGTAAACCGCCAGTTCGATCGTCATTTGAACATGCTCTTTATCGGGAGAAATATACACAAGATATTTCGCGGGAATGACTAACATGATTAATCTCAAAATCACGGAATAACCCATAAGAGCCACAAAGCTTATTAAAATCACAGCGACGATCCTTTTAGGCGTAAGCTTGATCTTGTATAAAAAGTACAACGGCAGGAAGAAAATCGCGGACGTATGAAACGACATTCCAATTAAGATAAACAGTAAAAAAGACACTAGCCTCTTATTTTTAATAAACGGGAACGATAAATATATAAAGTAAGAAACAAATGAACTTGGTGCAAGATTTAAAGCGGTCTGATAAAAACAAAATGTAAAATAAATAAATACGCTTAGCCACTTATTCTTTGAGTCGCGAAAAATAAGAATGGAGATCAACAATATTTGCAAAAAACTATTGGCGATCGTGATCGTCTGAGGAGATTCAAAAACCGACAACAGCTTATTATAGACCTTATATCCCCCCTCTATATCTCCCCATATATAGTGTGAATAATCATTAAGATGATACCAGCTTGTGTGTTGTATGGAAATAAAATGACTGCAATATTGTCTCGTATCCGCGCCGACCTCGATACTTCTTAACGCCGCGAAAACAAACAATAAGATAACGGAAACCGCAACGATAAAATTCTCGGAAATTTTTAATTTCCGGCTAAATCGGCTTTTTAACAATCCGCCAAAAATCAAAAAACCTAAAATTGAATAATAAACGAGCAATGCAATCCATCCTTTTATATTTCTGATATAATTTCTTTAAATTCATTGATTTTATTTTCCCAACAGAATGCTTTTAAAAAGGTTTCTCTCGCTCCCTTGGAATATTCGGAGTTTTCGGACTTTATTTTGTCATACGCCTTATCGATATCTTGAAAATTGTAATTGTCGCCGAGGATGATCCCGTTTCTTCCGTCTATAAACTCGCCAAAGCTTCCGAGATCGGACGCTATTCCCGGCGCGCCAAACATGAATGATTTACACAAAACGCCGCTTTGGGTAGAGCGCTTATATAACAGCCAAGTACAATTCGACCTCGCGTACGCCTCGTTGATCTCCGCGTTTGATAACGGCTTCCCATATTTTAGGATCAGACGTTTTTCGTCGACGAGTTTTTTTAGAGAATTATCTATAAAGCCGGAAATATCCGATCTTGTGACGATCTGAAACAGCGCTTGTTCGTCATTCTCGGCGCGATGTTTTATGTATTTTACAAACAACTCAAAATTTTTGGACTCCGACGCGGTCGCTATAAAAGAGAAATATTCCTTTTTATAGGCTTGAAAATCCTTCGCCTCATCGGTAAACACGAGAGGAAAAAATGTATAATTAGGATTGTACTTAATACAATTTCGCTTATAATATTCACATGCCATATCGGAAGGAAGAATGATCCTTTCCGACTTACGAAGGACGTCTTTTACAAAGACCCAACGCCCATATGCTCTTATGCTATCCTTAAGCGATTCATTTTGACGAATCATATCCGTGAACCACTTAGAATAACCAAGCCACGGCTCATGATAAACAAAAAATGTTTTCATTGAAGGATTCGCCGATTTAAACTTCTTAACGATTTTATGATCCTCTATGGATAAATTAAAAATAAATAAAATATCGGGGATTTTTACGTCCTCATCCGTATAATGAAAATTATAATCCCCCGCTTCTTTTAAAAACTCAGAATAATTTCTATCCACAAATAGCTGAACACTATAATTACATACAGAAAAAAGCCGATAATACGCTTCCATATGCGAAAAATGACCCGGCGCGAATTTATTGGACATTATATAGACTGTATTCATTAAATTCCTCCCTTGCTCCCGAATTTATAAACGGTTGTCATCAGAGACACAGATTCTATAATTTCAACAGTCTTACTCATTTTCTTCAATGTTAAAATGCATATAATTAGCGTCCCGCAATATTTTCATCATCGTTGCTTCTTATCATTCTCCGTTTGAGAAAAACCTCTCCTCCAGCATCAAACATAAACAATGATAAATCGGCAGATGCAGTTCTTGGATCATATACGTTTCATTTTGAGGAACTTTCACACAAACATCGGAAATTTCGGATAACTTACTCTCTTTGTCACCTGTGAGACCGATCACCTTCATTCCTTTTGCCCTTGCGGTGATCGCGGCATACAATATATTTTTGCTGTTACCCGAGGTCGAGATTCCGAGAAAGATGTCGCCCTCTTTTCCGTAACCGTTCACCTGCTGTGCGAAACAAAGAAGCGGATCGCAGTCGTTCATATAAGCGGTCGTAAGCGCGCAATGACCGTCCAAAGCGATTGCCGGAAGCGCGCCCTGCAAATGCTCCGAAAGACTTTTCCCAAGTACGCCGTCGATCGAAATAAGCTTCTCCGAAAAGTCGGGATCAATTTTCCTCGGTAGCTTAAACCCTTTCATGAGTTCTCCCACCATATGCTCCGAATCCGCCGCAGAACCCCCGTTACCGGCGATCAAAAGCTTTCCCCCGCTCAAAAAACATTCCTCAAGAATCAAGTACGCGTCAATGATCTCTCGACGATTTTTTTCCAAAACAGGGTATCTGTTCGTTAATAGATCAATATGCTTTTCGTTAATCATTTTCTTTCCCTCCGACAAATTTTTCTGTAAATTCAAGTAATGTATCAAAAGTTAGATCCTGCCCATAATCATCAAGGAAATCGCCGATCAAAACCGTTTTACAGCCGGCGCTTTTACCCGCTCCGACGTCATGCTCCCCGTCGCCGACCATAAAAGAATTTTTCAGATCGATATTCAGATCCTCGGCGGCTTTCATCAGCATTCCCGCCTTCGGTTTTCGGCAATCACATTCGATCTTATATTCGGGGCGCTCGCCGGGAAAGCCTTTGTCCGGATGGTGCGGACAATAATAGATCCCGTCCAAGTATGCTCCTTCTTTTCCCAACAGCGTTTCCATTTTTTGATGTATTTTTTCAAGCTCGCCGAGCGTGATCTCTCCGCGCGCGATAACCGGCTGATTTGTTATAACGACCGCAAGATAAGAGGAACGATTGATCGATCTTATCGCCTCGGGAACGCCGTCCATCAGCTCAAAATCATCCAATTTTGTGAGAAAGCCGACATACTTATTTATCGTACCGTCTCGATCGAGAAAAATTGCCCTTCTCTTATTTCTTAAATTTTGTGCGCTGACCTTCCCGTTTAAAAAATCCTCGCACACCTGTTCGTACCTCTCGGGAGTTCCCATATCGCGAACATACTCGGGGCTGTCGTACGCAAACATTTTCCCGCTTCCCGCGAGCGGTTTTAAAAGCTGTCTGTCCAGATCGATTTTTTCGGTGTTGACCTCGGTATCGAGGATTTTAGGCGAAATAATATGAAGTCCCGCGTTTACCCGATTTTTATAATATTCTCCGCGATGATCCTCCTTCGCGCTCCACTTTGTTACGGCGCGATTCTCGTCGGTTTCGATCAGGCAACTGTCATAAGGGTGATTATTCGGATGAGTAAAGAGCGTGACCAAGCCGCCCTTTTCACGATGATATTGAACGAAACGGGTAAAATCGACGTCGAATATCACATCGCCGTTCAATAACAAGAAATCCTCCGTCAGCATATTTTTGATCTTAAAAAGTGCCCCGGCGTTTCCGAGCGGTTCCGTTTCATAAAAATATTCAATCTTTACGCCGTATTTTTCCCCGTTGCCGAAATATTGCTTTATAATATCGCCAAGATGCCCTACTGTCAGAATTATATCGGTAAACCCCTGTGTCCTTAGACAGTTGATCTCATGCTCAAGGATAGGCTTGTCGCCGATTTTAAGCATTGGCTTGGGAATATTTCCGGCTACCTGCGCGATCCTTGTTCCTTTACCGCCGGCCATAATTACCGCTTTCATTTTTTCACTGCCCCTATTCTTTGGGAATATAAACTTCGGGCGAATAATAAACTACGCGCGTTCCGCCATTTTCAAATTCAAACGGCACATGCATAAGCCCGCTCATAATTTTTCGGACAGCCTCTTGCTTTTCCGGCTGAACATAAAAGACAAAAAAACCTCCTCCGCCCGCGCCTAAAAGCTTCCCTCCGAGCGCCCCCGCAGATATTGCCTTTTCATAAAGCATATCAATATTATCCGTAGAAATTTTTGAACCCGTTCCGCGTTTCAGCTTCCACGTTTTATCCAACAGCCTCCCGAAATCGTCGAGATCCTTGCTTTTATCGATCAAGACCCCTTCCGCCTCATCAACGAGCGTAAGCATTTCCCTTAACTGTACTCTCTTTTCCTCGGCGGTAATATTGTTTACCCTTTGAATTTCAGAGGAAAAACGCGTAAACCCGGTAAAATACATCAATAAATTATCGTTTAAGCGTTTTTTTCTTTCGGGTGAAATAATGATCGGGAATACGTCATACCCATTCGCGTTAAAATTGATTCTATTAAATCCGCCGAAGGAAGCGGCGATCTGATCCTGCCAGCCGCCCGCCTCCGAACAAAGCTCTCGTTCCAAGTAGATCGCATCATCAGCCAGTTTTTTCTTATCGGCATATTTCCCTTTCAGCGCGTAAAACGCATTCAGCATTCCAACGGCGAACGAACTGCTTGTCCCAAGCCCCGAACGCGCGGGCAGATCTGCTTCATATGTAAGCCTGATCTCGTGCATATCGAGATATTTCATCGCGTTACGGATCGCGGGATGCTTTATGTCTTCTATATCGGTAATTCTTTCGGTTTTCGAGTAGGAAAGCTCCGACGAGTATTCAAAAAAACGAGGTAAATGCCTTACATTTACGTAACAATATTTATCAAAGGTGGTCGATAAGACCGCGCCTCCGTTTTCTTTAAAAAAATCCGGCATATCCGTCCCGCCCCCAAAAAAGGACATTCGGAACGGTGTTTTTGTAATGATCATACTTTCCTCTCGCTTTAAGTAAAAATAAACAGAGTATTCCACTCCGAGTTTCTTGTAAAATTTCTATTTTCGTACGAAACCCTATCGCGCTCAGATTTAAATGCGAAATTACAAAAACAGCCTCATCTGATTTTGCCCTCCCTATTTAAAAGCGGAAAACTTTTTTTTAATCTTTTTGTCGAGAAAAAATAACTGTGTTTTTTAAACATATACAAAAGTCCCTTAATGTGTTCAAGATTAACTTTGCTGAACAACTTTCGCTTACTCAATCGCTGCCATTCATGAATAATTTGAGCTTTCTCGCAATAAGCGACCGAATATCCGTTTTTCCACATTCTTATGCAATATTCCGCATCGTCAGGTCCGTAAAAAATTTTTTCATCCCATCCCCCCACTTGATCTAGAGCAGTAGGACGTATAAGCCAACAAGCACCCATTATGTAATCGACCTCACAGCTTATAGCATTTACCTCTTCACGCGCTTGATTCTCGATTCTTTCTCCTATTTTTTGAATTGAACTTAAAGGTATTCCCTTACATATTTTTTCAAAAAAAGTCGGAAAGGATCTCGCCGACATCTGAACCACACCGCTTGATGTAGCCATTTTTGGACCGATTAAGCCATACTCCTTATGTGTGTTCATTTCATCAATAAGGATATTTAACGCCGACTCGGATATTACTGTATCACTATCTAAAATACAATAATATTCGGGATCAAATTTTCTGATATATTTTATACCGTCGTTACGCGAAACCGAAATACCCATATCTTTATCATGACAAATCAGTTTTAAAGTTGTATTATCTTTTAGAATCACGCTTGAGATAATCTCTTTCGTAGTGTCAGTACTTCCGTTATCAACGACAACTATATGCGAATCCACACTTGTTATTCCAATTACCGATTCCAAACAGGCTTTGATTACTCTTTCGGAATTCAAGGTTAAAATTACAAATCCAACTTTCATATATGCTCCATATCATCTGTTTGTTTTTCCTATATCTGTTAATGTAGAATTTCAATTATTACTGTATTATTTCTTTAATGATCCTTTCCTCCCCCTCTTCGCCAACCATCCGCAAGCATACGCTCCCCCGCACACCGCGAAAGCGACAAAACAGCTCACCATCGTATTCCCCGTCAGCCACCCGAACAGCTTCTCCAAGGGCGCGGTCGAATAATAGAGCGAAAGCTCCGAAAAGAGGTACATCGTAAGACTGAAGCGAAACGCCTCGGGTCCTTCGTTCGCGAGCCAAGACGCGATCTGCGGTAAGATCCAAAACGCCCCCGCGTAAATGAGAAATCCCCATTTCCCCCGCGTCCCGCAACGGAACGAACACCAAAGCCAGGCGGCGATACAAGAGAGGGTCAAAAGCGCCCGATAGATCTCGATCGGTACGCCCGTCATTCGTTCCTCAAAGAGAAGCGACGAAAACGCGTGGGTCACCAAAAACGTGATCGCGATATACTCTAAAGCGCCGTAAACGGGCTTCGCCTTTTTTGGGGAAGCTTTTCCGTTCCTCGTATCCGCGCGTCCCTCGCGCTCCGAGACGATCCCGTCCATTCTTTCGTCCATCTCTCCGATCCCCCCTTTCGCGAAAATATCCTTCCCGATCAGTCCCAAAGCTCGATCTGATCCAAGATCTCTCTTTCGAGCGCCGCTTCGTCGGATTCGGTCTCCTCGGACGCATCGCCCGTTCCCGTCTCCGCTTCCGTCGGCACTTCTTCAGATTCCTCCAGCTCGCTTATCTCCGCTTCCTCCGCGCTCGGTACGGCGAAGATCTCATAGGGACGATCAAACTGCGATACATACGGGATCGTCCCGTTGTAGTTGATCGACATTAAATAAAGGAAACAGCCGAGGGCGTAGACCGAGCCGACCGCCGCCGCGCCGATCTTCGCGAGATCGCGCTTTCCCGTGTCCTCAAAAAAGTCGTTGATCAGATCCCGCGCCGAAAGCACCAGATCGGGCATCAGATAAAGGAACGGCGGGAGATAGGTCAAAAGCGAGAACCGCGCCAAAATATTATGCCGCATCCCGAGCAACTCAAAGGTCACCGAGAACATCAAAAGATTGATATACATCGCGTTCGCGGGATTACGCTCCATAAGCCGCTTCCTCAGCAGGAACGCCGCAAGGAACAAGATCCCGAAAATGATCGTACAATGCGGTGGAAGCCCTTCTCCCTCCACGCGATATTTTCCGCTGTAAAAGGGCGCGCTCTCATATGCCCACTGCATGATCTGCGGCGTAAAGATATACGCCGCCACGCTCCCGACCGTCATGATCCCGAGATAGATCCAGCCCGGGCGGATCTTCATCAAAAAATAGATCCCGAGCATGATCAGCGCCGACCAATGGAACGAACCCGCCGCGAGCGTCAGCATAAAAAAGTAGATCGGCTTTTTATCGGCGGCGTATTTCATCGCGTAAGCGATGATCAGCCCCGCGATGATCTGACGCATAAAGCATAGCGAGTTAAAATAAACGCCGAAACAGAGAAAGGCGGTCACACTGATCCACGGAACCGATGAATTCTTATAGATCAGCCAAAAAACCGCCGCGTAAGTAATAACAGAAGTATAGACGATGACCGTGTAATATTCCTCAAAAAGCTGGCTCAACGCGAATAAGGGAAGCGAAAAACCCTTCTCCCAATCATAAGACATAAACTCGGTAATGTCGAGCCATTGAAGGTCAAGATACTTCCCCGAATAAAGGTTAAAGTCGTACCCGACCTCAAAACGCGTCGCCGAGATCACGATGAACGCGATCGCCCCGACAGCGCAATAAACCGCCCTTCCGACCGTTCCGTAGCGTTTCCCACAGAGGATCACGCCGAGAATGACCGAGGCGGCAAGCATGAGGATATACATAAACATATGCTTCTCTCCCGATCCTGCCCGGATATGGCTCTCACGCGCCGCGTAAAAGCCCCAAAACGGAATATCTCTCCCAAATGGGGTATTCTCTCTAATATCGTGTTCTATTTTATCACACTTCCCGAAAAATGTCAATACCCGTCCGCCGATTTTGTGCCGAAACGACGAAAACGCCCGCTTCCCCGCCCTTATTTTTATTCTTTATGACAGGTCTGCTCCCCCGCCGCCCCGATCTCTCCCGCCGATTTCCCGCTTTTTTCCTTTTTGGGAAGGAGCGCGACCCGCCCGTTTCGCGTAAGAGTACGGAAACATTTTCCGCTTTTGTCTTATTCGCTCTTGAAATTTCCCTCAAAATCGTGTATAATAGGATTTAAATGTATTGCCCACGGGAAAGGAACGGTCATTCTATGCTAATCGTACAGAATCATTGCGGCGGGATCCGCTATTCAAAGGAATTTTTTGACACGCTCGTGAGCGAGACGGTCACCTCCTGCTTCGGGGTCGCGGCGCTGAACGCGGCGAACCGCGCGGAGGCGCTCTTTTCCCGCGTCCCGCTCGTGAAAAAGCTCTACGGCGCGGGGAAGGGCGTTTCGGTCGACATCGGTCGCGGTAAGATCCAAATCTCTCTCCATATCTCGGTCGTCTACGGGACGAACGCCGCAGCCGTCACGGACAGTATCCGACATAAGCTCCAATTCGTCGTCGAGGAACAGACGGGGCTACCCGTCGAGCGGATCAGCGTTTATATCGACGACCTCATCAATTAAAAAAGGAAGAAAAAAGTTTGAAAAATCGAAGATTTTTCAAACCCGTTGTTTGTGCCTCGGCAAATAGGCAAGGAAGCCGTAAG
>JAMPCH010000042.1 GCA_023666265.1 Roseburia sp.
CCGCCCCCGCCGCGAGGAGAAGCCGAACGGCGAACACCGCGCGGAGCGGGAGACGGCGGCGGACGGCGCTCGGCGCGGAAAAAACGCGCACCTCCCGCGCCGTCTCGGTCTCGGTCTCGGTCTCGGTCTGCGCCGTTTGCGTTTGCGCTTCTTTTTCGGGTTCTTTTTCTTGTTCTTTTTCTTTTTGTGAAGGCGCGAGAGCCGCCCGCTCCTCCGCTGTCGGGGGAGCTTCTTTATCGAAGGGAAGCTCCCCCGGGCGCGGGGCGGTCGGATAGCGCCCGATCGTTACGGTCGTCATTTTTTCGTTTCTTCCTTTCCCTGTGCGGTCACAGTAATAGGGGGAGCGCCCGATAGAGCGCCGCGCCGGGTACGCCGAGGATCGCCGAGAGCGCCGCGCCGAAGGAATTCACCGTCGGCGCGTCCTCGGTCAAAAGCGCGAAGCCGAGAAGCGCCGCGACCCCGAGTAAGCCGTTTAAGACGGCGTACCGCTTCGGGCGCTTCGTCCGCGCGTAAAGCTCCGTCACGATCAGCGCCGTCGCCGCTAAAAAGATCCATTCCGCCATTTTTGTTCCGTCCTTTCTTTCTTTGAGAGAGCCGAGAAGATTATTAGAGAAAAATATATTATTTAGCGGGGGCTTTGCCCCCGAAACCCCTGCTTCTTTTTGTGCCAAAAGGAAGAGATAATTTATGATGACAAGAGCGGGGGCTTTGCCCCCGAAGCCCCCACCAAAGGGAATAATTCCCTTTGGAATCCTTTATACCCATTGTTACTTTTCTTTTGATTTCGACCTTACTGCCTGTCAGGTCGTAAGAAAGCGGAGAGCGGCGGTGGGTTTACACAATTGCGAAAAGGTCGTGAAATAGAGATAAAAAGATCATTAGAGAAAAAAGATATATTTTGCGGGGACGTTGCCCCCGCACCCCCACTTCTTTTTGTGCCAAAAAGAAGCAAAAATCAATATTGCTTTTCACACAGGATCATATATTTCGACCTTGTGGCTTTTGGGCGATAAGGCAAACAGAACTTAAAAAGAATCCCCTTTTATCCCGAGCTCTCTCGCCCGCCTTAAAAGCCGCGAATAGCGGAGCGAGAGAGCCTTCCCCTCATAGATGAGCGCCTCGATCTCCTCGCCGTCCGTCGCGAGATCAAAAAGCTGCTCCTGTTTTTTGAGCTTGTCCCGGATCAGCCTCAGCTCGGATAAAAGCGCTTTTTTCTCCTCGTCCATTCCGCCGCTCCTTCTCTCCGTTTGTCCTATTTTTATGCGGGGAGGAGTAAAAAAAGAACGGCGAAATTTCGCCGTTCCGCCGATTTGGCTTATTCGTCCAACCGAAGGCGCGATACCTCCTCGCCCTCGAGCGTTTTCCAGAGAAAGACCCGCTCCTCGTAGACAAGATAGGTCGGCGGATTTCCGCCCTTGGGGAGGGCGACCGATCCGTCGTTTAATCGGTGATTTCCCCCGATCCGATCCGCGCCGAAAAGGTGGGTATGCCCGCCAACGAGGACGTCCCCGTCCTTTAGCGGCGGAGGCGAAGCGGGATCGATATGATGTCCGTGAGAGAGATAAAGGGTGATCCCGTCCGTGAGGATCAGCGCGCTCTCGGCGAGGATCGGAAAGTCGAGCACCATCTGATCCACCTCGGTATCGCAATTCCCGCGAACGCAAAAAAGCTCGTTTTTCGCCGCGTTGAGTTGGCGGATCACCTCCTTCGGCGCGTACCCGTCGGGGAGGTCGTTTCGCGGACCGTGATATAAGAGGTCGCCGAGGAGGACGAGGCGTTCCGCCTTCTCGGCGCGATACGCCGCGAGCATCTTTTGACACGCGCTCGCCGAACCGTGAAGATCGGACGCAAACATCAGTTTCATAGAGATCGAACCCTTCCTTAAGAGATGAAAAGAGAACAAGAAGAAAATTTAAGGCAGGGGCTTTCTGTCGCAAGCGCTTTGTCTTGCGCCGCATCCGTGCGGCGCTTGGGGCGCTTGCTACGCGACTTCCTGTCGCCCCCGCACCCCCACTTCCTTTTTTGCAAAAAGGAAGCGAAAATCAATATTTGGTTTTACAAATTGCTAAAATTTTAAAATATCATCTTGTTTTTCCTTCTTTCCGATAATTATAGCCGATCTCGCGGGAATTGTCAAGAAAAAACGCGAGAACGATAAGGAAAAGGCGCGGGTTTTGGTTGACAACTTCGTTTTATTATGTTAAAATAATAAAAAGTATTTATATTGAGAAAGGAACGCGGCTATGATCATTGTATCGACGGACAGGTTAAAAGAGGGAATGCAGCTTTACGCGAACGTCGATTCGTCGACGGGACGCGACTATGGGACGCTCGTCCCCAAGGGGACGATCCTGACCGCCGAGCTGATCGCCCTACTCCGCGCGAAGGGGATCAAGAGCGTCAAGATCGTCGGCGGGGACGAGACAGGGACGAAGGTCGTCAAAAACGCCACGCCCGAGGAGCTTCGCCAAAAACAGCGGATCAGCTGTGCCCTCACCGACCTCGACGAAATTTTTGACTGTAACGAGGAGATCAAAGAGCTTTCTCACTCCGCCGTCCAAAAGGTCGATCGGATCGCGGGCGACATCATCGGCGACATCGCCAAGGACGCGTCCTTCCTCGGAAATCAGATGATCGCGCTCCAAAATTACGACGATTATACCTATAAGCATTGTCTTCGCGTGGCGATGATGGCGGCGTCGGTCTGCGGCGAGCTGGGGCTTACCCCCGAGGAGACGAAGGAGACGGTCATCGCGGGGCTTCTCCACGACATCGGGAAGTCAAACATCGACCACGAGATCATCATAAAGCCCGGGAAGCTCACAAACGAGGAATTTGACGAGATCAAAAAACACCCCCTCATCGGCTATAATATCCTGAAGCAGAGCGGGGAATACAGCGACAATGTCCTCTCGGGCGTCCTGTTTCATCAGGAGAAGTTTGACGGCTCGGGCTATCCGACGGGTCTCGTCGGCGAAAAGATCCCGCGGATCGCGCGGGTCTTAACGATCTGCGACGTGTTCGACGCGCTCACGTCAAACCGCCCCTATCGTACCCCGTGGTCGGTCGCCGAGACGGAGGAGTATATCTTCGGCTCGTGTGGGACGCATTTTGACTATATGATCACGCTCGCCTTTCTCCGCGCGTTTAACCCTTACCCGATCGGGACGCTCGTCCGCCTCTCGGACGGACGTTATGGCGCGGTCTCGGCGCATAACGAGAACGTCCTTCGCCCAACGGTGACGACGATGGGCGAGGACGGCGGCGAGATCCTCGACCTAACGAATAACTTTGATCTCTTAACGATCTCGGTCGAGGGGCTTTATACGGGCGAGATCGAGAGCGCGTGATCTTTTGTGTTTATTTTTTATGGGAAGGACTACCGTGCGGGTCGCTTTGGGCGCTTGCGTCCGTGCCTTGCTGTCCGTGCGGTGACTGTCCTTTTGGGCTTCGGCGGTCGCGCAAAAAGAAGAATAAAAAACCGCTCCGCGCCGTCCGACGGGCTTTCCCTCGTCGGACGGCGCGGAGTTTTATTTTTGTCGTGTAAAGTCGAGATCACGATCGCTCATAGTGCGTCCATAGGCTGATGATCTTTATGACCTTTTCCGCCTCAAAAATCTCATATACGAGCCGATGTTGATAATTGATCCGACGGGAATATAAACCCTTCATATCTCCGACTAATTTTTCATAGGACGGAGGCGTTTGATAGGGATTTTCCCGAATGATGTCTATCAGCGCCTTAGCGCTTTTGTCGAGCCGGGCGGACTTTAGCTTTTGCGTGTCCTTTACCGCCGTTTTGGTAAAAACGATCTTATACATTTTACCAATCGACCTCGCTCTCGGGGACACACTCCTCGAGCGGCGTATTCTTACCCGAAACGATCTTTTCCTTTAATTCGGGCGAAGAGGATAAAAAGAGCGTCTCGATCATTCCGTTATAATCGCTCTCGCTGATCAAGACCGCGTTCCCGTCCTCGGTATTGATATTCACCGGCTCGTTAAACAAAACGGTCTGTTTTAAAATACGATAAGCGTCCTCGCGAAAGTCGGACGCGTTCGTCACGATCATAAAAACACCCCCGATCAAAAATAATGACGCGCGATCCCTCGCGCGCCATTATCATAACATATTTTTATCGAGATGTCAAGTATCCCGCGCCGTCCGACGGGCTTTCCTTCGTCGGACGGCGCGGAGCTTTTTCGGGCGCGGATCATTCTTCCGCGTTCGCCTTTACGGTGACCTTGATCTTGAGCTTTTTCCCAGAGATCGGACTATTGACGGTGACCGTCGTCTTACCGACTCTTTCCGCGACTATTTCAATGCAACTAACGTATTTGTTCTTATCCGGCGCTTGATCCGATTTGTTCGCGGTCTCATATGCCGTACACTCACTTTCTTTCACGAATATCTGTGTGTCGAGATCGTTGATCTCCGCCGTAAGCGCCTCTTTCTTCTCCTTATCCTCGTCTGTCGTCAACGCGCGAAGCTCGCTTTCCTTCTCCTCTTTCTCTGTCTTCAACGCTTGGAGCTCGTCGCTCAGCTGATCACTTTTCCCCGTATACAGGTCGCTGAGATATACACCGTAGCCCGACAGATATTCCCCGTCTATAAGCTCATTATAGTGAACTAAGGGTATCGTCGCGATCGACGTGTCAAAGTCGTCATCGACCAAATACGTTAAGTCTGAAGGAGAAACGCCCGTCTTTTTATCCGCGAGATATACGATCGCGGTATCACCCGGCGCGAGCGTGATCCCGCCCTTATCGCTCGACTTTAAAGTCGAACCGTAACCTTCCTCCATCCATTGAAGCTTTGAAATGTCGGTCGTATAGGTGATCCCGGAGGGCGCCATTTCCACACCTACATACGCTTCTACGGGGTAGATCTCGTATTTCTCTCCAAGACCGCCGTCATCGAGACATACCAGCTGCTTCTTATCGTTGACCTCATAAACGACGACCTGTACTTCCCCCGCTTTTTTCTTCGCGGTCACGGTCACCTTCCCGTAAGCGTCGATCTTCGCGGTCGCGATCTCGCTCGCTCTCTTGGTGATGCTCGGGCTGATCTTCCCATTTTGGAGGTATCTCGGGAGGTCGCTCGTGACGTCAAAATCCTCGGGTACGACCGCCGCCTGTAACTTCCCACCGAGCGTCTTCCCGACGAATTGGAAGACCCGGAATTTATAGTAGCCGTCGTAACTCCCGTCCGAGGTCTTTTTGTCCTTCCCGTTCACGTAACAAAAATCGACATTGTTTTGAAGACCAAGCAATCGGCTTTCAAAACGTTCGACCACCGTCGTCCCGGGCGAACTCTCCGCGCTCGCCGAGCTTCTCGCCGTCCCGCTCGCGTGGATGTTCGTCGGCTACGACCCGGGGCTTTTCGCGCTGACGACCCGCGCCTTTCGGCTCTTCGCCTCCGCTTTTCTTTTGGCAGGGTTCAATATCGAGTCCTCCTCCTTTTTCACGGCGCTCGGGAATGGGGGCGTTTCGGCGGCGATCTCGTTCCTGCGGACGCTCGTGTTCCAGTCGGGCGCAGTCCTGCTCCTCCCGCTCCTCTTTGACGACGGGATCTGGCTCGCGAACGCGGCGGCGGAGGTCTTCGCCTGTGCTATCTCGGTGATCTTCCTGTTCGCGAAGCGGCGGAAGTATCGGTATTTTTGAGAGAGAATTTATTAAGAAAGAGAAGAAATTGTTTAGAGAGCATTAAGAGAAAAAGAGAATATATAAAAGGCGGGGCTTTGCCCCGCGCCCCACAAGCCTTTGAATAAGGCTTGTACTATTTCGCTCCGAATGTGTAGACAAAAATTTAAACAAAATCCTTAAATTTAAGATTTTGTTTAAATTTTTGTACACATTCATGTCGCGAAATAGTACGACCTAAACTTTAATATTGCTTTTTAACTTTTTCCGAAAATAAAAAGTCTGTACAATTCGTCGGTTTTTCATAAACTTGACAAACTGCACAGACTTTTTGTTTTGGGAAGGAACGCCGTGCGGCTAGAGGTATTGCCGTGCGCTAGATTAGAAAAAGATCGGGACGTTTTATTTTTAAACAAACCATTTCCCGATGTGACAATCTGCTTTCCAAAATTTGGATCATCGAAGCCGTCGTTACACCTTTGTCCAACACCGATACACAATCCGAAACGAGCCGCTTAACGGGATCGTCGCCCGCCGCCGCACGAAGGATCTCTTCGGAGGTCTCAGCATTATGATCCTCGGTAACGATGATGTTTACCGCCGTTTTTAAAAAAGGAAATTCGGTGACCTTCTCCGCGTATTCGACCAAGGAAAGCAGACCGCATTTCCAAGATAAAAGAGACATTTCGATCATATGCTCGGCAAGTCGTGATCGATCATCGTTTTTTTCCGCGTATACGCCCAAAAGCTCGTCGACGCTGACGTGAAAGCAGGCGGCTAAATCGGGCAGTAAAGCAATATCGGGGCAGCATTGAGCCGATTCCCATTTTGAGACAGCCTGACCGGATACCCCTAATTTTTCGGCTAACTGCTCCTGCGTTAATCCGGCTCGCTTACGAAAAAGCGCGATCTGTTTATCAATCATGATCTTCATATGCTCTCTCCTTATGAATTATATTTTAGATCGATCTGTAAATATTATAACATCATTTCAAGTCAAAGGCAATAGAATAAGTGTTTGATAAACAGGGGATAAATCCAACCTATGGTTGAAAAAAATTGAAACGATAAGTTAAGGCAACGCCTCTAGCCGCCCAAAGCGACCCGCAAGTACTCCTTCCCAAAATAAAAACGCGATACTCGAAATAATTGTCGAATATCGCGTAATTTTTATTATAGATAAACTATAAAAAGCAATACAAAAGTTTAGGTCGACCCTTTTCAAAGGGTCGCAGACGGGTCTGGGTGAACGCTTTGCTTGCGCCGCGTCCGTGCGGCGCTTGGGGCGTTCACCTGCAAGCATCCTGCTTGCGAGGACAGCGTCCCCACATAAAAATATTTCTCTGTTTTTCTCGCGTCTCTTCCACACAAAAAGCGGAGACCGTGAGGTCTCCGCTTTTATCATCTCTCCGCGTTATCTTAGCTTTGAGGTCTCGATCCGATTGAGCGCGCGCTTGAGCTTATACTCCGCGACGGCGAGCTCCTGCTCCGACGCGGTCTCCCGCGCCTTCGCCATATTCTGCTCCGCCGTCTCCTTCGCCTTCTCCGCGCGGTCAAGGTTGATCTCGTCCGCCCATTCACAGCTTTGGGCTAAAATAACGGTTTTTTCCTTACTTACCTTAATGATCCCGGTCGAGATCGCCCCGAAACGAAACTTTCCGTCGATCCGTACCTTGATCTTCCCGATCGGGAGCGCCGCGACATAAGGCTCGTGACGCGCGAGGATCCCCTTATCGCCGACCGTCGTCCTTACGATGACGTTATCGGTCTCGCCGTCGTAAAAAATCCCGTCCGGCGTTAAGATCTGTAATTTAAACGGGGTCATGGACGTTTCGCTCCTTTCTAGGACTGCTGCTGTTTCGCTTTTTCAACAGCCTCGTCGATCGTCCCCACAAAGAGGAACGCCGACTCGGGGAGGTCGTCGTGTTTCCCCTCGATGATCTCTTTAAACCCGCGGATCGTCTCCTTTAACGGGACATACTTCCCTTCCATACCCGTGAACTGTTCCGCTACGCTAAAGGGCTGGGAGAGGAAGCGCTGGAGCTTTCTCGCGCGGGCGACGATGAGCTTATCGTTATCGTCGAGTTCGTCCATACCGAGGATCGCGATAATATCCTGTAATTCGTTATACCGCTGGAGGGTGGACTGTACCGCGCGGGCGACCTCATAATGCTCCTGTCCGACGATCTCGGGTGTCAGGATACGCGACGTACTGTCGAGCGGGTCGACCGCCGGATAGATACCCATCGAGGCGATGTTACGCGAAAGTACCGTCTTAGCGTCGAGGTGGGCGAAGGTCGTCGCCGGCGCGGGGTCGGTGAGGTCGTCCGCCGGGACATAGACCGCCTGTACCGACGTGATCGAGCCCTTGGCGGTCGAGGTGATCCGCTCCTGTAACGCGCCCATCTCGGTCGCGAGCGTCGGCTGATACCCTACCGCGCTCGGCATACGCCCGAGGAGCGCCGATACCTCGGAGCCCGCCTGAGTGAAACGGAAAATATTATCGATAAATAAAAGTACGTCCTGTCCCTCGCGGTCGCGGAAGTACTCCGCCATCGTCAGCCCCGAGAGCCCGACTCTCATTCTCGCTCCCGGCGGCTCGTTCATCTGACCGTAAACGAGCGCGGTCTTATTGATAACGCCGGATTCCTTCATCTCGTTATAGAGGTCGTTCCCCTCGCGGGTACGCTCGCCGACGCCGGTGAATACCGAGAGACCGCCGTGCTGCTTGGCGACGTTATTGATCAGCTCCATGATAAGAACCGTCTTACCGACGCCCGCGCCGCCAAAAAGCCCGATCTTACCGCCCTTTAGATAGGGGGCGATCAGATCGACGACCTTGATCCCGGTCTCGAGGACCTGATTGGACGCCGCCTGTTCCTCATAGGTCGGCGGCTGTCTGTGGATCTCCCAACGCTCCTCGGTCTCGGGGGGCGGGAGGTTATCTACCGGCTCGCCGAGTAGGTTAAAGATCCGCCCGAGCGTCTCCTTCCCGACCGGAACCGTGATCGAATGTCCCGTATCGACCGCCTTCATGCCGCGGACGAGACCGTCCGAGCTTCCCATCGCGATACAGCGGACAACGTCGTCGCCGATATGCTGGGCGACCTCGACAATAAGGCGCTGACCGTTATTGTCGATCTCGATCGCGTTCAACAGGTTCGGCAGAGAGTTCGGCGGAAACTTGATGTCAAGGACGGCGCCGATGATCTGAACGACGGTTCCAATGTTTTTTTCTGCCATCTTTCTTGTCCAATCCTTTCGTAATTAAAGTGCGTTCGCGCCCGATACGATCTCGTTGATCTCGTTCGTGATCTTCTCCTGGCGCGCGCGATTATAAATGAGCGACAGGTTTGAGATCATCTGATCCGCGTTGTCGGTCGCGCTTTCCATTGCGGTGCGCCGCGCGCCCTGCTCCGAGGCGTAGGATTCGACCACGCCACAGGTCAGCAGGCTCATGATAAATTTAGGGACGATCCGGTTAAAGACCGCCTCGGGCGAGGGGTCATAATGGATCAGCCCGTTATCCTCGCCCGTCCCCGTCCCGAGGTTAGAGATCGGGAGTAGCTTGATCTCCTCCGGGTTTTGGACGAGCGGAGAGACGAACGCCGTATAAAAGAGCGTTACTTCGTCGATCTCGCCGCTAACAAAGCGGCTCGTAACGATGTCGGCGATATTCGCGCAGTCGGCGGTCTTTACGCGCTCGGCGAGGTAAGGGAACCGCGCCGTGATCGGATATCCGCGCTTTTCAAAATATTCGACCGACTTACGCCCGATCGCGATGATCTCGGGCTTATCCGCGTCGTCGCGGTGGGCGGCGGTCGCCGCCTTTAAAACGTTTGAGTTATACCCGCCCGCGAGACCGCGGTCGCCCGCGATCACGATAAAAAGCTTACGCCGGATCGGGCGCTCCTCGGTAAAAACGGTCGTAAAATCCTTCTTGACCGAGGCGATCTCCGAGAGCAGCTCATACTGCGCCTCAAAGTAAGGACGCGCCGCCTCCGCGCGCATTTTCGCGCGGCGAAGCTTAGACGAGGCGACTAGCTCCATCGCCTTTGTGATCTGGCGCGTTGAGCCGACGCTTCTGATCCGCCGCTTGATGTCCTTCATATTACCCGTTGCCATAGCTTGATGCCCATTCCTTTCCTTTTCGGGAGGTTTGTGATCCTTCGTTTAACAGTTACTGTCGATATAAACGACCTTTTGGCGAAGGAAAAGCGCCGCCGCGATAAAAACCGTAAGAACGGAGAGACTGATGGATATAATGCTTAAAACGAACGCTGCTTTTTTCATGATCTAAATAACCTGTTCCTTTCATCCCGGCGATAAAGCGGTGTTGCTTTTATTTTTTTGGGGAAGGCGTGCGCTTTCACGCGCGAGCCGTCCGCCCGAGATCCCCTTTCCCGCCTCGGCTCTCGCCGAGCCGCGCGGGGGCTGTCTTATTTCATAAACCGATAGACTCTCCCGGGGTTCTCCTCAAAAAACGCCGCCACGCGGTCGAGCTCCGCCCTCGCGTCGTCCTCGTCGGCGTAAGTACCCAAGACGATACTCGCGCCGAGCGTCGACTCCGCCAAATGGAGCGTATAGCCCGCGATCGACCACTTTTGTCCCGCTTTCGCGCCGATATTCTTATGGATCTGTAAGCACTGTATATCCGCGAGGCATTTCCCCTCGCTGTCCATAATCAGCATAATATTCTCCTTCCGGGTCGCCGCGCCGGGTCTTGACCCAACGCGCATCCCCCTCTTACAGCCCCTTTACAAACGACGCGATAAAGTCGGTGAGGACGGTCTTTAGCTTTTCCTCATTCTCGGGGGTAAGTACCTTTTTATCGCGGAGGCTGTCGGTAATGTCGGGGTGGTTCTCCGCAATGTGACGGAAAAGCTCGGTCTCGAGCTCGGCGACCTTCGCGACGGGTACGTCCTTTAAGTAGTTATTGATGACCGCGTAGATAATGATGATCTGATCCTCTACGCTGAGCGGCGAGGACTGGGGCTGTTTTAAGACCGCGACGATCCGCTCGCCCTTCGCGAGACGGCTCTTTGTGTCGGCGTCTAAGTCCGAGCCGAACTGGGAGAAAGCCTGTAGCTCGCGATACTGGGAATATTCGAGCTTTAACGTACCCGAGACCTTTTTCATCGCCTTGATCTGAGCCGAACCGCCGACACGCGATACCGAGATACCCGGGTTTACCGCCGGGCGGATACCCGAATTAAACAGCTCGGTCTCGAGGAAGATCTGACCGTCGGTGATCGAGATGACGTTCGTCGGGATATACGCCGAAACGTCGCCCGCCTGGGTCTCGATGATCGGGAGGGCGGTCAGCGACCCGCCGCCGTACTCCTCGTTGAGGTTCGCCGCGCGCTCGAGTAAGCGCGAATGGAGATAGAATACGTCACCGGGGTACGCCTCACGTCCCGGCGGTCTCTTTAAAAGGAGCGAGAGGGCGCGGTAAGCGACCGCGTGCTTTGAAAGGTCGTCATAGATGATGAGGACGTCTCTCCCCTTATCCATAAAATATTCGCCCATCGCGCATCCCGAATACGGCGCGATATACTGTAACGGCGCGAGCTCGGAGGCGGTCGCCGAAACGACGATCGTATAGTCCATCGCGCCCGCCGACTGTAACTGATCGACAACGGTCGCCACGGTCGACGATTTTTGACCGATCGCGACATAGATACAGAGTACGTCGGCGTTCTTTTGGTTAATGATCGTGTCGATCGCGATCGCGGTCTTACCCGTCTGGCGGTCGCCGATGATCAGCTCACGCTGACCGCGACCGATCGGGATCATCGAGTCGATCGCCTTGATCCCGGTCTGTAACGGGGTATCGACCGATTTACGCGTAATGATCCCGGGCGCGATCTTTTCGATCGGGCGGGTCTCGCTCGCGACGACGGGACCTTTCCCGTCGATCGGCTCGCCGAGAGAGTTTACGACGCGCCCGAGTAGGGCTTCGCCGACGGGTACGGAGATGATCCGCCCCGTTCTCTTAACGGCGGCGCCTTCCTTAATATCCGCGTCCGAACCGAGCATAACCGCGCCGACGAAATCCTGCTCCAAGTTCAGCGCCATACATTGTACGCCGTTCTCAAACTCGAGCAGCTCGTTGAGCATACAGTTCTCCAGCCCGTGGATCCTTACGATCCCGTCCCCGACGGTCACGACCGTCCCGGTATCGGTAAGCTGGATCTTCGATTCAAACGACTTGATTCTGGATTTTATGATTCCCGTGATCTCATCAGGACGCAATTCCATTTTTTCAAATCATTCCTTTCTTTGGGGGATCAAAAGAGCCGTTCCCGCCGTAAGATCGGCGCGGGATAAGCCCTCAAAAAATACGGTAAAGACCGTATGAGGCGGGCGCGGTATCGGTTTAGCCGATCACGCCGCCAATCTCTTTTTTTAGCGCGTCGAGCTTCGCCCGGACGCTCCCGTCATAGCTTCTTCCGCCGTAGCGGATCACGACCCCGCCGATAAGCGCCGGGTCGGTCTCCTCGCGGAGGGTCACGGTCTTCCCCGTGATCTCCGCCATCTTGGCGCGGATCTTAGCCTTTAGGTCGTCGCTGATCGGCTCGGTCGATACGACCGTGACCTCGGCGATCCCGAGACGCTCGTTACACAGCCCGTCGAAATAACGTCGGATCCGCCCGAAGTAGGCGAGCCGCCCGCTCTCGGTCAGTACCATTAAAAAACGGTACGTATTCTCCGAGACCTTCCCGGCGAAAGCCTCCTCGACGATCGAGAGCTTTTCCTTTAGCTCGACCGTCGGCGTTTTAACGAGCTTGATAAGCTCGGGGACGTCCGTCAAGACTTGATCGACGGCGGCGAGCTCCTCTTGAACCGAACGGAGCGACGACGCGTCTTCCTCGAGGATCAGCTCAAAGAGCGCGTCCCCGTAGTTTTTTTCCACCATTCCCGTCATAGCGGGTATCATTCCTTTCTTAAAAGGCTTTCTTACGAGCCGCGAGAGGTCTTTTCGGGGGTTTCGCCTTTCGGCGACCCGCTTATTCGTTTCCGACTTGGGCGATAAAGCTGTTAATAAGCGCCTCGTTGTCCTTCCTCGAAATTTCCTTTTCACAGACCTTTTCGCTCGCCATGATTACGATGTCGGAGATCTGATCCTTGACCTCGTTGAGCGCTTTTTTCTTCTCGAGCGCGATGCTTTCCTCGGCTTTTTGTTTGAGGGTCGCCGCGTCCCGTTGCGCCTGAGCCATGATCTCCGCCTCACGCTCGCCGGCGCGTTTTACCGCCGCCGATACGATCTTGGCGGCTTCTTCCTTCGACTGCTCTAGGCGCTCGGCGTACTCTTTTTTGACCGCCTCCGCCTCCGCCTGCGCGTCCTGCGCCGCCTTCATCTCTTCGTTGATCTTGGCCTTACGCTCGTCTAAAATCGCCATCACCTTATTATGGAGAAGGAATTTATAGAGTAAAAAGATGATCAGCGTATTGATCAGCGTGAAGATGATGGTATCCGCGTTGATATTGACCAGCTCAAGCGTCTCCGCCAACAGCTCCATTTTCATTTGTGACCATTCCTTTCCGTGAATATGATCGCCGTTCCGGGGAGGTTAGCCGATCTGACCGATAAACGGATTTGCGTACATTAAAAGGAGAGCCACAATGAACGAGTAAAGACCCGTCGTTTCCGCGAGCGCGTCGCCGATAATCATTTGCTTCGTGATCGAGCCGCTTGCCTCGGGCTGTCTTCCGATCGCTTCAACCGCCTTACCTCCGCAGTAGCCTTCGCCGATACCCGGTCCGAGACCCGCGATCATGGCGAGACCCGCGCCTACCGCCGAAGCTGCAAGTACAATTGCCTGTTCCATAAAATATACCTTTCCTTTCCGTCGGGAGAGCGGGCGTAGCCGCTTCTTCCACCCTTTTGATTTTATTGTCAAAGCGGATAGCCTCCGCTCTGATGACTTTGTTGTTGCCCTTTTTTATGACAGGCGCGCTCCGCCACGCGTTTCGCGCTCGGTCGGGCTTATCCGACCTTTAAAGGGCGCAGTAGCGCCGCCCCGCGCACGCCTTCACAAAACGAAAGAGAAAATCTCCCCTTTAATCGGTCTCCGCCATCGAGACGTAAGACATCGTCAGCGTGATGAATATGTAAGACTGGATAAACGCCGAGAAGAGGTCAAAGTAAAGCGAGAGAACCGCCGGGATACCGATCGAGGCGAGACCCGCCGCGACACCGCCGAGCGCGAAATAGACAATCCCGCCGATGACCATCCCCGAGATGTTGTTGCCAAAGAGACGGAGCGCCTGAGCGAGCGGGTTCGCGAAATCGCCGATAATATTAAACGGGAGCATAAACGGCGCCGGGTCGACGAAGGACTTTAAATAGCCCTTGATCCCGCCCGTTTTAAACTTATTGATTAGGACGAGGAAAAAGGTGATCACCGCCCACGAGCCCGTCACCGATACGTCCGAGCAGGGATTCCTCAGCCCGAAAAGCCCCATTAAACAGCCGAGGAGGATAAAGCAGAAAAGTCCCCCGATATACGGCGCGAAAGCCTTATAGCGCGGTCCCATCGTGTCGTTGACCTGACCCGAGAAGGTTCCGACGATATACTCCGAGATGACCTGCTTTCGCGAGGTCGGCGTGACCTTTAGGTTACGCCCCATAATGAAGAAGAAGATCGCGAGGACGACCACGATGATCCATTGTACGACGATCGACTCCGTGATGATCCATTCCCGCCCCAAAAAATCAAAGGTAATGGATTTTAAAGGTCCGTCGACCGTAAAAGTACGCGCTTCTTCGCTAAGAAGCCGCATAAAGCCCGTTTGCATCATACCAACTTCCTTTCTTCGACTTTTTTAAGTCTGTTTACATCAATGATAAACCCGTTTATCGAACGGGAAACGCGGAGATCGACTCCGCGATATGAACCGAATGATTATCGCTCCTCGTCGTCGTATCGCCGACCGAGCGCCCGGATCGTATAATGGATCTTAGGGTAAAAAAGCGGGATCACCGCCGTAAACGGCGAAATAAGCTTTAGCGAGAGGAGGATCGCGAGGATCACAAACATCCCGATATACCGCGCCCCGTAAGAGGCGTTCCCGAGTACCCGACCGCGTCGCGCGTCGCGCGTCCGCGCGATCGAGAGCGCCGTCCGCCCGAGTAGGATAAAATTCGCGGCGAAAAGGATGTTTCCGACCAAAAGCCCCGTATATAAGCGCCAGTCCGCCCCAAAGGCGAGCCCGACCGAGAGGATCGTTAAGAGGATCAGCCCGTCGGCGGTCAAGACCGTCGGGAGCATCTCCTTCAGCTCCGCGAGCGCGGGATTTTCTTTATTTTTCATAATCGCTTTTTCTTGATACTGTCGTCGTAATAATCGTGATCGCGCCGATCGTGACTCACCTCGGTCGTACCCGCCCCCGACTCGCTCTGATCAAACATCTCGATCAGCTTCCTGAGATAATTCCACGAGCCGAAGAGCATACTTAAGATACCGACCGCGACAAAGACGATCTGAACCCATGACGGCCAATTCATATAGCCGACCAAAAACGAGCCGCCCGCCACAAAAAAGAGGAGCGGAGCTAAAACGATAAAGCCGATCTGGCTAACGACCGCGTAAATGGCGATCGGGTTTTCTTTCTTGTTTTTTGCCATATTTTAGGATCAATGCCTTTCCGGAGGGCGCGAGACCCGCGCCTCCCTCGGGAAACCGTCCGACGCTTTGGACGCAGGAAGGATCAAAAGAGTACGGAGCGAAGCCGCCAACCGTCCTCGGTCTTGATCATATCGCCCGAGATCGCGACCTCCTCGCCGCTGTCGCGGCGGTGGAGCGTGAGCGAGATCCCGCATTCCTCGTCGCTCACGGGAACGATCGAGAACCGGGGATTATCCCAGGAGATGTCATATTCCATCGGAGTAAAGTTTTCGATAATGCCGAGCGCGCCGCTGTCCCGTTCGCGATAGATCGCGCCGTAGCCGAGCGAATTATGCTTTACGGTCGCCGCTTGTTCGGCGGCGTAGGTCGAGTCGACGAGAGCGTTGAGCTGAGCGAGCGAGGTATATTCGTCGCTGTCGACGGTATAATAGCCGTCCTCCGGGCGATTTCCATAGGGCTCGTCGAGGTGGGGGAGACCGCGCGTATAATAAAGCCTTAAGACCTCATAGTTTTGTTGTAAAAGGCGCGTCGCCTCATCCTTCATCTCCTCCGAGAGCTCCTCGTCGGGGTTATAAACGTCCTCCGCCGGGGTCGTCTCGGTCGTCTCGCTCGTCCGGGCGGGTTCGTCGATACGGATCTCGCCCTCGCCGCCGCCGAGCGCGTTAAAGACGAGGATAAAGACGACGACCGCCGCGACCGCTCCCGCGGATAAGAGCGCGATATAAAGCGGCGTACTTTCGGAGTATTTCCCTTTGATACTCATGGCTGTTATCCCCTATAAAGCCGTTCCGGGCGTGCTCCCGTTCGGTTTTCCTTTGTTTTTTCTTGTTTCTTGTTTTTTCCTTTGGTGAAGCCTTCGGCGCTTCCCGCCCCGCTCCCGATAAGGGCGGGGTCTCCGCTTTTTCCCAAAAAATCGGACGGACGAACCTCGGGCTTTCTATTTTCCCAATTATTATACAATATTTTTCGGAAAAAATCAAGTCTCATAAGACATTTTTTTGAAATATTAGAAAAAAACGACAAAAAATCCGCTTTTTCGCGGCGAAAACGCCCCGAAAACGAAATAACCGCGTAAAAATCGTCCATACTGAATGTACATCTCTGTACACCGAACGGAAAGGACTAGGTAACGATCATGAAGATCCGTCAGCTCACGCCGATCTTAAAGCGGCTCAAAAAAACGCGGAAAAAGCTAAAGTCGGCGGGGCGTCACCGTCTCGCCGCCGAGGGCGCGGCGCTCGCGCGGAGCGCGCCGAAGCTCCCCGTCACGGCGTGGGCGGGCGAGCCGCTTATTTTTTCGCTTTTTAAAGACGAGACCGAGATCACGACCGAGCGGCTTTTTACGCTCCTTAGCGAAGAGGCGGAGAAGCTCACGAACGCCGACTTTATCGCCCTCCCGTGGCTCATACGCGCGGCGCTCTTTTTTCGCGCGGCGGACGACCCCGACGACGAACGCCTTTTTTACGCGGCGGCGGACGTCGACGTCGAGCGGCTCGGCGAGGAGCTGAACCCCCTGAGCCGTCTCTATCGCGAGGACGATACTTATCGCCGAAGCAGTCGCGAGACCAAGCGCCTTTGTCGTTATAAGACCTCGCGCGCGGCGGCGGAGACGGGGATCGACGAGGCGCGTCTCGCGCGGGAATATATGGCGACCGCCGCCCGGAGCGGGAGCGACCTTTGTTCCGTCGTCTGGGCGGACGCTCGGCGGATCTTCCCTTATACGACCCCGATCGCCTATCTCGCCGCCCAGGGCGCGGTCGCGATCGCGGTCACGGCGCTCGCCGTGATCTTTTCCGACCTTTGGGTGGGGCTGAGCGTTTTCGCCCCCGCGCTCGCGATCGCGAAAACGATCGCCGACCGCTTCCTTTTAAAGAGCGCCGTCGGCGAACCGCTCCCCGCCGTGACCGCCGACGAGGCGGAAAAAAGCGCGGCGGTCTGTGTCCTGAGCGCCCTGACGGATTCACCCGCCGCCCTACGCGAGGCGGTCGAGCGGCTAGATCTCGCACGGATCAAAAACCCCGCCCCGAACCTCTTGTTCTGCCTGCTTTGCGACCTTCCCCCCGCGCGGACGCGCGAGACCGAGGCGGACGAGGCGATCTTAGCCGAGGCGGCGCGGCTCGCCGCCGAACCCGACGCGCCGATCCTCCTCGTCCGCCCCCGCGATTACAGTAAAACACAGGACAAGTATCAAGGGAAGGAGCGAAAGCGCGGCGCGATCGAGGATCTCGTCCGCTTTATCGCGGGGGAAAGCGTCGCCTTTCGCTTTACGGCGGGCGACCTCTCGCGCCTTCGCGGTATCCCCTTCCTCGTCGCGCTCGATTACGATACCGTTCCCTTAATGGATAGCGTGAACGCGCTCGTCGCCGCCGCGCTCCACCCCGTCAACGAGCCCTATGGGATCATCGCCCCTCGGATCACGACCTCGCTCTCCTCCGCCATGCGGACGGGGTTTTCGCGGCTTTTCAGCGGTTCGGGCGGCTGTTCGGGCGCGAGCGCCTATGACAGCTTTGATACCGAGCTTTATTCCGCCCGCTTTGGGGAAGGGACTTTTACGGGGAAGGGACTGCTCCGGACGGAGCGCTTTTACCGCCTTTGCGCGGGGAAGCTCCCGGAGGAGCGGGTCTTATCCCACGACATTCTCGAGGGCGGGCTTCTCGGGGTCGCCTATGACGGCGGGATCGAGTTCAGCGACAGCTTCCCCCCGACCTCTAAGGGGTATTTTAAGCGTCTCCACCGCTGGCTGCGCGGCGACTTTCAGAATATCCGATTTTTAGCGGATCGGCGGCTATCGCTCCTGACCCGTTTTAAGCTCTCGGATAATATCAGGCGGGGGCTAGCGCCGCTTTACGCGATGTTTTCGCTCTTTCTCGCGGCGATCGGCGGTTACGCCGTCCCGGCGGCGATCGTCCTACTCTCGATAACGCTCCCCTATCTCCTCGGGCTGATCCCGGCGGCGTTACGGGGGCTGGGCTTCTCGAATACGCGCGAGTTTTACGCGCCGGTCTTTTCGCTCTCGCGTCAGTTGGTCAGTCGGCTTTTTTGGGAGGTGATCTTTCTCCCCAAAAACGCCGTCCTCGCCCTCGACGCGGCGGCTCGGACGATCCTACGCCTTATGACCGGGAAAAAGCTCCTCGAGTGGCAGACCGCGTCGCAATTCGACTCGCTCGGGACGATCGGTTACGGGGGGATGCTCCTCCCGGAGCTGGCGGCGCTCGTCCTCCTCTATCTGAGCCTTATCACGGGGAATATCCCGACGGCGATCGCGGCGGGGCTGATGTCCTTCGCGCTCCCGGCGGCGATCCTCCTCGATAAGCCGCTCGCGGGCGGCGCGCCGAGGATCGGCGCGCGCGAACGCGCCGACCTTAGCGAACAGGCGGAGAAGCTCTGGCGCTTTTATGAGGACTATGTGACCGAGGAGGAGCATTTTTTACCCCCCGATAACGTCCAATACGCCCCCGTCTATCGCGTCGCCCGCCGTACCTCGCCGACGAATATCGGGATGTATCTTATTTCTTGTATCTCGGCGGCGGAGCTTGGGCTGATCGGCGAAGAGGCGGCGGAGACCTATCTCGCGCGGACGATCGCGACGGTCGAGCGGCTCGAGAAATACGGCGGAAATCTCTATAACTGGTACAGTACCGAGGATCTCTCGACCCTTAGCCCCTTCGTCTCCTCGGTCGACAGCGGTAACCTCCTCTGTTGTCTCGTCGCGGTGAGGAGCTGGCTCATCAAAAAGCGCCGCTCTCCGCTCCTTCCCCAAAAAATAAAGGCGCTCTTAGACGGCGCGGATCTCACGATCTTTTATAATCGGGTTAGGCGGCTTTTTAGCGTCGGGATCGACGCGCGGACGGGGAAACAAGCGCCGAACTGTTATGACCTCTTAATGTCGGAGTCGCGGATGTTAAGCTATTACGCGATCGCCTCGGGACAGGCGGAGAAGGAGCATTGGCGCGCCCTCTCGCGCCTTATGAGCCGAAACGGGAGTTACGCGGGACCCGTCGCCTGGACGGGGACGATGTTTGAGTTTTTTATGCCCGAGCTTTTACTCGAGTCCAAGGCGGGGAGTCTCTCTTATGAGGCGCTCAGCTACGCGGTCTATTGTCAGCGCGAGCGGGGGAAGAGCCGCCGCCTCCCCTTCGGCGTATCCGAGAGCGGGTATTTTTCCTTTGACCGCGAGTTAAACTATCAGTATAAGGCCCACGGCGTCCAAAAGCTCGCGCTATGCTCGGGGATGGATCGCGAGTATGTCATTAGCCCTTATTCGACCTTCCTCGCCCTCTCTCACAGCTTCTCCGCGTGTATGGAGAACCTGCGCCGCCTCTGTCAGCCCGAGTTTATGCATGAGCGCTATGGCTGTTATGAGGCGATCGATCTCACCGATACGCGAACGGGCGGCGCGGACGCGGTCGTTAAGAGCCATATGGCTCACCACGTCGGTATGAGCCTCGGCGGGATCGCGAACGCCCTAAACGACGGGGTATTAAGGAAACTGTTTCTGTCCGACGAGACGATGCGTCGGGCGGACGAATTATTGGAGGAACGGATTATGTCAGGAGAAGTGATCGTCGATCTGGAGCGCTTCCGCGAAAAGCGGACGCTCGGGCGGGAGGCGGAGGAGTTTAACGACCTCTCGATCCTCCGCCCGCGTATGAGTATCGCCGCGAACCGTAAGCTCGCGGTCTTTATGACGGATACGGGGCTTTATTACGGGCGGTTTCGGGGGTCGGCGACGATGATCCCCTCGCCCGACTTTCTCCGCCGACCGCGCGGGATGTTTTTCGGCGTATCGGCGGGCGGGCGCGAGATCCCCTTTTATCTCTCCGCTTATGACAGCGGCGAGAGCGCCGAGCGAAGCGTCGTATTCTCGGAGAACGGCGCGGAATATTACGTGAACGCGGCGGGGCTGCGCCTCGGTATGAGGCTGTCGCTCTTCGGCGAGAACGCCGCCGAGCTTCGCGAATTCTCGATCGAGAACCTCACGAACGCGGAGCGGAAGGTCGACCTTATCGCCTTTTTTGAACCCGCGCTCGCGCCCGAGCGGGATATTAACGCCCACCCCGCGTTTATGGATCTCTTTTTAACGCCGGAATATGACGAAGGCGAAAATCTCGTCCTCGTTCGGCGAAAGGAACGGGACGGCGACGGCGAGCTATGGCTTTGTATCGGGTTTAAAGAGACGGCGGATTACCGCTATTCCTTCGATCGCGAAAAGGTCCTCCGCCCGAACGAGCCGTTAAGCTTTTTAAAAAGCGCGGGTCTCGCCGAGAACGATCCATGCTCGATCCCCTCGCCCTGCATCCTGTTAGACCTCCCCGTTAAGCTCGACGCGGGCGGGAGCTATCATACCGAGCTTTTTATCTGTTATGGGAAGAGCCGAGGCGAGGTCCTCGGGATCGCGCACGACGCGCGGACGAAGGAGGAAAAGCCCGCCGTCTCGCCCCTCCCCGGCGCGACCCTACAAGGGCGGATCGCGCGTAAGCTCCTCCCCTCGCTCCTCTGTCGGAGCGTTTATCCCGAGGAGGTCTTAACGACCCCCGCCCCGCTCGGGCGGCGGGCGCTCTGGCGGTTCGGGATCGGGGGCGACCGACCGATCCTCCTCTATCGCTATGACGGCGTCGAGATGAACCTCGAGAGCGCGATCCTGACCGTCGGGGGGCTGTCCGACTGTGGGGTCGAGACCGACCTCGTGATCCTATGCGACGGGGTCGCGCGGCGCGAGCGGATCGTCGCCATGATCCCCGACCTGAGAAGGAACGTCTTTGTGATCGACCGAGGCGCGGTCTCGGCGGAGGAGGTCGCGCTGTTGACCCGCTCGGCGGTGTTTCTTTTTGGGAAAAGCGAGCTTAAAAAAGCGCCGCGCCGCTTAATGGAGATCGTCCCCGCCGACCCCCCGAGGGAAAAACGGCGGGAGGGCTTTATCGACGGCGGCTATGTCGTCACAAAAAAAGGGAAGCCGATGACCCATGTCCTCGCCTCCCGTGCCTTTGGCTGTGTCCTCTCTCAAAATTCGCTCGGCTTCTCCTACGCGCTCAACAGTCGGGAGAATAAGCTCACCCCTTGGTATAACGACCCCCTCCACGACAACGACGGCGAGCTGATCCTTTTACGCGGGAGCGGCGTTTATCACGATCTCGTCGCGGGAGCGGAGGCGGTCTTTTCGCCGAATAAGGCGGACTATTACGGCGCGGTCGGGCGGCGCGAATACTCCGTCTCGGTACGCGTCTTTGAGAAGGGGATGGGGAAGGAGATCACGGTAAGGCTCAAAAACGACTCCGCCGCCGAGAAGCCCTATGCCCTCTCGTATTATCTCGAGCCGATCCTCGGCGCGGACATTTTTTCGAGCGACTGCGGCGCGGCGCTCTCCTTCCGAAGCGACGACCGCGCGGTCTATGTCAAAAACGAGGCGAACAGCGACTTCTCGGGCGAGATGGCGGTCTGGTGTGACCATGAAACGCTCAAAACGACGAACCGCGAGCTCTTTTTGAGCGGCGAGGCGGCGGGCGAGCTTCGCCCCTACGCTCACGGCTGTATCGCCCTCACCGCGCGGGGAAAGCTCCCGCCGCGCGGGAGCGAGACGATCCGCTTTATCCTCGCCTTTAGCCGAGGAGACGGGCGAAAACAGCTCCAAGCCTTCTCAAAGGTCGGAACGGATTGGAAAAGCGCACGCCTTCCCCAAATCGAGAGCCGCTCGCCCGAGCTGAACGCGCTCTTTAAGACGTGGCTCCCGTGGCAGGTCGTGGGCTGTCGCCTCTGGTCGCGGAGCGCGTTTTATCAGAACGGGGGCGCGTTCGGCTTCCGCGATCAGCTCCAGGACAGTCTCGCCGCGATCGAGTTTATGCCCGACGAGACAAAGCGTCAAATTTTACGCTGCTGCGCGTCCCAATTCCCGGAGGGCGACGTCCTCCATTGGTGGCACCGTACCGATCGGGGGCGGAAGGGCGTAAGGACGCTCTGTTCCGACGACCTGCTCTGGCTTCCCTACGTGACGGCGGTCTATGTCAAAAAAACGGAGGATCGGGAAATTTTATCCCTCCCCGTCCAATATATCAACGGCGAACCGCTCGGCGAGCGGCATGAAAAATATATGGAGGTCGAAAATTCGGATGTTAGAGAAAGCGTATATCGGCATTGCAAAAAGGCACTTGAAAAAAGCTTCAAAAAAGGCGGTCACGCGCTTCTTAAAATGGGCGGCGGTGATTGGAACGACGGCTATAATCGCGTGGGCGTTCGGGGAAGGGGCGAGAGCGTCTGGCTCTCCATGTTCTACGTCCTCGTCGTAAAGGAATTCGCCCCGATCGCCCGCGCGGAGGGGGACGCCGCTTACGCGGACGAGCTCGAGAAGCGGGCGGCGGAGCTCACCCAAAGCATAGAAGGCGAGGCGTTTGAGAACGGCTATTACCTCCGCGCCTTTTATGACGACGGGAGGAAAATGGGCGCGGCGGAGAACGAGGCGTGTCGGATCGATCTCCTGCCTCAGGCTTTCGCCGTCCTCGCCGACCTCCCCGACCGCGAGAAGCGCGACAGCGCCCTCAAAAGCGCGTATCAATATCTCGTCGACGAACAGGATCGCCTCATTCGGCTCTTTACCCCCGCCTTTGACCGCGACGGCGAGGAGGACCCGGGATATGTCAAGAGCTATCCCGTCGGCGTTCGTGAGAACGGCGGACAGTATACCCACGCGGCGGTCTGGCTGGCGCTCGCCTTCCTAAAAAGCGGCGATAAGGTCACGGCGCGGCGGCTCGCGGATTTCCTAAACCCCGCGAAGCGCGGCGAAACCTTTAAAAACGAGCCGTATTATATGACCGCCGATATTTATACCAACCCCGCCGCGCTCGGACGGGGCGGCTGGTCGGTCTATACCGGCGCGGCGGCGTGGTATTATTTGTTGTTGAAGGAGCTGTATTCGGAGGAATAAGAAAAAATCCCCGCTCTCGGTTTTACGAGAGCGGGGATCGCTTTTTTATTTACAGTTCATTCCGATTCTCCATCGCCCGCTGTAGCGTCACGTCGTCGGCGTACTCGAGCGCCGCGCCCGCCGGTAAGCCGTAGGCGAGCCGCGTCACCTTAACGCCCATGGGCTTGATGAGGCGGCTCAGATACGAGGCGGTCGCCTCGCCCTCGACCGTCGGGCTCGTCGCCATGATGACCTCGCTCACGTCGCCCGAGAGCCGCGTCATTAGCTCCGCGATCCTGAGCTCGTTCGGTCCGACCCCGTCCATCGGCGAGAGGAGACCGTGGAGGACGTGATATACGCCCGAGAAGCCGCCCGCGCGTTCGAGCGCGGAAACGTCCTTCGGCGCCTCGACGACACAGATCACCGTCGGGTCGCGCCGATCGTCGTCACAGACCGAACAGACCTCGCGCTCGGTGAAATTTTGACAAACGCGACAAAAATGAACGCTCTCACGCGCCTTGACGATCTCCTCGGCGAATTCCCTGACCTCATCCTCCGGGCGGTTGAGCATAAAATAGGCGAGCCGCTGGGCGGTCTTCATCCCGATCCCGGGGAGCTTGGCGAACTGTTCCGCGACGGAGACGAGGGGGAGGGGACGATACTCCGCCATCGCTTAAAACAGCCCCGGGAAGCTTACGCCGCCCGTTACCTTTTCCATTTCCTTGGCGCTCTCCTCGTCGACCTTCGCGAGGATCGCGTTGACCCCCGCGATGATCACGTCCTCTAAGCCCTCGATGTCCTCGGGGTCGACGATCTCGGGGTTAAGCTTGATCTCCTTTAAGACCCGTCCGCCCGTCATGGTGAGCTCGACCATGCCGCCGCCCGCCGTTTCTTTAAACTCGGTCTGTTCGAGACGATCCTGTACCTCCTGGATGTCCTCCTGCATCTTCTGCGCCTGCTTCACCATCTGGTTCATATTTCCGACGCCCTTATTTGAGTAGCCTTGCGGTAATCTTGCCTTCATAATGTTTGTCCTTTCGTTGAGCGATCCCGTGGGATCGTTTATTGTTTCGTGATCTGTTGTTATTGCTCCTTGACGGTTACGCCCTCCGACCGCGCGCGGTCGAGGAAGTCGCTCAGTCTCGTTTCGCGCTCCGCCGCCGCGTCCGCGCGCTTCGCCTCGGCGGCGATCGCGACCTTACGCCCGATCGCGCGTGAGACCGCCGCCCTCAGCTCCTCGGAAAATTCGCCCGTCGCGTAGCCCTTTTGAAGCTCGCTCCCGCGAACGAGGACGGTATTCCCGCCGATGAGCGCGGTCGTGTCCCCGATCAGGATACGGATCGAGAAGGGGAGCGCCTCGAGGATCGTCTTCCACTCCGCGAAGGGCGCGTAGCCGTCGGGAATGTCGTCGGTCGGCGAAAGCCCGATCGCCTCGCGGAGCGGAGGCGGATCGCCGCCCGCCGCGTGAAACGG
>JAMPCH010000043.1 GCA_023666265.1 Roseburia sp.
TCGGCGGTAATTTCTCGTGATTGACCGCCGTAAAAGCGAGGTCGAGCGTGTCCAGCATGGAATTATAATAGCCCTGTGCGTTTTCGTAGAGCTCGCGCCGCCGTTGCTTATTTCGCTCGGCGATCGGGCCGTCCTGTTTGGAGTCGATGTAGATCAAATTCGCCGTTTTCACGAGCCTATACGCCTCCCGTGCCGCATTGTAAAGCGGCAAGGCGAAATAGAAAGTATAGGTTTTCGGGAGGAGGCGCACCCGGTTATATGTGAAAACGTAAATCTCCCGTGCGAGATTGATGTACTCGGCGGGGCTCTCGCCCCGCCGGGATTTCGGTACGCTCATTTTGTCGCCTCTCTTTTGTTGCGGCGTAGCTTGCGCCCATTGAGGGCGCAAGCTCAAAAGCTGGAATTATACGCAAAAGCCCGGCGCGAACGCGAGCGAACCGTACGCGTAGTAGGTGTCGACCGCGCCGTCTGTGTTCACACGCACAAAGCTAGTGGCGTAGGCCGCTCGAGGGGAGCGGAGCCACCAAATAACGGCGGTCGTCGTCGCGCTGTCCCGGTACTTGATCTTGCTATTCCCGGCGGCGTAATAGTCGTATTGCTTTTGCTTGTTCGCCTCGTAGGTGTTGCCTCTCGCGATCGTGCCGAAAACCTCGTACTCCGATAGGAGAAAAATATCCTCCGTTGTCGCGGTGACGTTTGACTCTACGGAGCCCGTGTTATTGCCTACGTTGTCCGTGTACTTTGTAACGGTCTTGAGCACGGCCCGGAGATCGGAGGGGAGCGCACTCTTAAAGGCCGGGCAAATGGTCTTTTTCATGTACGAGCCATTCCAGCCGCCGGAGTTGGTGTTACTCGTGTTCATGCGGAAAGCTGCCGAGGAGCCCGTCGAGTTATAGGAACTGTCCGTAAAGCCCGTGTCCGTCCCGCCGGAGACCGCCGTTTTCGCAAACTGGAAATGAATACGGTTAGAGCCCTCATAACCCGAGTTATGATTGAACCCGATAATAAAGGCGTAGGCCGTCTCGGAGGAGAAAGAACGGGCTCCGACTGTGCCGTTAATGGTGACGGCCTTACGGTCGCCCACGCTCCAATAGTTGGCCCCCTGTCCAGCGTCGGAAACGCTCTTGATCGTGGCCCACGAGTTACTATTGAGCGTAGAGCTCACGAAAGCGAGCGTCAGCGAGTACGAGGTCGTGCTCGAGACGACGTTTACCGTCCCGCTCGCGGTCTGTCCGTTCTGTGTGGCCTCGACTGTGTACGTCCCGGTCTCGCCCACGGTAAACGATACCGTCCCCGTGCTCGTCTTGCTCTGGACGGTCGTACCGCCCTTTTTGAGCGTCACGGTCGCGCCGGAGGGCGCGGTTACGTTGATCGTCGCCGTGTAGAACGTCAGCGAGACGGAGTAGCTATCGACGACGTTTACGGTTTTCGTGTCCGACGTTTGCCCGTTGAGGGTCGCCGTTACCGTCCATGTGCCCGCCTCGGGGAGATTGAGGACGCACGAGCCGGAGCTCGAGGCCGTCCCCGATACCGTCCGGCTCCCTTTCGTAGCCTTGACGACCGCGCCGGAGGAGACGGAGACGACGAGCGAGAGGCTTGTCCCCGCCGCGCTGATTGCGTTTGTTCTGCCGATCATGTTTACACCGCCTTTTCACATTTGATAGAGGGGAGCGTAATTGTCCCCGTGGGCTTTTCCGAGGCGTAGATCGTTACCGTCCCGCTCCCGGCGAGAGCGACCGGGGCGAAAGTCCCGCTCGCGGCCTCGTTTACGTTAAAGGTCACGTCCGGGACGAAATCCGCCGTCACGCCGGAGCACGAGATCGCGGCGGCGTAGGGATAGCCCGAGTAGGTGGAGCTATTTACCCAAAGCGAGGCCGCGACCGCGACGTTTTGAAAAACCTTGATTTGAGCGTACCCGCTGTGCTCATGGGAGGCGGCGGCGAAATCCGCCGCTTTCTTGCCGCTGTCTTTGATCGCCCCGGTCGTGCCGTCAAAGGCGGCGAGATTGCCGGAGACGGGGGAGGCGGGCTTTTCGACGTACCCGTCGTGCGTGTGGGAGGCGGCGGCGAAATCGCCCGGCTTTTTCCCGCTGTCCTTGATCGCCCCGGTCGTGCCGTCAAAGGCGGCGAGATTGCCGGAGACGGGAGATGCGGGCTTTTCGACGTACCCGTCGTGCGTGTGGGAGGCGGCGGCGAAATCCGCCGCTTTCTTGCCGCTGTCCTTTTGCGCCCCGGTCGTGCCGTCGAACGCGACGAGGTTTCCCGCGACGGGCGCGGCGGGCTTCTCGATTTTTTTCTCGTTCAACGTCTCGACGTTCTCTTGTAGGGCCCTCTGATCGTAGGCGGTGAAATAGCGACCGATCACGTCACCCGCCGCCCATGCTCGCGGAGTCGTGCCGTCCTGTCCCCGCGTGATCGTGAGGGTGTTACCGTTTTTCGCGGTCATAAGTACCGTTTCCGCCGTGGTGGTGTCCGCGCCGATCGTTAAGAGGTTAGGCGCGTCCGGCAAGACGGAGGAGTCGAGGACGGTTACGCTCGTCCCGTCCGCCGCAAGAGCACCCCGGAGAGAGGTCTCCGGCGTGTTCGATTGCGGCTCGTACATAGTTTTGAGCTGTGCCATAGAAAAACCTCCTTAATAGTCCCCGCCGCCGCGAGAGTTGCAAAAGGTTTGAAGAAATACCGCGCCGACGATACGGCTCATTTTGTCCGGGAGTATCTCGATTGTGTGCCAAGCGTTACGGCGGATTTTGCCGGAGCCGTCTTGCGCGAGGTACGCTACAATGTCGATATTTTGATAGCTCGCCGGAGTCGGTATCGCTTGCCCGTCTACCTTGATCGTCGCTTTCGAGGCCCGCGTACCCTCGAAAATACCAAACTCGATATTATGAGTGTGATCGCTGATCGTGTGGGTGTGAGCGTCTACGCGGTGAGTGTGGGCTTGTACGGTGTGGGTGTGAGCCTGTACGGTATGAGTGTGTGCGCTTACTGTGTGCGTATGGGCTTGTATGGTGTGAGCGTGGGCCGGGTGTGTGTGTTTTCCAGATGGTACAAAAGTACGATACCCTGTTATTTTCTCCCCGTCTGTGAGCGCGATTTTATCGCCCCGTACCAATGCGTGATTATGGTTTGCCCCGCCCGGCCCGCCGTCGTCGCTTGAGTCGTGGACGGTATTCGAGCTTGCGAGAGAAACGGAGGAGCTTGTTTGTCCACCGCCGGAGCTTGTAGTTTGCCCGCCGCCGCTGGACGTGGTAGCACCGCCGCCGGAGCTCGTAGTCGAGCCACCGCCGGAGGAGGTCGTCGTCCCGCCGCCGGAGCTCGTCGTCTGCCCGCCTCCGCCGCCGATCGCTTTCTCGTAGGCCCGAAACGGCTCAAACTCGATATTGAGAAACATTTGATTGATACGGACGACCGACTCGGAAATATAGAGCCGGAGGGTCGCCGGGTGTGTTGTGTCCGCATTATCGGAGAAATTATAGACTTGCTGATTTGTCGCGCCCTGTGCGTATGTCTCGCCGATCAAGGCCCGGCTTTGCAAGTCCGAAATGCTCCCGGCTATATCCTGTGTCTTATTCGCGAGCGTCACCGTCACCGCGCCGGGGTCTCCCTGTGCGTCGTCTTTCGAGACGTTCACAATACGGGTACGGAGGTTTATACCGTCCTCCATATCCACGACGCGGACGATCTCGCCGGGCCGGAACTTCGAGAAAGCGTCCCCCGTGAGGCGGTGGAGATCGACCGCGCCGATCTCATACGAGACGTAGGGCTCCGCGCTCTCCCGTAAAATCTGCTGTGCGTATGCCTTGAGGTTTTCGGCGACCTCGTACCGTGCGTCTACGAGTATCGTCGAGCAAAGGCCATACGCCGCTATGCTGATCGCGTCCTCGACGTAGGGTACTCCGCCGTTTACGCTCTTTATGGTGAGCTGATTTACCCCCTCGCCATAGCCGAGCGCGTATATCCGATTTGCGAGCCCGGTAACGTCTTTTTGCTTGAGTATGGTCGTCATGTTTTTAGCGTACCGTATCTCGCTCTTGAGCACGTCGGACGGCTCTACGAGCGAGATCGTCCACGGGTACGCCGTCGTGTCCCATGTCCAAAGGTAATCACGGTCGAAACACTCCGGGACGGCGAAAAGGGCGGAGAGGAGAGTCGAGTTTTCCCAATTATACTCAAAGTACCGGGTAAACTCGCAAACGCCCAGCCTCCACCGCTCCGTCGTCTGCTTCGAGAGGACGTATTTCAATACCGCCGCCGTGTTTACCCCGTAGCCGCCGCATTGATGATATTGAAAGAGAATATCGTTGAGGAGGGTAGCGAGGACGTGCTCGCAATTATAGAACCGCGTCACGCCGTCGCTCCGCTCCAAATCCTCGCCGATGATACGGAAAAGGTCGATACGCTCGTTTCCGTCGAAAATCTCAACGAAATTAAGCGGGGCGCAATACTCGTTTTTCTTGTCGTCGGCGGGCATGGTAAAGGTCGCCGTCCATAGAGAGTTGACCTCGAGGGAATAGCTCACGCTCATAGCGTTATCGAGGTAGGCGAGCCGCTTCATATCCCGGTTAAAAACCTGTGGTACTGCCATTATAGCCACCTGTCTTTCCAAAGGATTTTTACGTCCGCCGTCGTGCCGCCCTCGACGATCACGTCGTTATCGCCGGGCATGAGCTTAAAAAAGACGCTCTCGTCGCTTACCCTGTCAACGATGTTTACGCCGTTGAGCGTTACGGTCATGTGCTCCGTGTCGATAATAAGCTCGTCGCCGGGGCTCATGTTGACGTTTTCGATCACCATTGTTACGGAGCCGTATGTCGATACCGCCGCCCCGCTCCCGGTGGTCTCCGCGTCCGCCTGTCCGCGCTGGTAGATATGCCGGATATACTCGGCGAGCGCGTCGGTCACGGCCTCGGCGGTCGCCCCGTCCACAAAGAGCGCGATACGGATAATCTCGCCGGAGGAGGTCGTTACCGCCTCCGCCGCGCCGTCGAAATAGCGGATAATGAGCAACGCGCCGACGCTCTCCGCCGTCGCGTTTACAGTCGATACCCACTCGAACACGAACGACGCGGAGCGGTTATATCCCGCTCGATTGTACGGAGAACGGTTATACATTCAGCCCGCCCCCTTTACGAGAGTGTGCAAACAATAGCCCCCGCCTTTACCGTGATCGCGTCCCCGTTGAGGACGTTACGGCTCCGGGCGAAAGAGCCAAACCAAAGCGGATTGCCGCCCGTAACGGAGTCGTAGATCGCCCAATACGCGATCGTGCCGAGGTCAGCCGTAATAACGCCGTAGTCCACGTCGGCGGTATTTACGACCTGTTGCCGCCCGGAGACGAGGGCCGGAGCGTTAAAGGAAATAATCTTGCGGGCATAGCCGCCGCCGCTCGCCTCTGTGCCCGTCCCGCTCGCGGTCGGGTCTGTGAGGAAAAGAGCGAGATAGTACGTCCCGTTGCGGAGGGACTCGTTAAGAAGTGTTGCCGCGTGTACGTTGGAAAGAGCCGCCATTTTTACATACCTCCAAAATTAGTTTACTTTGAGCCGCGTTATCGTGAGGTTTGTTATCCTCCCTCTCGCGGTAATGTAGATCAAGCAATCCGTTTCTTGCGAGCCGTTGACGTTGACGGGCTCCGTATGGGGGAGCGAGACGGAGCCTACGGCCTGTTGATTGTACTCGAGGGACTCCGCGAACGGGGCGCACGAAAAAGCGACCTCGCACCGCCCCGTAATCGCGATCTGCTCGATCGAGATACCGCTTATCACTTTCGCGGAGTACGCCTTTTCGGGCTCGTCGTCAAAAACGAGCAAGCCCTCGCCGGAGAGCCACCCGGCGACCGCCCGAGCTTTCGAGCGAACGCCGGGATAGTTATAACCCTCTCCGACAAAAGAGACCTCGCAAACGATCTCCCGGTTTTCGTAGCCGTCCTCTATGTCGTAAGTCCCGCTCTTGCCGGGTATGACGTATTGCGTAACCCGCTTGATCGGTAAGAGCGTCCGATCGACGCTCCGAAAGACTACCCCCATATCCCGGCTATGAACGTTGTTAAACGTAAAGCCCAAGCTCACGTTACTACCCCCTTTCCGCGAGACTTGCTCCTCTGCATGGTGTAGAGCTCTCTCGCGATCTTCTTTACGTCTGCCTCCTCCCGGACGACGAGCTTATCAATGTTAAAATTGTTCTCGACTGTGGTATCTCCGCCGCCGAGGGCCGTCGCGCTCCGCCTGTCCTCCAAAGAGGGGACGGCGGCGGCGACCTGTTCGATCGTGGCCCGCGCCGAAAAGCCCGTTTCGATCTCTCCGATCGAGTCCGTGAGCGCGGAGTTTACCTTGCTCATTTCGGACTCGACCTCGGCGAGCATTTCCTCGCCCATGTCCTCATAGGCTTTTATGGCCTTGCCCTTGTTTTTCTCGAGGCCGACGACCGCGCCCTCTACGTTCATTTCCGATACCCACGCAAACTTTTTAGACGGCGAGGCGATACCGAAAAATCCCATTATTCCGTCCCAAATGCCGCTTATCCAGCCGGAGACCTTATCCCAAAGCCACCCGGCGAGCGACTGTATGCCGTTCCATAGGCCCCGGACGAGGTTTCCGCCGATCTCGGCGAACTTGCCTACACCCTCTCCGAGCGCGTTTACCATGCCCGTTATAATTTGAGGCATAGCCCGGACGAGCTCGGCGATTATGTGCGGGAGGTCAGTAATGAGCGAGGTTAGGAGCTCGATACCCGTATTGATTATGTCCGGGATATGATCTACGAGGGTACTCACAATCGACGTTATGATTTGAGGTAACGCCCGGACGATCGTTAAAATGATCTGCGGGAGGTTTGTTATCAAGGCCGTTAAGAGCTTGACTCCGGCCTCGACGATCTCCGGCAAATGGTCGAGGAGCGTCGTAATTGTGGACTCGATGATCTGCGGCAATACCTCGCAAATGGTCTCGATAATGGTCGGTAGATTGTCCACCAATGCGACGAGGAGCGTTACGCCCGTCTCGATGATCTGCGGGATTGCGTCGAGTAGCGTCGTAATGAGGCTCTCGATAAGCGTCGGCAACGCCTCGAGGAGTACCGGGATAGCGTCTATCACGCCTTGCGCGAGGCCCGTCACGAGTTGGAGAGCCGCGTCCACGAGGAGCGGCAAGTTATCTACGAGGGCTTGTACTAACTGCGTGACGGCCTCCACCGCCGCCGGGATAAGCTCGGGGAGGGCCTCGGCGATACCCGAGATCAAACTCCCCAGCATTTGAGCCCCGGCCTCTACCACTTGCGGCAAGAGCTCGACGAGGGCGGCTACGAGGCCCGTTATAACCTCCGTCACGACGGGAGTTATCGTAGGAATAGCCGAGAGAATACCGTCCGCCAAAGCCCCTAAAATGCCCGGCGCGGCCTCCAATACCGCCGCCGCGATCGTGCTCACGAGCTCGACGGCTTGCGGTATCATGCTACTAATGGAGCTAATGACGCTTGAAACGCCCCGCTTGAGCTTCGTCCCGGCGGTATCGCTCCCCGCTACGAGGTCGGAGAGGCCGTCCATAATGTCGGTGATACCGGGGAGGAGCTCGCCCACCATGCCGTTTTTTACGCCGCTCATGGTGTGTTGTAGGCGCGTCAAGCTGTCCTCAAAAGCGGCGGAGGCGGCTACGGCTTCGTTGCTCATAATCATGCCGTAGCCTTGAGCCTCTTGTTTGAGAGCCGCCGTCTCCTCCGCGCTCATGTTGAGCACCGCCGCCATATCAACGGCGGATTTGCCTAAAAGGTCGTTTGCGGCGGCGGTACGCTCCGCGCCCGCCTCCATATCCTGTAATGCGGAAATTACAAGCTCGAGTTGTTGCTCTTGCGAGAGGCCGTTTAAGTCTTTGATCGAGAGGCCCACCGCCGCGAGCTTTTCCGCCGCGCTGTCGGAGCCGCTCGCCGCGTCGGTAATTACCCCGGCGAGCTTTTTCATGCCCGATTGCAGATTATCAACGTCCGCGCCGCTCCGCTCGAAAACGTAGGCCCACTCTTGATAAGCCTCCGCGCTGATACCGATTTTCTGCGAGGTCTTGTCGATCGCGTCGCCCGCCGACGCGGTATCGTTCGCCGCGTCCCAAATGGATTTACCCACCGCGACCGCCGCCGTAGCGACCGCCGCTACTGCGGCGGCGGCTACTTTTGCCCCGGCGACGAGGCCGTTTTTCAGCTTGTCGGAGAAATCCTCCGTCTCCGTGCTCGCCTTTTTGACCTCTTTTCCGTACTCGTCGATCGACTCGGCGCACCCGTCGGAGCTATTCTCGGCCTCCTCGAGATAACCGTTGTTTTTCTCGATCTCGTCCCCGAGCTTATTAAGCTCGGCCTCCGCCGTGTTTACCTGTGTTTGCCACGAGTTGACGGAGCGAGTCGCGGCCTCTTGATAAGCCTCGGCCTCCGAGAGCTCTTTTTTGTAGCCCTCAAGCTCCGCCGTGAGCTTTGCTTGCTCCGCGCTGGTGTCGCCCTCCGTGTTTGCGAGGGCGGCGAGAGCGGCCTCGCACCGCTCGATATTCGCCCGAGCGTCGGAGACGCGCTCGCCGTATGTAGATTGCGCTTTCTGCGCGTTCTCGAGAGCCTCCCGGAGCTTTGAGACCTTTCCCTCCTGTGCGTCGTACATTTTGGAGAGAGCCTCGCCTTTCGCGCTCAAGGCCGCGTAGCTGTTCGCTTGCCCGGAAAACTGCGACTCGACGAGCTTTAGCTCGGATTTCAGCGTCCCGAGCTCCGAGTTTATATTTTTGAGGGACGATTTATAAGCGGCCTCGCCCTCGACCGCTAATTTTGTCGATATTGTGCGCGTCGCCATTATTCGCCCTCCCTGTTTTCTGCTTTACCGTGTGCCCGGAGGTATAGCTCCCAAAGATCGAAAATCTCTCCGGGAGGCATAAAAAGAGCCTCCGTCACCGAAACGCCGCAAAGCGCGGCTATGCGGTAGTATTCCGCCCGCTTAATGGTGTTTTTTTTTGATTGAGCTCCGCGAGGCCCTCGTCGTATTCGCCGTCGCTCGCGGAGGCGACCTCCCGCCCGTAGCCGAGCGAGATCGCGTTTGTGATCGCCCTTTTTACGCCCACAATCTCAAACGGGCGCATGAGGAGAGCGAAATCCTCTTTTTCCGGGATAGGCCCCGGCTCATAACCCAAGCGGCGGCGGATAAGCTCGCCCCGCTCCGCAAAAATAGCGGCGGCTTTGCAAGCCGCCTCGAGCCCCTCCCGCGTATCTTGCTCGATCTGCTCGAGGAGGAGCGTAGTACCGCCGAACTCGTCCCGGACTTGAAACATAGCCTCGCCGTCGAAAACGAGGTAGTAAGTCACTCCGGCGACTGTTATTTTTGTTGCTTTCATAGCGTCGCCTCCTATCGGTAAAGCGGGAGGCGGATTTTACCCCGCCTCCCGTCGTTCCCGTTTATTCGTTCTCCGCGTCCGGCTCCTCCGGCCCTGCGGGGAGGGCCGCGCCCTTGCCGAGCTTCTCGTCGCACCACGCGATACAAGCGGCCTCGTCGGTAAACTCTTTCTGGACGCGCCACGCGCCGGAGTTGCACCGAAACACATTGAACGAGGTCGAGCTCGTGCCGAACGTGATCGAGGAGCCCTTTGTCGCCGCGCTGTCGTTGCCGAGAATGGCATTGACGAGGGGGAGGAAAACGCCCTTGAAATAGCGTACCCCGTTACGGATAATCACCTTGTAGTAGGTGATACCGCCGCGAGGAGCCACGTCGCCGTCGGAGTCCGTGACCTCGCCCGTCTCGTCGTTTTTGGTCGCGCCGTGCAAGGCGGCGTGTACCTCGTCGGTCTTGTCGTCCGTCTCGAGGGCGAGAGTGCCGGAGGCGAACATATCGACCTTTTCGGCGAGCGCGTCGTCGCCGTAGAGCTCGCCGGAGGCGTTCGTAACGGAGAGATCGGCCTTGACGAGCTTACCCACCGTAACCGCCTTGTCGAAAGCATAGGTCGGGAGAGCGTTCTCCGGCTCGCTCGCGAGGGGAGCCCATTTCGGCCTTTTAGCTCCAAACTGTGCCATAAAATAACCTCCTAAAGATTTTTGGATTTGAGAAAATCGTCGTAGACTTTCGCCGCCGCTTCGACGGCCTCGTCTCCCTTTTTCTCGTTCGCTGTTCTGATAAACGGTCGCCCCGGCTGTCCGTCTTTGCCGAACTCGTTTATAAAGGCGACCTCCGCGACGCGACGCTTGCTCCCGTCGCTCCGCGTCCCTTTCGGGTAAACGTAGACTGCTTTCCCGTCCGCTGTGGTCTTGAGCTTCTTGTCAAAGGTGACACTCTCCGCCGTTTTCCCGGTATCGAGTACGCCCATAGCGCGGGCCTCCGCCGCCTGTGCCTCGGCGATAACCTCGGCCTCCGCCGAGAGCATTTCCAAGACTACCGCGTCCGGGAGCTCCGCGATCGAGGCCAAGTCGCCCAAAAGCTCGTCGAGCCCGCTCGTAGAAATCTCCGCCATTATTCCGCCTCCTCGACCGCCTCCACGCCCTCGAACTCGAAAACGTAGTGTTGCCCCCGCTCGTCGGAGGCGGGAGTTACGGAGGGGCGCGTAAATCCGGCGGCGGCGATCGCCGCCTTTACCTTGCGCCGGAGCTCGACCGTGTTTTTCTCGTGAGGCGCGTATAAATGCACTTGCACGAGAGCCCGGTAATGCCCCGCGTCGTCGTCGGCGAAATCGTCCGGGATTTCCGTAATGTTGAAAACGAGATAAAGCGTATCGGGGCCCTTGTAGGTGTCAGCATGGGCGGGGGAGGGTGTGAGGCCGTCGAGGGCCTTAACTATCCGGCTGTTTAGGCTCATGCTCTCCCGCCTCCCTGTACTCCGAGCAATTAAGCTCGACCATTTCCCGCGCCTCTGTGTAGGCCCGCTCGATCTTGTAGCGTTTCCCGTTCCACTCGAGCCGCTCTTGTCCGTCGTAGTCGTCGGCCCGGAGCTTGACGGTGATCGCGAGGTCTACCCCGATTTGCTTCGCCTTATAAAACTCGGAGCGTTTCGCCGATTGAACGTCCGCGAAACACTCCGATTTTACGACGGTCTCTTTCTCGTAGCCGTCGTCGTCTGTGCCGTGGGTGACGGCCTCGAGGGTTACAACGTCTCGCCAATACATGAGCTACTCCTCCTCCGTGGCCTTGATATAGCCGTCGGATAGCGCGAGGCCGTTTCTCTGCTCCCGGTACGAGGCCCGGTATTTCTCCGAGTCCTCATTATCGAGGCCAAACTCGGCCTTGACGTAGGTAGCGACGGCCCGCTTGATTAACGGGTCTTTCTCGTCCTCGGCTTTTGCCTCAAGAACGCCGCCCAGCACAAGATCGGCTCGGGCGGCGTGTATGAGGTCTTTAAGCTCTTGATCGTGGGCCGTGGTGGTGAGCCTCATGTACTTTCGGACGCTCGTTAAATACGAGTTTCCGATCGCCATAGAGAGCCCTCCTTACGCGGTCGCTTTGGCAAGGTGGACGAACGCGCCCACCCCGGCGGGCTTGCTGTCGAACACGCAAGAGCCGAGGAAGTCGATACTATTCGTCGCAAGCCCGGAGTGCTCGCTCTTGACGACGTTCACGTCTTGAGAGTAGTTGCCGATGATGTAGGAGAAGTCGCCGAGGTATGCCTCGTGCGCGGGGACGGAGCCCGTAAAATAGACCTCTACGCCCATGACGTAATACTTCCCGCCCGCGAACTCGATCAAGTTGTTCTTGCTCTTGTCCATGAGGGGGAAGAAATCGGCGAAAAAGGTCGCCTTACGCATAGCCCAAACCGCGTTACGCTCGTAGCCGTTGCCGAGGAGCCCGTAAAGGGCGACGATATTCGCCTCGGAGAGAGAGGCGGTCTTTGCGACGGTGATCTGATCGGTGTTGTCGGTGTACGCGCCGCCCGTGCCCTGTCCGGCGATCTTCACGCCGCCGGGCTCGTTGTTGCCCGTGCCCGTGAAAATGTACTTTTCGAGACGGCGGGCGATATTCTCGGCGACGATCTCGACGACGTAGCTCTCGAAAGCGGAAAGAGCCATTTCGGAGCAAGCGCGGGAGGCTTTCACGAGCTTAACGATCTCGTAGCCCGTGAGGGTAACGCTCTTGAGCTTGTCGCCCGCCGGAGTGATCGCGGCGTTCTCGGCGTGGAGGGCCGCGTCCTCGTTCACGTCCTCGACGGCAAACTTCATGTTGCCGGGGACGTGGAAAATACGGCAACGCTCCAAAATGGGCGAGACCTCGTACATTTTCTTGATGATCTGATTTGCGGTCGTCTCGGGGATAATGGGGAGCCCGGAGCCCGCCGCCGTGGTATAGGCCCTCTGCTCGGCTTCGTCGAGGGGCTTACCCTGTAAGCTCTTGAGCCAAGCGGAGCGGTAGAGCCGCTCGTCGGCCTCGGCCTCCGTGCGCTTCTGGACGGGGTTATCCACCCCGGCGGGGGAGCCGATCAACGCGCCGGAGTTGAGCATACGCTCGACGCTCTGCCGCTTCTCGAGGGCCGCGTCCTCGTCGTTGAGCTCCCGGAGCTCTTTCTCGATCTCGTCCATGTTGGTCTTGCCGTCGTCCTTTTCCAGCATAGCCCGGATTTCGGCCTTGCGAGCCGCGATCTCGGCCCGTCTCTTTTCGATGTTCATAACTTTACCTCCAAAATAATTTTAGTGTTGGTCGGTCTTAATACGTCAAAGCTATAAGTTTCCTCCGCCGCCGGGCTTGCTCCAAAGCCGCAAGCTCTCTCGAGTGCTCCTCCTCGAAAAAGCTACGGGACGAGATCGACGTTTCATTGTAGGCGGGAATATCCACCGCCGAAACGTCGTATAGCTTTTTGACTTTCGTAATCGTCCGGGTGTGGGTGAGGGTGTCGTACTTTGCCTCGCGCACCACGAACGAGAACGACATTTTATCGACGTAGCCGCCGTCGATCTCCTCGTAGAGCTCGCGGCCCGCTTGCGTCCCGGATAGATCGGCCTCAATATCGAGGCCCCGCTCGTTTATGTTGAGCTTTAGAGTCTGATTGCGGATGCGGGCGACCACCTTTCCGCCGTGATTGTAATTCATAATCACGTCGGAGAGATCGCACTCGTCGAAAGCGTGGCGGTCGATAACCTCGCAATATTTGATACCGTCATACTCGCAAATCACGGTAGGCGTATCGAACACGACCGCCGTACCCTTGACGCGGTACTCCTCGGAGCCCTCCTCGCGGGGGACGAGGGAAAAGTCTTGCATAGCGCGATACTCGCGCCCGGCCTTGAGAGCCATATTTACCCCTCCTTTCCGCCGTCTCCCGGCGGGTCGTTATCGTCGTCCTCCCCCTCGCCGTCTTTCGACGCGGGCGGAGGGTCGGTCTCCGGCGGCTCCGGCGGCGGGTCTTTGTCTCCCGCTCCGTCGTCGCCTGTTTGGTACTTGTCCGCGAGGGCCGCGTTTACCATGTTCAGCGTTTGCACCCGGCGGGAGCCCTCCTCGCCGCCGATCGTGGGTAGGTCGAACATGGTAAGGATTTGATCGAGCGTCGCCGCGCCGATCTCCGTAAGGAACTTTGCCGCCGAGACCTTTTCCGGCAAGGTCGCGAACTGTACCGCGTTCGCCGAGAAAAGGACGCGGTTTCCGTAGCCGATCTCGCGCTCCGTAAAAATGCAGTTGGTAAAAGCCTGTGTCAGCTTGTGGAAAAACGGCGCGATCTCGCCGCTATAAAAGGCGGACTCTTGCTCCGGGCTCGCCGTGTTCTCGACGATCTCTTTCGATACCCCGAAATAGTCGTAAATCTCCTCTTTGACGTAGGAGAGTTGCGTCGCCGGGATAGGCGTAGTCTTATCGGAGATCGGCGTATAGTCGTACTTTGCGTCGGTGACGATCACGCCCGCGCCGTTATTCTCCATGCGGAGGTTATCGCGGATAAAATCGTCGCGCCGCTTGTTCAAGTCCTCCGTTTTGACCGCGTTCGAGACCTTGAGTACGCCCCGGATAACGGCGACGAGCTCCGCGAACTTGCTCATAGACTGATTAAACGTATTCGCGGTCTTGAGCACGGGCTCGAGAGGTTTGTTGCTGTCCCCGAAAATATCATTTTCGAGGAAATGCCGCCGGATATGGATAAGCCGGGAATACTCGCAAATGTACGAGCTCCCGGTCGCGAACTTAAAGCGGCAATACATAGTACCCATGTACTCGAGGAGCTCGAAATACTGCGCGTTGATCGGGTAGATCGCGACGAGCTTTCGGCTCTCGTCAAATACCGGGTACGCGATCGCGTTGTTATAAACCTTGTACTGCGCCGCGAGCTTGTAATAAAACTCGGAGGCTGTCATGTACGGGTTAGGCTTGAATTGTAATACCCGGTCGAGGTAGCCGTTTACCGCCGTCGTAGTCTCCGGCGACGTTCGGACGTGCCGGGGCTGTGCCGTCGATACCCGGCGGGCGAAAGCGTCCACCGCCGAGCGCACGACGTTTATATCCCAAGCGTTACCCGAGTACGGGACAAAGGTAGACTCCCAAGAGCTCAAGAGCTTATACGCCGAGTAGCTTTTGTCGTCGTTCCCCTTGCCCCCGAAAATCGTTTGTAGGAGCCCGCGCTTTTCCCTCATGTTTTCACCCCACAAGATACATATAGTCCTCAAAATCCCGGACGTAGATCACCCATGCGTTAAGTAGCGAGACCATGCCGTCAATACGCCGCCTGTCCGATACTTTCACGGGCTGGATATTATTAACCCCGCTCTTTTTTGCCGCCGTGTTAGATAGGCACCAAACGAGAACGGGGTTTTTGTTGTAGTTTACTTTCTTATCTGCGAACGCCGCGCCCATTTCCCGCATAGGTTGAGACCATGTAAACGGGCCTTGCGCGACCGCCTCCATTTCAAAGCCGTTTGACTTCATTTCGTCCACCCAATACCCGGCGAGGGCCCGGTCGTAGCCGACTTTGAAAGCGTCGATCTTGAACTCGTCCCGCATTTCGCAAAACCACGCCGTAACGTCCGAGTAATTGACGCGGGCCCCGTCGCATATCGTGAGGAGGCCCCGGTCGGCCCATATCTTGTAAGGGGCTTCGTTGGAGTTGTGCTCGTCGAGTTGCTCGATCTTCTTTTGCGGCAAAAAATAGTGTTGCAAGACGTAGACGGTCTCGTCCTCCCGGCTCCGCCGTATGAGGAGCGTCGCGCAAGTGAGATCGGTCGTCGCCGAGAGATCGCACCCGCCGACGGCGTAGGTGTTGAAAACGTCTTGCATGGTAAAGGTCGCGTCGCTCTTTATATCCTCGAACGAGAGCCAAACGGTCGCCGCGACCTCCGGGACGTTGAAGTCCTTACACAAAACGCCGGGTAAATCCTCCGGGTTTTTCTTTGCCCGCTCGACGAAATTAGCGAGGGTCGAGTATTGCTTGATCGTGCCGAGTCCCGGATTTGCCTTTACCCACGCTTGCGGGTCTGTCCACTCCGCCCGCTCGTCGAGCTCATAGAGCACGGGGAGAAAGCTGTCCTCCTCGATTTTGCTGTCGGCAATATCGCAAGCGAGGCCGTAGATGTTGTCAAAGACGGACTCGCGCACCGTCCCGCTCGTGGTAATCATAATCACGAGAGGTTGACGGCGGCTCGAGGTCGATTGCTTCATAACCTCGTAGAGATTTCGGTCTCTGATCGCGTGGAGCTCGTCAATGATAACCGCGTGAGAGTTGAGGCCGTCGAGGGTATTCGAGTCGCTCGCGAGGGCCTCAAAGGTCGAGGCCGTCGCCGGAAAGTAAATATCATTCCGCCGCTTTTTCACGATTGCCCGGAGCTCCGGGCTTTGCTTTACCATGTTCACGGCTTCGGTGAGCGTCTTTTTCGCTTGATCGCGTTTCGTTGCGACGCTATATATCTCCGCCGCGCCCTCGTAGTCTGCTACGAGGAGGTAAAGCGCGATCGCCGCGAGGAGGGTAGACTTGCCATTTTTCCGGCCCACGAGAAAGAGCGTCTCCCGAAAGCGTCGGTAGCCTGTGGCCCGCTCGAGCCACCCGAAAAGGGTTTGTATAAATGCCTTTTGGAAAAGCTCGAGGCCGAGAGGGGCTCCGAGCGTCCCTTGAGACTGTTTGCAAAACCGCTCGATAAAGATTATCGGACGTTCGCCCGTCTCCTCGTCGAAATAGTAGCGCGAGCCCGCCGAGGGCTCGTCCATTTCCTGCATAAGCCGCCCGTAAACCGCCTTGACGCGGCGGGACGTTACGATCTCTCCGCTCTCGATCTTCGACCAATACTCGCGGACATAATTCACGGCTTGACCGCCGCCGCTTTCGGCTTCGTGATAAAGCCCATGAGCTCGTCACCCGCCGATTTCTTTTCTTGCTCGGGGAGGAGGTCGAGGAGAGATTTCGAGAGCGTCGTAAACGATTTGACCGTCGCGTTATAGGCTTTGAGGGCCGGGGACTCCCGGCGTAGGCTCTGCGAGCCCTGTACGAAATCCTCGATCAATTCGCCGTTGCTGATCTCGTCGGCGAGCCGCTCGAGGGTGACGGAGGTTACGGCGAATTGCGCGATAATCGCGTCCGCGAACTGCTTACGATCGGCGGTCAAACCACGGAAAAGTCGTTTAATTTTTCGCTTCTTTTCCTCGATTTTCTCATTGTTTGAAAGCTCGTCGTAGCTCTTTTTAGTTTTCGCCATATAAGGTAAGCCCTCCTCTCTTTCGGCCCGATACCCCCCCTCATACGCGCAACCCGAGCAGTCCTAAACGGGATTGAGTCGCGGTTACGAGCCGCCCCCATTTTTGAGGGCGACCGGGGGGGAGTCAAGAGTATTCGTCGTCGTCGATTGCTGGTCTCGGCATGAGCGCGGCCTCGACGACGTTACCGTCCGCGTCGAACTCGAGGCCGTCCGCGATCGGCGGCGCGGCCCCGTGCGCTTTCGCGTGGCAAGCGCGGCAAAGCGTCTCGAGGTTATGCTCATTGAGCGAGACGAGAGGGTCGTCGATGTTTCCCGGCGTTAGGTGTCGCTTGTGGTGGACGATCACGCCCGGCGCACCGCACCGCACACAAAGCCCAGCGTCCCGGCGGAGGATATACGCTCTCGTGCTCCTCCATGCGGGAGACTCGTAAAAGGCTTTCGCAAAGGCCCGCATACTTACCCCTCCCATGAGTGCAAAGAGAACGCCCCGCACAATCTCGAACGGGCCCGCGTAGGAACGCAAGCCCTCGACCATGTAGGGCGCACGGCGGCGAGTGTTATCTCGTCTCTCTTTACGCCTACATGATACCACGGCTCAAAAGCAAGTTTCTATACACTCTTTTTTCAATAAGCGTTAAAAAGCGTTATAAGGCTACATAGAGCCCAAAGCTCCCGCTCCGAAAAAGAGTAGGGCGAACTGCGCGACGGCCTTATTACGCAAGTCATAGACCGACGTAGCGGAGGCATAGTTTACCGCCGCCGCGATCTCCTCTTTGCTCTTGCGCTCGATGTACCAAAGCGTGACGATCTCCCGGTCGTCTTTGTCCAGTTGCCCGAGAACGCGGTCGATCTCGTCCCGCTCCTCTGTGGTCGCTGTGATCTCGCGCACGACCTCGGCGAGCTCGAGGCAATCGGCGAGCGCGTCGTTTATCGAGCTCGTGCTCGCGTAGGGCTTCGAGAAATCCGGGGCCGGATAGTCCGACGGCCCGCTCCGGCTGATAATCCGCTCTTTTCTCCGCTCAAGGTTTGCGAGAGCCGCGTCGAGATACCCTCGGGCCCGGAGTGTTTTCTCCGCTTCTGCGAAATAGTTAATCACGGTATTTACCTCCTCTCGCGGCTGTGCCGCTTTTTATACTTTCTTGCCGCCGTGCCGATACGGTCTCCCGGTGTTGTAGGCGTATTTCGCCTCGAGCACGGCCTCAATATCTACGCCCATATAGGCGAGATAATCGAAAATCCTCATAACCGCGTCTCAAAGCTCCACGGCTACGCCCTCCGGCTTACATGGGCCGTCTATGCCCTCTCCGCCGGGCTGTCCGACGCGATCGCATATGCCGGAGTGTTTACACCCCTCCGCCGAGAGAGCGCAAGTCCCATATACGAGCGGGTTTCCCTCGCGCCATTCCTCGACCGCCTCCGAAATCTCCGCGTGAACCATGACCGCGATCTCCGGGAATGAGATACCGTCGTCATACCACCCGTGCGCGACCGCGTTCTCGTGTACTGCCTGTGCAAACTCGTTTACCGTCATTTTCGAGACCTCCTCCGTTTTTTCGGCTTGATAAATTGCCCGTCCTTTCGGTAATATCGGGCGGCGACGTAATAGCCCCCGTTTACCTCGTTGTGGAAAGCTCCCGCGTCTGCGAGAAAATAGCCCGGATAGAGCTTTTCGTACTCCGCGTTATTCGTGGTGTCCCTCAAGAGCTCCTCGGCCTGTCTTGCGGAGATACGCCCGTCCCGCGTTTTCGGCTCCGGGTCTACGAGATTTTTCGAGGCGTTCCACGCTTTCGAGCCGATCGGGGATTTCGTGATATAATGCGCGAGCCCGGCGAGCCCGTTCTCCGTGAACTGTAAGCGGCGGGAGTTGGCATAGCCGAGGCCCCAAAGCTCCTCGAGCTCGTCCCGGTCAATGCCCCCGCTTACCGTGACATGGTGATGATAACGCCCGCCCTTTTTACCCCGCTCCGTTACGGCTATGTACTTGAGCGGCGGGAGCCCTCGCTTTTTGCGGAGGCGTTGTATTCGCCGGATATAATTTCTCAAGAGGCGTATTGCCTCCTCGTCGCTCTCCGGCTGGACGGTATAGGTCAAGTGTATCTCGAGATCGTCCACCGTAAAATTAGCGTGGAGGAGCCGAGCGAGCTTTTGCTCCCTGTGCCGCTGATTGAGTTTCTTTTGAGCGGCGGAGGTAGGCTTTCTCTTTTTCCCTCTCCCGCGCCGGGCCTGTCCTGTCTCAAAGACGGGGAAGATATAAACGTCGAGATACTCCCCACAATAGTACCGCTTCTCTCGATATATTGTCCTCATGTGTGATACCCTCTCGTGGTCGTTTAGTTAATATTCCATACGAGCCCGAAAAAGCGCGTCCGCGCTTTCCTTTTTGCCCCTTGCAAAACGCCCCGGAGTATGCTATTATAATAAAGGTATAAGTAATCACCTTTCGGGGCGGTTACGCCTCCGACGCTCGCTCAAGCGTCGGAGGCTTTCTTTTTACCCTCTCCGGCGAGGGCTTGCTCCATAAATCGCCGGATATTCTCACATTCGATTTTCCGCGAGCAAGTGATCTCGTGGACGACGCTCACGGGCTGATTTTCCGCGTAGAGAGTGCTCGTCTCCGTCTGCGCGTCAAATTTTGGACACGTTTCACAAATAGCGTCGGTCTTTAATGTAATCATGCCCTTACCTCCTCCGGCGGAAAGAGCCCGCCGCCGGACACGTTTTCCAATGCGGGACGAACGCGACCGGGAGATCGCGGCTTTCCTCCTCCGGCCTCGCGGCGCGGCCTCTGATAACCTCGCCCTCGTCCGTGATAAAGCTGTCCGGCCCCGGCCCCTCGATGATAAAGACGGGCTCCGGGTCTACGGGCATAGAGCGGCCCGCCGTCGTCTTTATCCACTCGAGCGGGGCTCCGCAACCTTTACAAAGGCTCATAATTTCACCCTCTTTTCGGGTCGTAGTCCTCAAACCTCGCGCACGATCGGAAAATCAGCTTGTTATTTACCCAGCGTTGCAAGAGGCGCGTCTCTCGGGGCGCGGTCTCTTTTTCGTAGATCATTACATACGGGTCGTAGCCGAGCTCTCGCAAGTAGTACACTCGCTCGAGGTCTTGCTCGTGCGTCGAGTTGAAGTTTACGAGGACGTAAACGCCCATTTTCCAGTATGGGAGGTCGCTTTTCTCTTTGAACCGCTGAAAATACGGCCTCAAGTTTTGCTCCGGGTTATCCCATGCGAAATGAATACGCTTTACCTTGATCGCCGCGACGAGCTCCTCGGCCCCCTCGACGAGCCGAATGTCGAGCCCTTGCGTAAAGTCCACGGCGGCGCGGGAGTCTGCGAGTTGCCGTAGCAAAATCTCACGCTCCGGGCAAGCGAGGATATTAGGGTCGAGGAGCTTTATCTCGCTTTGACCTCTCCAAAACTCCGAGAGATCGGCTACGCGGCGAGCCGCCCGGCCCTCTTTTTTGCTCACGATACAAAATCCGCAATTTCTCGGGCAACCGCGAGTAAGAAAACCGAAAGCCGTTTTCTTTGTCAATTCGCCGTATAGGTCGTAATCCGGGTATATGTGTTCTATCTCGCTCGGGAGCGACGGCCCGCCGTCCGGGTAAAAGTACCCTGTCCCGCCTTTTTCGATCTCGTCGGCATAGATCACGCTATCAACGTCCGGCGATACCGTAAATACCTTGCTCATGTAAACCTTGTCGTATCGGCTCATGGGAAACCACGGCTCGACGTTATCCCCATGGGCTTTGTGATAGGCCGAGATTTTCATAAGCGGGAGAGAGGGCCAGTTGTGCCCGTCCACGTCTATTAGTCCTATTTTCACCCGTTCGCCCTCTTTCTCGGGCCCTCCCCGGCATTGAGCCGGGGAGGGTAGCAATTCCGAATTTTACAGATCAAAGCCCGGCGCGAACGCGAGCGAATAGTCCGCGTTGTTGTAGCTGACCGTGCCGTCCGTGTACACACCCACAAAGTAAGAGGCGCTGGCCGCCCGAGGGGAGCGGAGCCACCAACGAACGGTCTCGCCGTCGCGCTCTTTCACGCGGCCCCGCTCGGTCTTGAAAATCTCGAGTTGCTCGCTATCCGGCTCCTCGTTCCACCACGGACGCGGCCCGAAAACGTCGGTCGCCGAGGGGAGCCAAAGCGTATCGGCGTACTCGTGCGTCTCCCCGTCGATGATCTCTACCATGTGCCGGGGCTTCATAGCCTCCCGGAGCCACGCCGGGAAAAGCGGTAAAATATCCTCGAGGACGTGCCGACGGCCCTCGCTCTTGAGATAGCCGCCGTAGTTGGTCGGCCTGTCGTTCATTCTGTGATCTCCGAGCGCGTCTTTGAGGACGAAACGCGCCCGGTAGTCGCTGATATATCCGGCGCAAACGGCGATCACGGTCTCCCCGTTCTCAAGGGGGATTTCGAGCTCGTCGCCGGGTCTCACTACCTCCGCGACGGCCCCGGCATTGATACGGGCTCTCATGTGCTCAAAGTCTACTTGCTCCGATACCTTGCGTGTGATTTTCACAATTGAGACCTCCTATATTTCACAAAAATAGTGATTTCCAATGATCGCCGAGATTTTGTTGTTATACGGGGCTGTGGAGAAATACACCGTCTCCGGCGTGACGTTGTACTCCGTTTCTGTGAGGGCGGTATATACCGCTCGAAATTGCGTCTCTCCCGGCTCCGCTGTCCATAGGTACGGAGCGGGGGAGAACTGCCAAACGTCGCCGTACCTCTGAAAGACGACCTCCTCGACGGTATCGGGGAAACGGTCGGAGAGAATACGGTTAAAGACGACCTCCACTACGGCGACTTGCCCCTTGAAACACTCGCCCCGCGCCTCATGGTAGACGAGGCAAGCGAGGGTATAAGCGTCCTCCTCTGTAAGCTCTATTCCCGCGTAGATGGGGAGTCTCTCGGGCTCCGGCGGCTCCCGCTCCGGGACGAGTATCGCGATCGCGGCGGGCTCCGTGTGTTCCGGCGTGATCTCCGCCCGCTCGGGTATCTCCTCCGAGGGCTTGTCCGGCGCAAGGGCCGCGACGCTCCCGATTATGAGGACGACGGCGAGGAGAGCATATAGGACGACCGGGCGGGGCCTCCGCCTACGCCTCCGCATTTTTCGGCCTCCAATGCTTCGTAAACTTACTCGCGACGCACTCGTCCCAATGGACGGCGACGAGGCTACCCGCGCAAGCTGTGTTACCGCAATTCTCGCACGACCGCCGCTCGGCCTCGCTCTCCTCGGCGAGTACGGTAAACTCGCTCTCCCGCGCTAACCGCGTCCACGGCTTACCCCATTTCCGGGAGACGGCGAGCACGGCCTCGTACTTTGTGTGCCCGTTTACCGTCTCCGTGCCGTATTCCGGGTGACGGACGAGGTATAATTTCATGGGCTGTTTGCTCATTCCGCGATCTCCCCCTCGATAAGTTGATAGCCCTCTCGGATTTTCCCGCCGTTGACCTCGAACTCGATCACGCAAAACCGCCGCGCCGGGTGGACGTATATAACCTCGCCCGTAACCCGTCCGAGGGCCTCCGAGCGTACCGCCCGGCGGTCGCCTACCTTTATCATTCCGAGACCTCCTCGCCCTCCGCCGGGGCCGGAGCGGGAGTCGCCGGAGTCATGCCCGCAAACGACTTTTTGAGGGCCTCCGTAAGTAACGAGGCGAACGGGCCCGCCGCGCCCGCCGCCGAGGGCTCCGCTTTCGGCCTGTCCGGGTCGGCGTTCTCCGCGAGGCGTTTCAAAATCCCCGCTTGCACGATCTCGCCGACGAGCTCCCCGGTCTCTTTCCCGTTTTGGAGGGTACACGTTTTCACGCGGACGGCGAAAACGCCCGTCTTAAAGTTAAAGACGACGTAGGCCCGTTTCCTCTCCGGCGGCGTGAGCTTGACCGCGCCCGCGTCCGCGATAACCTCCTCCGGCGTAGAGACCTCGTAGCCGGATTGCTGGAATACTGCGAGTTGCTCCGGGGCGAGGGCGAATACCTCCGCGCCCGCTCGCTTTGAGTATGCCTTTTTCATTCCTCTACCTCCTCGGGCTCGTCTGTTTCCTCGGCGGCGACCTCGTTCGCCGTCTCGCCGAGTACGGCGATCTTTGCGAGGGCGGACGTTTGCGCCCATTCCTCCGCGAGCCGGGCCGCGCTCCGCTCGAGCTCTTGCGCGAGGGCGGTAAAAGCGTCCCCGTTGCGGTCTTTTACCGCGTCCCACATTTCTTTATGGAGCTTTTCAAGGCTCGAGTGCATTTGCTTCGTGCGCTCTATGCACTCTTTGAGCTCCGCCCACGCCTCGCGGTCGGAGGCAAAGCCGCGACCACGCTCTCGGAGCGTCCCGGTCATGGTCTCCGTGATCGCCGCCCCCATGTCTCCCATAAGTCGCACTCTCGAGCTAACCTTGTCCATTTGCTTTTTCCTCACTTTCTTTTAATTTCGGACACCACGCCGGGATATACGGTAGGAAGTGCTCGACTCCGATCGTATAACCCCGGCAAGGCCCCGGAGCCCCGCAACGATAACTTGTCTTGCCTTTCGCCCACGGCTCCGTCACGATCTGATCGCACCCGGCGCAAGTCCGGGAGAAATCCGCGCTCATGCCTCGACCTCCTCGATCATGTCGAACTTTCGGAGCTCGTCGATCTTGAGATCGTTACACTCCCAGCACGATACCCGCGAGCCGTCCTCGTCGTAGGTGTGCCAATCGTCGCCGAGGCGGGCTTTTCCGCCGCATACCGACAAAAACAAATGGTGATAGTATTCGCCGCTCTTAAAGTCGAGCGCATAGTCCCGCGATCGCGGATATTTTACAAACCGGGCCGCTTTCATAGGGCCGATTTCCGGGAAAAGGCTTTTTGCGAGCTTGTAAAACTTCGTTTTGTTCACATTCAGACGGTAGGCCGTCCGCACCGCCGCCGCGCCGCTCATTTGCTTACCTCCGCCGGGAGATCGAGCCACCAAAGCGGATTATCCCGCTCCTCGCGTCGGCAACTATCGCAATCCTCCGCCTCGCACCCGTCACATATCCGACTATGAAAATCGTCGTCCCACGGGGCAGAGAGCACCGCGAGCCCGCGGAGGAACGCGGCGAGGGCCTCCGGGCTCCGGGTGATCTGCTGGAAGTTGGTAACGGGCTCCTCGTCCCGTAGAACGTGCTCGACCAATACGGGCAAGCTCGGATTTCTCCGCTTGTAGGCGTTGCGGGCGATCTCCGCGTCCTCGTAGCTCTCGCACTCCCGGAGCGGGATATACCGTAGGCCGCTCGCCTCCCATACCGCCGCCGAAACAATAAACTTTCTCATGGTATAAGTAATCTCCTTTCGGTTTTATTCCGCCGCCGCTTTGCGTCGGCCCTTGTTCCTCATGGAAAGCCGGACGGCTTTCTCGGCGACCTCCGCGCTATACACGGGGCGATAGTGCCTATTGAGCTCGCCCGTCTCGCCCCGGTGTAACTCCCGGTAGATCGTTTGAGCCGTCACGCCGACGACCGCCGCGATCTCGCTCGGGGTCTTATCGGCCTCGTGGAGCCGCTCGATCTCCCGCCGTTGCCCGATCGTGAGGTATCTACCCGCCATTTCTAACCCTCCATTTCTACATTTTGAGATAAAAAAATAATGCGTCCGAGCTTTTTAGCTCTTTCGCATTACATGATATACTGCACGTTTGACAATACCCCTGCCCCTTCCCCTTGACTTCTCCCGCCGCCCTTTGCTACAA
>JAMPCH010000044.1 GCA_023666265.1 Roseburia sp.
ATTATATCATATTTTGTCTTTTTGTGCAACTTTTATTTTTCAGACAAACCCTAGTCTGCGGACGTGTTGCCCATTCCCACAGAGAACAACCAATTGCCGCTTGAAAGGTTCTTCTATCGGCGGGGAAGCTCGTGGATGTGTTACAACTTTTCACAAAGGGCAAGCAATTGTTTTTTCAGTTCCGAAGGGATTTTTGAGTAATGGGGTTTGTTCGCAAACGTGCTACGACTTCCGGCAAAGGGCAACCAATTGCTTTTGCAATTTCGAAGGGATTTTTGAGTAATGGGGGAGGATTGTGAACGTGTTGCCCATTCCCGCAAAAGACGACCAACGCACGATTGAAAATCGCCTCAATGGGCGTTTTTTAGTTCCGAAGAAGGCTTTTAATAATGGGGAAGTTTGTGGACGTGCTACGACTTTCCACAAGGGACGATCAACGCACGATTGAAAGCCTCTTTAATCGTCGGGCGCGTTACGAAAGTACTCAAAAAGGTACTGCTGGGCGATCCCGCGCTCCGCGCCGATCCATTCGGGCAGTCCTTCCCGATAATACTCCGCGACGATCCGCTTGATCCATACGTCCGAGGGAAAAGCCTCCAGCTTATGATACCCGAAGAGCAGGACGCAGTCCGCGACCTTATCGCCGACCCCGACGATCTTTTTCAGCTCCGCCCGTCCCTCGTCGAGCGGCAGCTCCCCGATCTCGCCGAGCCGTACCGTCCCGTCGGCGACCTTTTTCGCCGCGTCAAGGATATACCGCGCCCGAAACCCCGCGCGAAGCGGCGCGAGCGCCTTCTCATCGAGCGACGCGAGCCGCTCGGCGCTCGGGAAGCCGCAGCCTTTTTCGCCCTCGCCTTCTTCTCCGCCTTCTCCGCCGATCGGGTCGCCGAAGGAGGCGCAAAGCCGCTCGACGATCCCGCGTATTCGGGGGATATGGTTATTCTGAGAAAGGATAAAGCTGATGAGCGTTTCAAAAGGCTCTTGTCGTAAAACGCGAAGCCCCAGCCCCGCCTCCGAGGCGCGGCGGAGCGTCTCGTCCGCCGAAAAACGCCGTCGGATCGCCCCGTAATCGGTATCGGTATCAAAATACCTTCGCCAAAAGGGGATCTCCTCCTCGCGGACGTTTAAAAGCTCGATCCCCTCCGCCGTCCGCCGTAAGCTCAGCGCCCTATTCCCCGCGAAGCCGGAATAGATCGGGGACGTTTCGTTTTCGTTTTCGTTTTCTCCCGTCGGCGGTTCTCTTCGCCAGCGGAAGCACTGACCGCCGATGAGCGTTTTTTCGGGTGAAAATTCCGAAATTTTTAGGATATAATGCACAAAAATTCACCTGAATGAAAAAAATTTCAATAAAATTTTCAAAAAGGGCTTGATTATTCTCTTTTATTATAATACAATTTAAAAGGAAATGCAACCTTTTTTTAGTTCCGAGGGAATTTTTGATTATTGGGGGTAGCTTGCGGACGTGTTACCCATTTCCACAGAGGGCAAGCAATTGCTTTTTCAATTCCGAGGAGATTTTTTGGAAATGGGGGTAGCTTGCGGACGTGTTACCCATTTCCACAGAGGGCAAGCAATTGCTTTTTCAATTCCGAGGAGATTTTTTGGAAATGGGGGTAGCTTGCGGACGTGTTACCCATTCTCACAGAGGGCAACCAACGCACGATCGAAAATCTCTTTGACGGACGGGATCGTTCGCGGACGTGCGGCGATCTCGCAAGGAAAAAACCACCCGCTCCCGCCCGCCTCCAAAAGCTCTCCCGAACGCGCCCCGAAGGGGGCGGCGCGAAGCGGCGCTTTCACAAAAACAAAAAACAAAAACGAAAGGAAAACCGTAAAATGAGAGAAAGTATCCTAACGATCCCCGTAAACGAGGTCTTTGAGCCGCGATGCGGCTGTCCGCTCTGTACGATGCGGAATACCGTCGAGGAGCATATCTGTGAATATATCATGGGCGCGGCGATGATGGAGCCCGACGTCCGTATGGAGACGAACGAGCTCGGCTTTTGCTTCACCCATTTTGAGATGCTCTTACAGCAAAATAACCGCCTCTCTCTCGGGCTTATGCTCAACAGCTATCTCGAGAACGCTCGCGATACGATCTTTGAGCGAAAGAGCCTCTTTTTCTCCAAAAACGCCAAGTCCAAAAAGTCCGCCGAGCTTGAGGAGACCTGCTTCGTTTGCAGTAAGGTCGATTGGGGCGTGAACCATATGCTCGAGACCGTCTTTACCATGTTCGTGAAGGATCCCAAATTCCGTAATCTCTTTAAGACCCAAGAGTATATCTGCCTCCCCCACTATAATATGCTCCTTCGTCTCGCGCCGACGAAGCTCCAAAAGGGCGACCTTAACGACTTTATCGACGCCCTCGACGCTCTCTTGAAGGAGTACATAAAACAGCTCAACAGCGACGTCAACGACTTCTGTAACAGCTTCGACTACCGTAACGCCGGGAAGCTCCATAACCCCGAAATGGAACACGTTCGTACCTCCGTCGAACGCGCTATCGAATTCCTCACCGGTCGTAAACCTCGAACGAAGTAGAGACTTTTAAAAGAAATTTAAGAGAAAATATATATTCAGCGGGGAACTCTGTCCCCCGAACCCCCTGCGACCCTTTGAAAAGGGTCGACCTAAACTTCTGTATTGCTTTTTGTAGCTTTAAAAAGAATAAAGTCTGCATAATTCATAAATTTTTGAGTGATTGACGAATTTGTAATGAAATGAGAGAATTTTAAGAGAGATTTAAGAGAAAAGTAGTTGTAGCGGGGGCGCTGTCCCCGCAAGCAGGATGCTTGCAGGTGAACGCCCCAAGCGCCGCACGGACGCGGCGCAAACAAAGCGTTCACCCGAACCCGTCCGCGACCCTTTGAAAAGGGTCGACCTAAACTTCTATATCGCTTTAAAACGTTTTCTTAAAGCGCAATACGCTTGTGCAATTAGACAATTATTTTTTGGATAAGAAAAAAGCCTGTGCAATTCGTCAATTTATCACAAACTTGTCGAATTGCACAGGCTTTTTGTTTTTAGAAAATTTAAAAAGCAATATTAAAAGTTTAGGTCAAGCCTTTTCAAAGGCTTGTGGGGTCCGGGGCAACGCCCCGGCTAAATACATATACTTTTCTCTTAAAATTCTCTTAAAATTCTCTTAAAAATCTCTCAAAAGTTCTCTCACTTCGCGAAATCGACGACGCGGCTTTCGCGGATCAAGTTGAGCTTGATCTGACCGGGGTAATCCATTTCCTTCTCGATCTTTTGAGCGATCTCGCGGGCGAGGACGACCATTTTATCGTCATTGACGTGTTCGGGCTTGATCATAACGCGGATCTCGCGACCCGCCTGGATCGCGTAAGACTTATCGACCCCGTGATAAGAGGAACAGATCTCCTCGAGCTTTTGGAGGCGCTTGATATAATTCTCATAATTCTCGCTACGCGCGGCGGGGCGGGCGGCGCTGATCGCGTCAGCCGCCTGAACGAGGGCGGCGACGATCGTCCGCGCCTCGACGTCGCCGTGGTGAGCCTCGATCGCGTGGATCACGTCGGCGCTCTCCTTATACTTACGGCAGACGTCTACGCCGATCTGGACATGAGAACCCTCGATCTCCATACTGAGCGCCTTCCCGATGTCGTGGAGGAGACCGGCGCGGCGCGCGAGGGTCGAGTCTACGCCGAGCTCGTCCGCGAGCATACCCGCGAGGTGAGCGACCTCGATCGAGTGGGCGAGAACGTTTTGACTATACGATGTACGGTAATAGAGCCGCCCGAGGAGCTTGATAAGCTCGGGGTGAAGCCCGTTGACATTTGTCTCGAGCGCGGCTCTCTCGCCCTCTTGGCGAATTTTTTGTTCGACCTCTTTTTTCGCCCGCTCGACCATTTCCTCGATCCGGGTCGGGTGGATACGCCCGTCTTGGATCAGGCGCTCGAGCGCGATCCGCGCGATCTCGCGGCGAACCTTATCGTGGCTCGATAGCGTGATCGCCTCGGGTGTATCGTCGATAATGAGGTCTACGCCGGTGAGCTGTTCGAGGGTGCGGATATTGCGCCCCTCGCGCCCGATGATCCGCCCCTTCATCTCGTCGTTGGGGAGCGGTACGACCGAGACGGTGATCTCCGAGACGGTATCCGCCGCGAGGCGGGTAATGGCGAGGGCAATATGGCTTCGCGCCTTATCGTCACATTCGTCCTTGATCCGCTGTTCAAAGGCGGCGATCCGCATGGCTTTTTCGTGATCGAGCTCGGTATCGAGCATACGGAGGAGGTGATCCTTCGCCTGTTCGGTGGTAAAGCCCGAGATCCGCTCGAGGATATCCATCTGGCTCTTTTTGATCGTCTCCGCCTCGTTTAGGCGCTCCTCCGCGCGTTTGTTTTTGGAAGTGAGGCTTTCCTCGAGCTTCTCGATCTTATCGTTTTTACGGTCGAGATTTTCCTCCTTTTGTTGTAGTCTCCGCTCCGAGCGGGAGAGCTCCGAGCGCCGCTCTTTAAGTTCGCGCTCGGTCTCGCTTTTCATTTTTTGAATTTCTTTTTCCGCCTGTCCTCTTAGGCGATAGATCTCGTCCTTCGCCTCGACGAGCTTTGATTTCTTCTCGGTCGCCGCCTTTTCGCGTCCCTCGGCGATGATACGCTGGGCTTCCTTTTCGGCGGATTCGATCTGTGCCTCGGCGTCTCTTTTACGGTGCTCGACGCCCATACGAAAAGCGACAAATCCCGAGACGCCCGCCCCGACGACCAAGGCGGCGACGATCAACACGATCGCCAGTACTAAGTCCATAAAAAATCCTTCCTCCTTTTTATGAAATCCTCGGCTTACGAAAAACCGCCGGGATCTCAAGACAGAGAAAGGAAAAAGCAACAACACGAACGCACGCGAGACCCGTCCCCCTTTTTTTCGCGAAAAAGCCGAAAAAGGGGATCGCCCGCGAGCCGAAACGCAGTTTTAATGTCCCATTCGCGCGCCCTCGCCGACCCGATCGCCTTCACAAAAAAGAAAAACATATCGGCGCGTAAGCACACGGAAAGCCGCCCTCTCCGCGCGAGGGCGGGAGAGGATCGGAAGAGTAAAAGTCTTGAAAAATTGCCGGAAATTCATATGTAAACCAAGATCGGTAAAAATGATAAATAGCTGTATCGGCGAAATTTACGCGCACCCGCGCCGCGCCGCTTTATTACGTTAAAACGAAGGCAAGCGAAACAGCCGCCCGACCTCGTAGGAACTCAACGTATCTCTATACAGACTTATTCACGTTATAATTTTAATACATTTTTAACAAATTGTCAAGGGAATTTCCAAACTTTTATGAAAAAAACACAAATCCGCTTGACGGCTCGCCGAATTTATGGTATAATCATAGCCGGAAACGCCGGCGTGATGGAATTGGCAGACGTGCCGGACTCAAAATCCGGTGGTAGCGATACCGTGCGGGTTCGACCCCCGCCGCCGGCACCATCGACGCCCGTCCCTTTACCTTATCGTAAAGAGGGCGGGCTTTTTCTTGCCCTTTTTTGGGGAAGTCAGCTCGCGGGAGGGGCGAGCATCGCGAAAAGGGGGAGAGCCTTTGGATCGCGCGAGTACGACGATCGGGAAAGGGGGAGACCGAGCGCGGCGGAGGCTTTGCGCGTTTCCCGCCGAAAAATTGAGCGAAAAGTATTGACAAAACGGCGAAACTATGGTAAAATAATTTCGTCGATACGGAAAGATGGCTGAGCTGGTCTAAGGCGCACGATTGGAAATCGTGTAACGGCTAATACCCGTTCAAGGGTTCGAATCCCTTTCTTTCCGCCAGATCAAACCCCGTTCAAATGGCTTTATAAAGCTATTTGAACGGGGTTTTGTTTACCCTTTGATCGCGGATTACCCTTCAAAATACCCTTTACAGGTGAAATCAATAGATACGCTTGGTACAGATACAACAAATGGAATTTAAGAATAAATTTTTCTACATTTATAAGAAAGTAACCGTGAAAAAGGGCGTGTAGGTGTGTAAACGGCTTTCCGATGCGGGTTTAAGGGCGTGTGGCGCGGTGTGTACGGGGCGTGTTGCCCCGCCGCGCTTTTTTCTTTTTGAAAGCCATGCTCCTTACAATGAAAAAGCCCGCGAGGGTCGTCCTCACAGGCTTTGTCCTTTATCCTTTTCTTTGTTTTTCGGCGAAGGGGCGCGATCGCGCTCATTATTCGCGGATTGAAGCTCATTTATGGCGGCAAGCACCGAGGGACGTTTCTCCTCTGCGGCAGAGCCCTTATTTTGCAAAGCCTCCGCCTTGATCGGCACTTTACTCTTTGCCCTGCTTTTCGAGTTCAAAATAATATCCAACATATCGTATGTATCACCAATATCGGTTGTATCGATTTGTTTTACACACTTTTTTAACCACGGAAATTCCTCGGACAATTCTTTGAGTATCAGCGTGACCTTCGTGTTAGAGATAGGCTCAACCGAATCATAGCCCGAATATTGCCTGTGTTTAAAGCCGTGACGTACCATGAATTTTTTTATATCCGAATATGCGCTTCGATAGTTTTTTCCCGGATAAGCCTTTTTCAGCTCGTTTGTCCCCAAATCAAAATATACGGCTTTTCTAGACTGTTCACCCGTTTTCCTGCCCATCACGTCTCCTTATTGCGCCTTTCTCGGCTTTCCGTATTCCCGCTCATAACTCCTACACTCATAAAGTACATCGTCCACCACGCCGTTATTTCCGTTGTACCACAGCATTTTTTTCAAATAAGGCGCCGCCCATTCCGATCGGTAAAGCTCGGTCACATTCAAGCCGCAAGTCGAGAACGCGTCTTTTTCTCCCTTTTTACTGACAAAAATCAGCTGACCGCGCCCCTCGGAAACGTCGTGCATCCCTTTTTGAGTGAACATCTCGCGAATCGTCCTATACATATCGTCGAGATCGTATACCCGATCCGAAAGAATCTTTTCATCGTCTAGCGCAATTTCAACCTTAAAAGCATAGTCCATAGTAAAACCTCCGTTCGCTCCATGTCATACGTTGCTTATATTATACCACATTTTCCGAAAAAAGCAAGCTGTAAAATGCAAGAACCAGAAGTTCCTTTTTTAAAAAATATAGCGAACGTAAAATCACGCAACATTCGCCACCGGCGAACTTTATTCCCGCTCATTGCTCCGCTCCTTTTGCGGCGTACTGCGCTCCAGATCGTCCAAGCTCTTTTTTAGCCGCTCCAGCTCCGAAATCTCGGCTTTCACTTCTTTATACCGCTCCATCAGGGCGGTTTTCTTTTCGTTCAGCTTGTCAACCCGATTTTGGAGCGCTTGAATGTTTGGTAGCTTCCCGTTCTCCCGCAAAAGGGTTTTTGCCGCCTTTTTCACCGTGTTGTACCGAATCAGCTCGCTTTTATGGCTCTCGTCAAATCGCTCCCGCTTGCGTCCGTTCAGAGCCGACGATTCCTTATAAATCGGCAAAAGCGCGTGATAATCCTTTAGAATCCGTATTTCTTGTTCAAGCGAGGTCAGTTCTCTTTCTGCCGACTTGATCTCATCGGCAATGTCAATTCTGCGATCGTGCCGATCCAAAAGCCTGTCCCTGAGTTGTTCGGAACTTTCGATCCCTTTTTCCGAAAGCTGATTGATAAGTTTTGACGCGTTTTGCATATTTTGCAAAACAGCCCACCGCCGCAAGCCTTCCGAGGCTTGCACTTTGTCGTCCATTTGAACGAAACGACCGATGTTCTCCTTTGGAGGCTGCTCACGGTACATTAAACGACGGTCAAGCCTAAATCTGATATTTTCCTCCGAGTAGTAGAAGCCGAGCGTTTTTGCGCGGGTAAAGCGCTCCTGTCCCTCGGCTCGAAACGCGATATGCTTTCCTTGCTTTATTTCGTAGCCGCGCTCCCGCATTTTTTCGAGGAAATCTTCAAAGCATTCGGCGGTTTTGATACACTCGTCAATTTCTGTTTTCAGCTTGGATTTCCAACTATTACCCGCTTCGTCCTGTTCCCACTCATAGCGGCTTTTTCCTTTTCCTTTTTCGGGTTCGGGAATCACGGACAGTCCGTATTCGGCGCACAGCTCGTCGCTGATTTCCCGAAGCCTCCGCCAAGCGGGATCGGACTTTCTGTCATGCTCTCGACTGAAGGATTTCCCGTTTTTGCAATTGACGGAATTTACGATCAAGTGATTATGAATGTGATTGCGGTCAACGTGTGTCGCTAAAATGTACTGATATTCTCCTCTGAGCCATTTTTCGCAGAGCTTTTTTCCGATCTCGTGCGCCAACTCCGCCGAAACCTCCTCGGGCGCGAACGACTGTTCAAAATGATAGGCTAAATTCGCGGAATGGAAATCAAAGGCTTCCTTTGTCCGCAAAAAATCCTGCTCGGCAAACATCGGGGAGCAATGGCTACAGGAAATAAACGTCCGACCGTTTTGTACGGTTTTTTCGGCATTGGAAATATAGTCGATCGCGCGGCTTAGCGTCGATTTAATTTTGCTAATCATTTTCGTTGTTGCCATAAAACGCTTTCCTTCCCGGCGGCAGTTTGCGTAAAATCTCCAACTGATATTTTTTAATTTCGTTCAAAACCCGATGCAAAGAAATTACGTCCTCTCGGTACAAATTTCCCGTTGTGTTTACCCTTGCCGCGACCTGATTGACGTTTGTCCCGATTTTACTGATCTCGGCGGAAATCTTGTCGAGTGAAAGCTCGTCGTACCGATAAACGTGGATTCTGTCGTAAACGGCGATCCGACGTAAAAAACGGGACATATTTTTATAACCCGCAATCTTCATTTTTGCTTGAATTAACGTCAGCTCCTCGTCAGAAATATAAAATGAGATTCGCGTTTTTCGATCTCCTTTTCGGATTTCATTTTTATAGGGCATTTTTTAAAAATTCCTTTCTTATAGAAAAGTGATGGTTTTGTGATAACGGGGGTTTGGGGAAATCCCCCAACAAGCAATTTTCGCGGTTTTTCGGCAAAGCCGAAAAGTGAGAAAATATGCCGAGGGTGTACCCCTTGGCGTTGCTTGCTATTATGCCGCTTTATTTAACTAAATTTAGCGACATACCTCGAAATCCACGCACTCGTTTCCCGTTTCGATCACGGACATTTTCGCAGGGAATTATTCCGTACCGAGGGCTATTAATGTGCAACCATGCCGAGAAATCATTTCGCGAAACCGGTATTGCCGTATTCCTCTCGCACCATAGCAGATAATAATTATACAGTTCCGCTCCCCCGACCTCCCCCACGCCGAAAATCAGATCGGGCGCGTCGGAAAGAAAGGTAATAATGTTGCAATTATCTTCTGCCGCTTTCGCGATATTTCTTTTCGTTTTTTCGGACAAGGAAAAATGAAAATCATTGTCGATCAGCCGCCGCAAGCCCGTGAAAAGCCACGCGAAAATTTTCTCTTTTTCCTCGAAAAATCGATTGCAAATAAACGGATCGTCAACACGATTGGCAGGCTTCGGCTTAGTCGATAAAATGATCAATCGTCGACCGAAACCCTCCGATTTGTCATATAACGCCTTTGGCGAGCCGTTCCCGAAACAAAGAAAGCGACAGTACAACATGGCTTGCTCCGATTGCTTTCCCTTCGCTTCAACGTCGATCGGTGTTTCGGCGGTTATGATCGTTTTGATGTACCCTGTCGATTTCAGCGCCGAAAGCCGCAGATCATCGTCCACCATTAACAGCTTATCGACAAGATTGTACCGAAAAAAGCGATCGGTTTCGACGCGGTGAAAATCACCGAAGATCATGGATTCGCCAAAAAGGGAATGCAGTACAACCCCAAGCCGACTCTTGCCTTCGCCGCCGTTACCGATAATAAATAATGCGGCTTGTCCCTTGGTAGAAGGAATTAAGCAGTAACCAAGGTATTCTTGCAACGTAAGGACATCTTCCGGTTCGAGCAATTCGTCAAGGAACGCGAGAAAATGCTTGGGCTGACACGCCTGCGGGCGATAAGATAAATGAAAGCGGTTGCGGCAGAAGCTTTTTTTCGTCACAAAACTTCCGTCTGTCCGAAGAATGCCGTTGGCTACGTGAATTTCGGCTTCGTTTAAAGGCAGTAGCGCACTATGGCAATATAGCCGAAGTAGGTCGAAAAGCGCCTTTACGCGTTTCGCGACGTTTGTTGTAATCCCGCAATCCGCCAAATGAGAAGCAATATCGGCGCGAATGTCATTGTCGTTTACCTCTCCCTCAATGCCGTAAAAACGTCCACATATACATTTTAATGGATTTTCAGCACAAAACGCTCGACAAAACTCGATCTCGTCTATCTTATCGTTGTCGATCAGCCAGTTTGCGTTCTTGCGGTTCATTGCTCCGCCGCTCCGACCGTACAACGGTCAAGCCATGCAAGGAACTCGTCGCGCTTGATCATTTTTCGGTCGCCGATCTTTATGATCGGAAGATCTGTGCGATTGAGGATCTGATAGCTCATCGCTCGGCTTATCCCCATTTTCTGCATATCCTTCGCTGAAAGTAACAAAGGAAGCCCTGTTTTTTCTTCTTTTTTCATTTAATCCTCCAAAAATTTTATAGGTTAGACGAAACAATATTGACATATCCGCCTCATCTGATATAATTATATCAGATTTTAATGGAAATATCAACGCCTTTATTTTTGCTAAATGAAAGGAATTATCGAATTTATGGAAACAACAGGGGCTATTTTAAAGCATCGGATTAAAGAAATGGGGTATCGACAATTAGATTTTGCCGAAGCTTGTCAAATAAGCGGAACAAGTTTAAAAAAGTATATGAAGGATCAGTTGCCTTTTTCGGTCGAGCTACTAAAAAAATTCGCCGAGCTGCTTGATTGCTCGACCGATTATCTGCTTGGACAGGCGGAAACACCCCAAAAAGAAATACAGTCTTTAAAGGAACAAACACACTTGTCGGACGGGGCGCTTTTGTTTTTGAAAATCAACAATCACGATTTTTGTCAGACGGGAGAAGATGAAACAGTCCGAAAGGAGAGCGCCGAGGAGGACTTAATTACCGCAAGCCTGTTGCTTGAAGATCCCGAAATCATGCTCTTATTGAAACGGTGGCTTTATTTCGACGAAAACGACGAGCAATACGGTACGCCGAGCGGATTTACAAATTTTGTTGAATTAAGCGGTGTTTTTTTGGAAAAGGAGGATTTTCAAGGAGTGCTGTTCTCAAGAATACAGGAGCGGCTTTGCACGATTAAGACAAAATTCAGGGAGCTTGAAAACAAAAGTGACGTATTAACAAGGGAGGTATCCGAAGATGCCAAGAAACGCACAGGGGAATGGCTCAATTCGTAAGAGGAGTAACGGGACGTGGGAAGCGCGTTATACGGTCGGACGGGACATGAAAACGGGAAAGCAGATCCAAAAATCCGTGTACGGGAAAACACAGCAGGAGGTGCGGAAAAAACTCGCGCAGATCACAAACGACATGGACAACGGAGTTTTTACCGAGCCGTCAAAAATTACGGTCGGCGAATGGCTCGATATTTTCCTTGCTGAATATAACGGGAATGTAAAAGAGTTTACGCAAAAGTCCTATGAAATTTATTGTAAAAACCATTTAAAACCCTTGCTTGGGCGCGTTAAACTGAACGCCTTGACTGCGCCGATGATCCAAAAAGCGTACAACGATATTTTAGCGGGAGAAACAAGCGGCTCGCCGATTAAAGCCAAAACGCTGAAAAACTGTCATGGTGTACTTCACAAGGCTTTGAGCATTGCTCAAAAAGTTGGATATATTCGCTATAACCCGTCCGATTCAGTAGTTTTACCCAGAGTGGAAAAACCGTCTATTGTCCCCTTAAACGACGAAAATATCGCGTCTTTCCTTCAAGCAGTCAAGGGTCATAAGTATGAGGACCTATTTATTGTGACATTATTCACGGGAATGCGACAGGGGGAAATTCTTGGACTAACGTGGGATTGTGTTGACTTGCAAAATCACGCGATTACGATCAATAAACAACTGATTAAAGAAAAGGAAAAGAACGGAAAATATAAATTTGCGCCGCTGAAAAATGATAAATGTCGAGTAGAACAAGTTCCCGAAACCATATGCGCTATTTTATCAAAACTACGCAAACAACCAAATTCAAATAATGAAATGAACCTTGTATTTGTAGATGAAAACGGAAAGCATTTAGTACATCAGACGGTTCTTAAAAATTACAAAGCCGTCGCAAAGAAAATCGGCATACCGTCCGGTCGCTTTCACGATCTGCGCCATACCTTTGCTGTTCTTTCTCTCCAAAACGGCGACAGCATTAAAACCGTGCAAGAAAACCTCGGTCACGCAACCGCCTCTTTCACCATGCAGACCTACGCGCACGTTTCCGAGCGTATGAAAAAGGACAGCGCGGACAAAATGGAAGCATATATCGCGGGGATCGGGCGATCAGTGTCGGCGAAAGATGCGGAATAAGCTTTCAAAAAGAAAAAAGGCGCGGCGGGGCAACACGCCCCGCACACACCGCGCCACACGCCCTTAAATCCGCATTGGAAAGCCGTTTACACACCTACACACCCTATTTTATTTTTAAGAAAATTTACCCTTTAAAATACCCTTTACAGATTGAAACAATGCAAAATTCATGCAACGGATAAAATCCGAAAATGGCTTTGTAAAGCCATTTATAGGACATAAAAAACAAATCGAAACGTAAAAAAACGGCGGGGATAGAATTCGAATCCCTTTCTTTCCGCCAAAAAGCAAGATCCTCGCGCCCGCTTGGCGCGGGGATTTGGGTTTTAAAGCCGAAAACAAGATCGCATGGCGGCGCGTCGTTTAAAAATTTATAAACAGGGGAATGAAAGCAAATGCAAAAATTGGTTTATCTGAGCAACAGCAGAGATTATACCGAGCAGGGTAGCATCAACGAAAACAAGTATTTTACGCATATCAACGGGCTGTTGAACGACGGGTGGAGGGTCGCTCATATTACGCATGATATTGTGGAACTCGACAGTAGCGATCCGTCGCGTAAAGAAAGCTTCGTTGCTTTTGTTTTACTTGAAAAAGACGACGAGAATGAATAAAGATCGGATTATACAACAAAAAACGACAGCTTTCGACAAAAGGCTGTCGTTTTTGCTATGTGTATTTTTCAAAAGCCGGTCGATAAGCCCTAAATCTTTGAGAAAGTTATTCAAAAAAGAACGGAAACGCATATTCCGCGCGTTATCATCGGTTGGTCGAAAACTCTTGATGATTTACAAATATTTATCGCGAGAGGATTTTCTGCATATAATTCTAAGAAAAATATGCAGAAAAACGCAATAATCCACTTGAGTTTCTGCATATATTGTGATATAATAAAACCGGGCGGAAACCCGCTCGCGGGTTTCTTGGCGGCTAACGCCGCCGTCGGCTGAACGCCGACCGCCCTTTTTATTGAAACATAAACCCTTTTTGCTTCGCAAAAACGCCGCTGACGCGGCTACGCGCCTACGGCGCTCGGGTTTATGTTATAATATATGCAGAAAGCGAGGCGCAGTATGAGAAAATTTGATTATTCCTTTTTATATAACGGTTTGCTTCCCGCCAATCTTGTTAATCTGACATCGGGGATAGCGTCCCTCAAAACAATGGCAGGAGTTCGCAAGGAGGATTTTACGCAGGTTTTTACGGAATTGGAGGCTATTGCGATCGTTCAGTCTATCAAAAGCTCAAACGCGATCGAGGGGATCGTAACAAGCGATGAACGCATCGTCGCTATCGTCAATCAAAACAGCGCTCCGCTAAACCATAACGAAACGGAGATCGCCGGTTATAGGGATGCGTTAAATGTGATCCATACGGGTTTTGAGAACGTCGATTTCCGCGAGCGTGATATATTGCGTTTACACGAAATAATGATGTCGATAGCGGGTTACGAATTCGGCGGGCAGTATAAAACGGACGACAACGTGATCTTAGAGGTAGACGCCGACGGCAACAGACATATACGTTTTCGTCCAACTCCCGCGAACGAGGTCAAGCATGCAATGGAGCAAATGGAGCTTGCCTATCTTGACGCGAGAAATGACGCTAACATCAATCAGCTTTTGCTTATCCCCTGTGTAATTCTTGATTTTTTATGTATTCATCCGTTCCGTGACGGGAACGGCAGAATGTCTCGGCTCCTTTCGCTTTTGCTGCTCTACAAGAATGGATATGACGCGGGAAAATATGTTTCCTTCGAGGAGCAGATCAATCATCATAAGGCTTACTATTATGAAGCCTTAAAGCAATCCTCATATGGTTGGGCGACAAACGAAAACACGTATTTCCCATATATTGAGAACTTTTTGTCAATGCTTTATATGTGTTATAAAGAGCTTGACAAACGATTTGCGGTCATTCACGGAAAACGCGTTACTAAAACGGCGCGCATTGAGGCAACCGTTTTGAACAGTCTCACACCGGTATCCAAGAGGGAAATATGCAAGCTTCTTCCGGACGTCAGCCCCACTACGGTAGAGGCTGTGTTGAGCGCGATGGTGAGGTCGGGTTCAATAAAGAAAATCGGCGCGTCGAGGTCAACTCGATATATAAAAATATGATGTTGATAAGCAGATCGCTATTCCTCGTTGTAATATAAAACGACGATTGTCCGCCCAAAGCTTCGGCGCGGACGCAAGCTCCCAAACCGCCCCGAGAGAACCCTTCCCAAAAACAAAAACCCGGCGCGCCTCACGGTACGCCGGGCTTTTAGATCAACCGACCCAAGTCGTAAATTCTTTTCGTATCACGACGATCTTTTCGGCGGTGACTTCGCTGACCGCGTAGTCGCTCACCGCCTCTTTTGTGAAGGCGATCGTCCGCCAAGTTCGGTTCACCGACGACGACGCGTCGATCTCATAGACGCTCCCGCCGCTTTGGAAGTAGGTACGCCCGCTCTCGGTCACGATCTCGGCGCTCTCGTCGAGGTCGATATTCGAGATCAACATCCCGAGGTTTACGTCGTAGATAAAGCCAACGCCGTCCGCCGTGACCAGCCCAAAGCTCTCGAGGTCGCCCCCGCGCTTTAGCTTGGCGGTCGAGCCGAAGCTCGCCAGCTCGACGATCGCCCCGTCGGTACAGTTAAAGGAGAAGAGCTTGGTGTTCTCCGTCCCCTGTTCGGTTTTAACGAGATAGAGGAGGTCACCCTTTACGCCCGCGACCGATACCGGTCCGTCGCTCTCGACGAGCGGGCGGAAGCTCAGCCCCGTATCGAGCGAAACGCTCACCTCATAGACGAAGGAGGACGCGTCCAGAACGGATTTTATATAATACAGACCCTTCGCGGGGGAATAAGAGATCCCACCGAGCCGCGCGTCGCCGATATTCGCGCTTACGTCATAGAGCTTCGCGTCGTCGCGGTCGAGGTCGACGACGGCGATCATATTCCTTACGTCCGCCGCGTTGGTTCCCGTTAAGACGACGGTATGCTCGTCGTTATAGGCGATCTTTGGGCTGTTCAGCTCGATCCCCGCGCAACGGCGCGAATCGCCGAAGCCGCCGAGCGTATAGAGATAGACCTCGTTTTTGGTCAAAACGACCGCGTTATTCCCGCTTAAAAGCGTCTCGAGAGAATTCGGCACGTTAAGCTCATAAAGCTCGGTCAAGAGCGAGGACTCGACCTCGGTCACAGCCGACCCGATCTCGTTCTCGGGCGGGGCGACCGTCGTTACGGTCGTCTCCTCCGTCTCATCGGGGTCGTCATACTCCGGCTCGGTCGTTGTCGATTCGGCGCTCCCGCGCGTCTCCTCCGTCTCCTCGGGGTCGTCATACTCCGGCTCGGTCTCCTCCGGGTCGTCGTACCCCGGCTCGTCGGACGTAACGGGAAGCCCGGTCTCCGCCGGGGGCGTTAAGGTCGACGGCTGATCGACGCCGGACGCGCCGATCACGGGCGCGGGTAGATCGCCCTCGGTCGTCGGAGGCGTAGAGTCAAACGAGAACGGCGTCGTCGTCACGATCGGCGCGGTCGTCGTGGTGGGTTCGTCAAAGGGGAGATCGCTCGCGAGCGGATCGGGATCCTCGATCGGGAGCGGCGCGAAGGTATCGTCGTTGATCTCCGCCGAAGCCAGCTCCGCGAGATAGACCTGAGGGAGGTCTTGGAGGTCGCGATAGAGCGCCGAAGGCGCGGAGACCTTCGCCGCGACGACGGTACGAGCGGTCGCGCTCGCCGCGCCGTATTCGCGGACAGCCTCGTCGCGAAGGATCGTCTCGTCTCTCATATAAAGCGCGTCGACGCGAATTTCGCCCGCGTCGGCGACGGTAGAAAACGCCATGACCATTTCGCCGTAGCTCACCGGCTCAAAAAAAGTCATATAAACGTCGGTGAAGGGCGCGGTCGCGTCCGCCTGAAGGTTATAATAATTCTGCTCCGCCTCGATAAGACGGCGGGACGCCGAGAGCGCGGAGTCCGACGGGACGACCGCGGGCGGCTCGGAGGAGATCGAGGAGGTATAGCCGACGGCGGCGACCGTCACCGCGACGGCGGCGGCGGTACCGAGGGCGGGCTTCCAATAATCGGCGGCGAACCGCTGCCACGCGGGCTTTTTCGCCTGTCTTAAAGCGTTTAAACGGATCTTATCCTCGTCGAGCGCGTAGCGCGACATAAGCTCTTTATAAAACTCGTTTTTATTCAAGACCGCTTACCCCCCTTTCCGTACCGTACCGGTATGTATTTTTTATTTATGACACTTTTTATAGGTTAAATTTCTTTTTTTGGCGCTCGATCGTCCGATAGAGCTTATTTTTAACGCCCGAGAGCGTGAGCCCGAGCTCCTTGGCGACCTCGTCGAGCTTTAAATCACAGACAAAGTGGAGATAAAAGATCTTCCCCGTGACGGGATCGTCCCGCGCGATGTCGTCAAAGATCTGTTTGGCGAGGACGGAGTTACAGAGAACATCCTCGAGCTCGGGCTGTTCCCGCGACATTTCCGCCTCGACGGCGACCATCTGTTCCTCGCTGAAATCGGCGAAGGACGACGTCCCGCTATGCTTACGGACAAAGCCGAAGTAATTTTTACACTCAAATTTCGCGATATTGATGAGGAAAGCTTCCGCGTTCTCGATATCCTCAAACCCCTTTTTGGCGATCCGCTGATAAAAGCGGGTAAAGATATTCTGGAGAATATCCTCGGACTCTTGGACGCTCCCGCATTTACTCACGACATAGCGGGAGACCGACGAAAACGTCTCTTTATATACGCGGTTAAAGTAGGCGTCAAGCGCGCCGTTACCCAAAGAGGTTCACCTCGCTTCTTTTGCCTTACACTTAAGTAGTAGGCAATTTTAGAAAAAAAGTTTCAATTTGGCGGAAAAACCGAGCGCAAAATTTGCACAAAAATTTTCGTCGCCTTTTTTGGGAAGGATCACGATCCGCCCCATCATATTTTTTCCGAGAAACAGGATACCATACTCTTTATTTTTTCACAAGATAAAAATTCTCCCGAAAAAACCGCGAACTCCCGCCCGGAAACAATGACGGAAGCTCGTCGATGATTATTCGCCGATCGTGATCGTATCGGGGAAGATACCCTTACTTTCTTCTTTATTTAAGAAGGTCGTGCTGACATAGCCCTGAATGATCGCGCCGTCGTTGACGGTGATCGTCGAGGCGCTGATGTCGCCGAAGACGACCGCGTCGCTTTTAAGCTCCGCCTTCCCCGTGATCTCGAGGTTACCCTTGATCTTCCCGTTTACGTTCGCGTATGTAGAGGAAATATCCCCGATCAGGAGCGTGTCGCGCTCCATAAAGACGTTCCCCTTCATCTGGACGTTCCCTTGGATCTGAGAGGTGCGTAACGCCGCGTTGTTACAGGCGATGTTCCCCACGACCTTACCGTTGAGGTCGATATCCTTCGTCGTCTCGACGTTCCCTTTAATGTTCCCGTCGATGCTCATATTCGCGAAGGAGCGGATATTCCCGTCGATGACGGTGTTTTTTGAGATGACCGTGATCTCGTTCTCGTCGACGGGGCGATAGCTCGCGGTCGAGAAGGAGACGGGCGCGGGCGGCGGCTCGGGCGTCGCGCCCCGGCTCGGCTCTCCCGCGTTCGCGTTCCCCGCCTCGGCGCTCGCGCCGAAAACGCCCGCGAAGGGATTTTGTTCCGCGCCCTGCGCCGTATTTTGGTTAGCGCCTTGCGCCGCGCCGAAGGAGGGCGCGGAGGGTCGGTCAAACGAGGGCGGCGCGTTAAAGCCCGCGCCCCCGTCAAAGGCGGAGGGCGTCTCGGTCGGACGAAGCCCGTCGAGCTCGCCCTGACGGCGGTTATACGCCTCCGCCGCCTCGGCGGCGCGGCGCTCGATCTCCTCAAATTCGTCGCGCTCCGTCTCCGCCGGCGGCTCGGTGATCGCGTTAAATTCGCCCGTATCGTCGGCGTCGACCGCGCTCCTCATTCCGTCTACGGTCGCCTTATCGCTCCGCCGATCCTCCTTTTCGCCTCCGGTAAGCTCCCGGATCGCCTGTGAGAAGTTTTCTTTAATTCCCATTTCTTCCGACCTGTCCTTTCCTTTTATTAAGGGATCGTTCGATCTATATATAAAATATCGCTCGTTTTTACGCCTTAAAACTGGATCGGCTTTACGTTTTTGGTGAGCCGATCGAGCTTAAAGCCCCGGTCGTCGCTTAAAAGCGCGTTTATAATGTCCTCGAGGACGAGGACGGTGTTATAGCCGTTCCCGTGGTCGTGCATCAGGACGACCGCGCGGTTCTTCCCCTCGACCTGTTCGAGTACGCCGGTATACATCTCCGTCCAAGTCGCGCCCGCCGCGTCCCCGCTGTCGACGTTCCAGTCAAAGTAGACAAAGCCCCGCCGCGTCATCTCGGCGATGATCTCGTCGCGGTGTTCGACGTTATAGTCGTTGATACTCCCGCCCGGGAAGCGGAAAAGCTCGCATTTTACGCCCGTCGCCGCGTATACGCGGTCATAGGCGATCTTAAAGTCCTCGAGATACGCCTCGACGCTCGCGTAGATCTTTTCATACTCGTGGGTCGCCGAATGGATCCCGATCGTATGACCCGCGTCGGCGATCTTTTTGAGCCGCGCGTTACTCGTCTCGCTCCCGTCGGGGACGACGAAAAACGTCGCCTTTAGCCCGTGTTTATCCAAATAATAAAGGATATTCTCGGTATACTTCGACGGACCGTCGTCAAAGGTGAGATAGATATAGTCCATATCCGCGTTATAGACGATCCCCTCGGTCGCCGAGGCGTAAAGCTCGGGATAAAGCGCGGTATAAGACCCCGACGCGGTCACGGGCGTACTCCCCTCGTGGGTCGTCGTGACGAAGGGCTTTGTCGTCGAAGCCGAGGTCGTCGCCGCCGTCGTCGTCGTCCCGGGGACGAGGGTCGTTCCCCGGGCGGGGGTTGTCCCGTCCGCGCCGCTCGTCCCCTTTGTTTCGGGGGTCGTCTCGGTCTTACCCGACCCCGTCCCGTCGGCGGGGTCGGTCGAGACGACCGGCTCGGCGTAAAGCGTATGATCGTTAAACGCGGGCGACGCCTCGCGCGCGTAGGAGGCGTAAAGCTCGCCGTCATAATCGCTCAAAAGCTTTAAGAGCGCGTCTTTTTCGTCCGAGTCTTTATATAGCTCAAAGAGCGTCCGGGCGGACGGCTCGTTATCGCCGACCGACCCCGAGAGCGCGAGCTGTTTTTGGAGCGCGGCGATCTCCTCGTCCTTTTTCCCGTTCTCGATCCCGAAGTAGATCCCGAGACCGACCGAGACGACGAGGATCAGCGCGGGTACGCCGACGATCAGGTGTTTAAAAAATTTTACACTTCCGAAATACAAAGCCCTGCCTCCGTTAGTGGTTGATAGCGGATAAAACGATCCGAACGTCCGACGGCGCGGTGTCCCGGGCGAGGCGCACGCCTTCCCAAAAAAATAAAACAACAAAACCGCCGAAGCTCATAAAGATACACATTAATAATACTATAAAGCGAGGCGATTGTCAAGTAATTTTCGCCGAATCGGGCGGATTTTCGCAAATTTTTTGCCCGCTCGGGTGTAAAAATAGTGCTTGACAAGCCGTATTGTGTGTGGTAAAATAAGAGTATGGTAATTTTTACCGAAGCGTAGCGGTTTGGGAAGTTGACCTAAACTTTCGGTAAAAACCCTAAGGAATATTACGCGGTGGATATTTCATCGCGGAAAGGAAGGGTCAGTACAATGAACTATTTAGAGATCGAACAGGTAGTCGGACGGGAGATCCTCGACTCGAGAGGGAATCCGACCGTCGAGGCGGAGGTCACCTTAGCGGACGGGACGGTCGCGCGCGGGACAGCGCCGAGCGGCGCCTCGACGGGCGAATTTGAGGCGCTCGAGCTCCGCGACGGGGATAAAGCCAGATATGGCGGTAAGGGCGTTTTAAAGGCGGTCGAGAATATCAATACCGTGATCGCGGACGCGATCGTCGGGATGGACGCGACCGATATTTACGCGATCGATAAGGCGATGATCGACGCGGACGGGACAAAGGATAAGTCTAAGCTCGGCGCGAACGCGATCTTAGCGGTCTCGATCGCGACGGCGAGAGCGGCGGCGACCGCGCTCGGTATCCCGCTTTACCGCTTCCTCGGCGGGATCCAGGGGACAAAGCTCCCCGTCCCGATGATGAATATCTTAAACGGCGGCGCTCACGCGACCAATACCGTCGATACTCAGGAATTTATGATCATGCCGGTCGGCGCGCCGAGCTTTAAAGAGGCGCTCCGTCAGTGCGCCGAGGTATTCCACAGCTTGGCGAAGATCTTAAAGGCTAAGGGTCTCGCGACCTCCGTCGGCGACGAGGGCGGCTTCGCGCCGAACCTCTCGAGCGACGAGGAGACGATCGAGACGATCCTCGACGCGGTCAAGGACGCGGGCTATGAGCCCGGGAAGGACTTTATGATCGCGATGGACGCCGCCTCCTCCGAGTGGAAGGATAAGGAAAAGGGCGTAGGATATTATAAACAGCCCAAGTCGGGTAAGACCTTTACCTCCGACGAGCTGATCGCTCACTGGGAGGCGCTCGTCGATAAATACCCGATCATCTCGATCGAGGACGGTCTCGACGAAGAGGACTGGGAAGGCTGGAAGAAGATGACCGCCAAGCTCGGCGGGAAGGTCCAGCTCGTCGGCGACGATCTTTTCGTGACCAACACCGAGCGCTTATCTAAGGGTATCTCGCTCGGCGCGGGCAACTCGATCCTCATCAAGCTCAACCAGATCGGGTCGGTATCCGAGACGCTCGAAGCCATCAAGATGGCGCATAAGGCGGGCTATACGGCGATCTCGTCTCACCGCTCGGGCGAAACGGCGGATACGACGATCGCGGATCTCGCCGTCGCGCTCAATACCTGTCAGATCAAGACCGGCGCTCCGAGCCGCTCGGAGAGAGTCGCGAAGTATAACCAGCTCCTCCGGATCGAGGAAGAGCTCGGCGACAGCGCTTGTTACCCCGGTATGAGCGCCTTTAATGTAAAGCGGTAAAATTTGATCCGATTAACGAACCCCCGATCTTTACAAGATCGGGGGTTCTCTTTTATTTTTGGAAGGCGTCGCTTCACGGCGAGCGCCGTAAAAGCTCGATTTTTTTCAACACCCCCGTGGCGGAGAGTACGCGGATCACGAGCGTCCCCGCGACCAGTCCGAAAAGTCCTTGGACGGTATTCCCGGGGACGCTCGCCCAAGCGCCGAAGCCCTTCCCGAGGAGGAGCGCCGAATAGCCGAAGTAGCCGACGATCATGATCGCCTCGCCGACCGCCGCGCCCGCCGCGTAGCCGAGGAGACGAAGGCGCGGGGCTTTCCGCGAGACCGCCCGCGTCACGAGCGCGGCGGAGAGGGCGATCAGTCCCTTAATGACGAGCGTCCCGGGGACGTAGTGGGCGTAGCCGCTAAAGAGGTCGGCGAGCGCCGAGCCGATCCCGCCCGCCGCGAAGCCGTAAAAGGGTCCTAAGACCCAAGCCGCGACGAGGATAAAACAGTCGCCGAAATTCACGTACCCGTTCGTCGGCGAGGGGACGCGGATCACGAGCGTCGCGACGCAGATCAGCGCCGTAAACATCGCCGCGAAAACGAGCCGTAAAAGCTTTTGATTTTTCATATCGATCGATCCTTTCTGTAATGCTTGCTTTATTTTTTGGGGCAGGCGTGCCGCTGATACGGCTTCGCCGAAATTTTGCCCTTGACATTTTTGATAAATTCTATTATAATCATATTTGGTCTTATTTCAATGACCAATTTAATTCTTTTTTATAATACCAGTTTTTTGGAAGGGGATAAAAATGGCGATCAAGCCGCGAAAAAAGCCCGCTTACGAGCTTCTTTACGAAGCGCTGAAAAACGACATCCTCACGGGGAAGCTCAAAAATAAGGAAAAGCTCCCCTCAAAGCGCGCGCTCGCCGAGGAACGGCGGGTCAGCGTCGTCACGGTCGAGAACGCGATCGACCAGCTGAGGGCGGAGGGATATGTCACCTCGGTCGAGCGGAGCGGGACATTCGTCCGCTATGACGGCGGAGCGTTTACGCCCGCGCCAAAAGCTCTGCCCTTCCCGCCCGAGGAGGCGGAGAGCGAGCCGCCCGCCTCGGGCGCCGCCGCGCTCTTCCCCTTCTCCGTTTGGGCGAAGCTGATGCGGACGGTGATCCTCGAACAGGGGACGAGGCTCCTCCGACCCGTCCGCGAGGGGGGCGTATACGAGCTTCGCGCCGCGATCGCGGAATATCTCTATCGGCGGCGGGGGCTGGCGGTCTCGCCCGATCGGGTCGTGATCGGCGCGGGGACGGAGGACCTTTATACCGGGGTGATCCGCCTCCTCGGGCGCGAGCGGCTTTACGCCGTCGAAGATCCCGGGTATGAGGCGACGGAGCGCATTTATCTCTTGAACGGCGCAAGGACCGTCCGCCTCCCGCTCGACGAGGAGGGGCTGTCCGCCGCCGCGCTCCAAAAAAGCGGCGCGAGCGTCGCCCATATCTCCCCCGCTCACCATTTCCCGACCGGGATCGTTATGCCGATCTCGCGGCGGGGCGAGCTTCTCCGCTGGGCGGAGGCGAAGCCCGGGCGGTATATCATTGAGGACGACTACGACGGCGAGTTTCGCCGCGCGGGGATTCCCGTCCCCGCGATGTTCGGCGCGGGCGGCGACCGCGTCCTCTATATCGGGACATTCTCCCAGACGCTCGCGCCCTCGGTCAGGATCGGTTATCTCTGCCTCCCGCCGCACCTTCTCCAAAGATGGCGCGATCGGCTCGGCTTTTGCGCCTGTCCCGTCCCGAGCTTTGAACAGTATACGCTGGCGAAGTTTATTTCCGAGGGGTATTTTGAGCGCCACGTGAGCCGCGTCCAAAAATTCGCCCGCCGCGCCGCCGAGCTCTCCGAGGCGCTTTTTATCGCGAGCGGCGTCCGGGTCGTCGAGTCGGGCGCGGGGCTACACTTTCGGATCGCGGCGCGGGACGCGGCGGCGCCGATCAAAAGGGCGGAGGAATGCGGACTGCGCGTCCGCCCGATCGGCGGCTATTTCCGCGGCGAGCCGGGCGCGGCGGAGAACCGCGTCGCGGGCTATGAGGATCAGTACGTCGTGAGCTACGCGAACGCCGACCTCGCGCGGCTGGAGGAGAGTCTGAGAGAGAGGTGAGGGCGTTTTTTGGGGGAAGGCGTTCTTTTGGGCTAGCTTTCGTTCCGTTTTATAAGATAAGCGGATTTGAGAGATCGCGGGGAAATTTTTTCCTTTTCCGAGTAAAGCGGCGGAAGGCGTTTTGATGGTAGGCGTTAAAGCGCGGAAATTTCGTCCCGTTTTATAAAAATCACAATCTTAAAAGATTGCGGCAGAAAAAAGTCGCTTTGGTCGAACAAAGCGACTTTTTTCTGCCGCAATTTGACAAAATTGCATTTTGGGAAAAAGGGACGAAAACCCGCTTGACCCGAAACGATAAATTTACGCCTTTCCCGCCTTGACGACCGTATACCCGTACAGGCGGATATTTTCGTA
>JAMPCH010000045.1 GCA_023666265.1 Roseburia sp.
AACGCGGCGGCGACGGCGGCGGAAGCGGGGCTCGGCGACGGGCTTAAAGCGCTCCCGGCGGCGCTCTCGACGGGCGCGGCGACGATCGGGACGGGGATCGCGGTCGGAAACGCCGCCTCCGCCGCGATCGGCGCGACGAGCGAGGACGAAAAGAACTTCACAAAGTCGCTGATCTTTGTCGCGCTCGGCGAGGGCGTCGCGATCTATGGGCTTTTGATCTCGATCCTGATCCTCTTTACCTGATCGGGGGCGCGTATGAGGTGCTTTTTGATCAGCGACAGCGTCGACACGCGGCTCGGGATGGGTCTCGCGGGCGTTTACGGCGTTGTCGCGCGGGAGCGCGATGAGGCGCTCTCGGCGCTCGAAACGGCGATGGCGGACGAGACGGTCGCGATCGTCCTTATGACGAAGAAGCTGACCGAGCTTTGCGCCGCCGAGATCCACGCGTATAAGCTCGAGACAAAGCGCCCGCTCATCGTCGAGATCCCCGACCGCTACGGCGATTCCCATATCTCCGAGACGATCACGGGCTATGTGAGCGAGGCGATCGGCGTCAAGCTTTGAGCTTATATTTATTATTTGGGGAAGGCGTACAAAGCGCCCGTTTCCCGTCGGTCGGGGAAGTTTTTTTAAAAGAGGAGTGAGAGCGCAATGGCGCAGAATATCGAAAAGCTCGAACAGATCGGCGAAATGGTCCGCTCGGACGCGAGCCGCGAGGCGGAGGCGATCCTCGCCTCGGCGCGCGACGAGGCGGAAAAAAGCGTCGCCGAGAAGAAAAAAAGTCTCGCCGACGAATACGTCGCCGAGGTCGCGCGGCGGACGGAGCGCTTTCGCTCCGAGGAATATCGGCGGGTCGCCGAGCGGAATTATTCGGAGGAGCGGCGCGTCCTCCTTTATCGCGCGTCGCTCACCGACCGATTTTTTAAAGAGATCGAGGCGGCGATCCGCGAGCGGACGGCTTCGCCCGAGTACGCCGACTTTTTAAAGCGCGCGGCGGCGCGGGCGAACGCTTATTCGCCGTTCGTCGTCGGGACGACGGTCTACTGCCGCGCGGAGGATCTCTCGGCGGTGAAGGCGGCGGTCGGCGCTTACGGCGCGAGAGCGATGGCGACGGACGAGATCCGCTACGGCGGGTTTTATATCCGCTACGGCGGTAAGAACGCCTTCCTCGACCTCTCGCTCGACGCGGCGCTCGAGCGGGAGCGGGAACGCTTCGCCGAGCGGCGGGAGCTTCGGTTATAAACAGACCACCTCGGAAACTTCCGAAATACCGCCTGATTTGTCCTTTTTGTGCTGTGCTTTGCCGTCTTCCCTTGAAATACATACAGTATTCCTGTGGAAACCCGACAAACCACAGCGCAAAAAATCCCGCGTCATTCAGCATTTCGGAAGTTCCCGAGGAGGTCTAATAATTGCTTCTAAAAGGGAGGAATTACCTTTGAATACGATCCACGCGATCAACGGTCCGGTCATCAAGCTGAGCGGGACAAAGGATTTCGCCATGCGCGAGATGGTCTATGTCGGCGAAAAAAAGCTGATCGGCGAGGTGATCGGCGTAAACGACGCCGATACGGTCATTCAGGTCTATGAGAATACCGCGGGGCTGACGGTCGGCGAGCGGGTCGAGGGGACGGGCGGACCGATGACGATCACGCTCGGTCCCGGGATCATCTCCGAGATCTTTGACGGGATCGCCCGACCGCTACGCGCGATGCTCAAAACGGACGGGAGCTTTGTTTCGGAGGGGAGCGCCCTCCCGACCCTCGACGAGGAGCGCGTTTTTGACGTGACGATCCTCGTTAAGCCCGGCGATCGGCTCACGGCGGGGGCGATCTACGCGACCTGTCCCGAGAGCTCGCTGATCGTCCATAAAATGACGATCCCGCCCGACTATCCGCCCTCGACCGTCGTGAGCGCGGCGGCGGACGGCGGCTATCGCGTAAACGACGTCGTCGTGACCGTCAGGGACGACGACGGGAAGGAGCACGGTCTTACGCTCTGTCAAAAATGGGCGATCCGGTCGCCCCGCCCCGTGAAACGGCGTATCCCGATCAATACCCCGCTCTTAACGGGTCAGCGAGTCCTCGACACGATCGTCCCGATCGCCAAGGGCGGGACGGCGGCGATCCCGGGCGGCTTTGGGACGGGGAAGACCATGACCCAGCATCAGATCGCGAAATGGTGTGACGCGGATATTATCGTCTATATCGGATGCGGCGAGCGCGGGAACGAGATGACGCAGGTCTTGGAGGAATTCTCGGAGCTGATCGACCCGAAATCGGGGAAGCCGCTCACCGATCGGACGGTACTCATCGCGAATACCTCGAATATGCCGGTCGCGGCAAGAGAAGCCTCGATCTATACGGGGATCACGATCGCGGAGTATTATCGCGATATGGGCTATGACATCGCGATCATGGCGGACTCGACCTCGCGCTGGGCGGAGGCGCTCCGCGAGATCTCGGGGCGGCTCGAGGAGATGCCCGCCGAGGAGGGCTTCCCCGCTTATCTCCCCTCTCGCTTATCGGAATTTTATGAGCGGGCGGCGAACGCCGAGACCCTCTCGGGGAAGCGCGGGAGCGTCACGATCATCGGCGCGGTCTCGCCCCAAGGGTCGGACTTCTCCGAGCCCGTGACTCAGAATACAAAGCGGTTCGTGCGGTGCTTCCTCGCGCTCGATAAAGCCCTCGCCTACGCGCGGCATTACCCCGCGATCAACTGGCTCACGAGCTATTCGGAATACATCGACGATTTTAAGGAATATTATGAGAAAAACGTCGGCGAGGAGTTTTATCCCGCGCGTCAGGAGATCGCGAACCTCCTTTTAGAGGAGAACCAGCTGATGGAGATCGTTAAGCTGATCGGCGCGGACGTCTTACCCGACGACCAAAAGCTCGTGATCGAGACCGCGAAGGTGATCCGCGTCGGGTTTTTACAACAAAACGCCTTTCATAAGGACGACACCTATGTCCCGCTCAAAAAACAGCTCGCGATGATGAAGCTCATCCTTAGGCTCTATCAAAAGGCGCTCGCGGCGATCGGGCGCGGCGTGACCTTTTCGCGGATCGCCGAGACGGATCTTTTTGACCGCCTCACAAAGATGAAGTATGAGATCCCGAACGACGCGCCGGAGCGGTTCGCGGAATATGAGCGCTATATCGACGAGACGCTCGAGGCGCTCGATACGGTCGTCGAATGACCATAGCCCGAGGGGGGAGAAGTCCTTCCATTAAAAATAAAGAATAAAACAAAGGCGCTTTCGGAAAAAGGAATGATGTGATGATGAACATTCAGTACGCGGGGCTGACCGAGATCAGCGGACCGCTCGTATGCCTCGAGGGGGTGACGGGCGCCGCCTATGACGAGATGGCGACCCTCACGCTCTCGGACGGGACGAAGCGCGTCGCGCGGGTCGTCGAGATCGAGGGCGATCGGGTCGTCCTCCAGGTCTTTGAGGGGACGTCGGGGCTGTCGCTCGAGAATACCAAGACCGTCTTTCGCGGGCGACCGCTCGAGATCCCGCTCGGCGGCGAGCTCCTCGGGCGTGTCTTTAACGGCGGGGGGAAGCCGATCGACGGTCTCGGCGCGGTCTTTGCCGAGCGGTACGGCGATATTAACGGGCGGGCGCTAAACCCCGTCGCGCGGACGTATCCGCGTAACTATATCCATACCGGGATCTCGTCGATCGACGGCTTAATGACGCTTATTCGCGGTCAAAAGCTTCCGATCTTCTCCGGCTCGGGGCTGTCGCATAATAAGCTCGCCGTCCAGATCGTTAAACAGGCGAAGCTCGCCGAAGAGGGCGGGCGCGATTTCGCGGTCGTTTTCGCCGCGATGGGCGTCCAAAACGACGTCGCCGATTACTTTCGCCGCTCTTTTGAACAGGCGGGGGTCGGCGGGCGCGTCGTGATGTATCTTAACCTCTCTAACGACCCGATCGTCGAGCGGATCTTAACGCCGCGCTGCGCCCTCACGGCGGCGGAATATCTCGCCTTTGAAAAAAATATGCATATCCTCGTCATTATGACGGACATCACCTCCTACGCCGAGGCGCTCCGCGAGATCTCGTCGTCTAAGGGCGAGATCCCGGGGCGTAAGGGTTACCCCGGTTATCTCTACTCCGACCTCGCCTCGCTCTATGAGCGGGCGGGGGTCGTCGAGGGGAGCGAGGGATCGGTCACCCAGATCCCGATCCTCACTATGCCGAACGATGACATCACCCACCCGATCCCCGACCTGACGGCGTATATCACCGAGGGTCAGATCGTATTTGACCGCGAGCTCGACTCAAAGGGGAACTATCCGGGGCTATCGGTTCTCTTATCGCTCTCGCGCCTGATGAAGGACGGGATCGGCGAGGGGTATACCCGCGCCGACCACAGCGACGTGGCGAACCAGCTTTTCGCCGCCTACGCGAAGGTACAGGACGCGCGTTCGCTCGCGTCGGTCATCGGCGAAGACGAGCTCTCGGAGATCGATCGGAGATACATGCGCTTTGGCGCGGAGTTTGAACAGCGCTTTTTAAAACAGGGCGAGGACGAGAACCGAAGCATGGAGGAGACGCTTGAGCTGGCTTGGGATCTCCTCTCGCTCCTCCCGAAAAAGGAGCTCGACCGTATGAACGCGGCGCTCATCGACGAGCATTACCGCGAGGGATTGATTTGATCTTATTCTTTTTCTGGGAAGGCGCGAAAAGCGGCGCGTTTTGATCGTATCGCGGGGAAAGGAGGGGTTCGGTGGCACAGCAGGTATTCGCCACAAAGGGAAATCTGATGAGCGCGCGGCGTTCGCTCAAACAGGCACAGCTCGGCTATGAGCTGATGGATCGTAAGCGCAATATCCTGATCCGCGAGATGGTCGCGCTCTCGGATAAGGCTTCGGCGTTACAGGGGAGCCTCGAGGCGACCTTTCGTGAGGCGTATGAGGCGCTTCGTACCGCGAACGTCATCAGCGGCGTGATCGGCGAGCGGGTCGCGCGGCTCCCCGAGGATAACGGGATCACGATCAGCTATCGGAGCGTCATGGGCGTCGAGCTACCGACGGTGTCGGGCGGCGACGCCGCGCCCGTTCTGACCTATTCGCTCTCGGACACAAACACGCTCTTTGACCGTGCGTATGTCGCCTTTTATAAGGCGAAGGAGATGAGCGTCGCGCTCGCGGAGATCGAGAACAGCGTTTATCGTCTCTCGATCGCGATCCGTAAGACCCAAAAGCGGGCGAACGCGCTCAAAAATATCCTGATCCCCCGTTATCGGGAACAGGTTCGTTATATCACGAACGCCCTCGAGGAGAAGGAGCGGGAGGAATTTTCCCGTCAAAAGGTCATTAAGGCGAAAAAGGGCTGACCCAAGCCTAAATAAAAGCCGTATAAGATCAAGCAAAAGCTTGGGCTTATGCGGATTTTTTCTATGGCTTGATTACGAGCCGGTATAAAAAGAAAGCAAAGGCGGGGCGTTGCCCCGCACCCCACCAAAGGGAATAATTCCCTTTGGAATCCTTTGTTCCCATCGCTACTCTTACCGATCTCAAGTCTGCGGCTGTTAGGTCGGTGGTTTGATGAGATTTAATAAAAATACACCGTAATATTTATACGAATAACCTCGGGAGCGCGTTCCCGAGCCTTGACATCTAACGGTAAGGTGTTAAAAAAGCGAGCTGTTCGCTTTTAAACGGTTATTGGTATTATGGATTTTCGCTTAAAGAGGTATGGTAATATGAGCTTTGAAAGAAAATACGATCTCACCGTCGACGAAAATATTTTTATCGCGAAGAGAAACCTTGTCGACTATATCTGGAAAAGCGCGAGGCTGGAGGGGCTTAGCGTGACCTTCCCCGACACCGAGGCGATCTTTAACGGGATGTCGGTATCGAATGTAAGGGTCGACGAGATCATAGCGGTCAACAACCTAAAACGCTCTTGGCAGTTTCTCTTTGATACGATCGACAGCCCGACGGACTTTCGTTATATCTGTCAGCTCAATCGGATCGTGGGCGGCGATAATCTCGTTTATAACGCCGGATACTTGCGCCGCGTCCCCGTCTCGATCGGGGGTACTTCGTGGAAGCCCGATATACCGGACGAGCCTCTTATCAAAAAAGGTCTCGCGGATATATTTGAAACGGAAAATCCCACCGAGCGCTGTATTACGCTTATGCTTTACTGTATGCGTTCTCAGATGTTTCTGGACGGGAACAAGCGGACAAGTATGCTTGCCGCGAATCACGAGATGATCAAAAACGGTTGCGGGATCATCTCCGTCCCGATTGAGCATCAGCCCGAGTTTACAAAGCTCCTTGTCGAGTTTTACGAAACGAACGAAATGATCGCGATCAAGCAATTCGTATACGATAAATGTATCGACGGGATCAATATGGGGACGCAACGAAGATCCGTTGAAGACCGGAACGAGCGCTGAAAGTCCCGTGTCCTTCAGCTCTAAATTGTTCTTACTTTTTTATGGCAGGAACAAAAAACGACAATTTTCGTATACATTCCGTAATTTTCGCGGAAGATATTCCCGTCGGTTAATTTTGGAGACGATCGAGGGCGGCGAAGATCGGGAGTTGTAACCGAAATGTACACGGGTTTTTATAATATGTACAAAAAGAGGGCAGGGTGTTTTCGTACAAAGTGACTATGGCTTTTTTATAAAAAAAGTGGTATACTAAGAGTATAATATTAGGGTAGGGTAACACACCGCGAGGCTTGTGCGAGGTGTTACCTTCTTTTATTAAAGCGTAGGGGTCGGTCAAAGAGGGGAAGGCGCGAAGGCACAAAGGCTATAAAAAGCGAAGGCTTTTTTCCCGCTCGACGTGCTTCGCGGAAGCGCGCGCCTTCACAAAGAAAGGTACGGTGATCGGGATGGAATTTAAAGTAGGGAACGCCGTGGTGCATATGGCGGAGGGGGTCTGTCGGATCGAGGCGATCGCCGAAAAGACCTTTGACGGGCGGACGGACGAATATTATGTCTTACGGTCGGTCTATAACGATCGCTCGACCGTCTATATCCCCGTCGAGACGGTCAAAAACCGCCCTAAGATCCGCCCCGTCCTCTTAAAAGAGGAGATCGACGGGATCATACGCGTCTTACCCGAGGCGAGCGCCGTCAGCGCCGAGAACGATAACGCGCGGCGTCAGCTTTTTAAGGAGATCCTTTGTTCGGGCGATAACGGCGGGGTCGCGCGCGTTTTAAAGACGATCTATGGGCTAAAGACAAAGCCCGTCGCCTCGGGGAAGAAGATGCGGGTCAGCGACGAGCGGATCGTCCGCGAGACGGAACAGCTCCTCTTCTCGGAATTCGCCTATTCGCTCGGGATCACGCCCGAGGAGATCCCCGCCTATATCGAGGAGCATATCGGAAAAACCGCGTGATTTTTCGCGAAAAAAGGGCGAGGGGTATTGCTTTTTCGGAAAAAGTGTGGTATACTGAAAAAAACAATCCAACCGAAAGAAAGGGTGACCCGATATGAAGCATATCAAGACGATCAATCAGGCGAATTTAAAAAAGACCGCCGAAAAGGGCGGCTGTGGCAAGTGTCAGACCTCGTGTCAGTCCGCCTGTAAGACCTCCTGTACCATCGCGAACCAACAGTGTGAGGCGCAGAAGTAAGGTACTTATCTTTACGCGGAACGGAAAGGAAAGACGGTTGATTTTTCGCCGTCTTTTTCATTTCCTCGCGTATTCAAAGGAATACGGATCGACATTATTCTACACGGAGGCTAAAAAACTATGGATATAACAGACGGTATGATCCACCGCTTTCGCCAAGGGGAACGGTACTTCGTCCTCGACGTCGCGAGCGGCGGCGTTCACTCGGTAGACCGAATGGCTTATGACCTCATCGGGGCGCTGACGCCGCCGCTCGGCGAAACGCTCCCTGCGTCGGTCGCCGCCGCGCTCGGCGAATATCCCGCCGACGAGCTGAACGAATGTTACGCGGAGGTCTATGCGCTCTATCGCGCGGGGACGCTCTTTAGCCGCGATGACTATCAAAAATACGCCGAGCTGTCGGTAAAAGCGCCGATCAAGGCGCTCTGTCTCCATGTTTCCCACGACTGTAACCTTCGCTGTCGCTACTGCTTCGCCCAAACGGGGGACTTTGGTACGGGGCGAAAGACGATGACCCCCGAGATGGGGAAACGGGCGATCGACTTCCTCATCGAGCACTCGGCGGGGCGCGAAAATCTCGAGCTCGACTTTTTCGGCGGCGAACCGCTCATGGCTTGGGACACCGTAACGGCGGTCGTCGAATACGCGCGAAGCGTTGAACAAAAGCACGGGAAAAAATTTCGCTTTACGATCACGACGAACGGGCTTTTACTCGACGACGAAAAGATCGAGTATATCAACCGCGAGATGTCGAACTGTGTCCTCTCGCTCGACGGGCGGCGCGAGGTCAACGACCGTATCCGCCTCACCCCGAACGAAAAGGGCTGTTACGACGCGCTGATCCCGAAGTATCAAAAGCTCGTCCGCTCGCGGACGAACCCGGGACGGACGGACTATTACGTCCGCGGGACGTTCACGAAATATAACCTCGATTTCGCCGAGGACGTCTTACATATCGCCTCGCTCGGCTTCTCCCAGCTCTCGGTCGAGCCGGTCACGGCTCCGCCCGAGGAGCCCTACGCCATCACGGAAGAAGACCTTCCCGAAATTTATCGGAACTATGACCGCCTCTATGAGATCATGGCGGAGCGCCTCTTAAGCGACGGGAAAAAGCCCTTTAACTTCTTTCACTTTATGATCGATCTCAAGCAGGGGCCTTGCGCGATCAAGCGGCTTCGCGGGTGCGGCTGTGGGAACGAGTACGTCGCGGTCACGCCCGACGGGGAAATTTACCCCTGTCACCAGTTCGTCGGCATAGATGAATGGAAGCTGGGCAACCTATCCGAGGGGATCGTCAAGCCCGAGATCATGGAGTACTTCGCCAAAACGCATATTTACAGTAAGGAGGATTGCGGTACGTGCTGGGCGCGGTTCTACTGCTCGGGCGGCTGTAACGCCAACGGCTTTATCTATGAGGGCGACGTGAGAAAGCCGATGAAGCTCCAATGCGCCATGATGAAAAAACGGATCGAATGTGGGATCGCCCTCGGGGCTTTGTTGGAAGAAGTGAAAGAGAATTTATAAGAGATTTATAAGAGATTAAAAGAGAGGATTTATATTTAGCGGGGGACGCTGTCCCCCGAACCCCCTGCAACCCTTTGAAAAGGGTTGACCTAAACTTTTATAATCTTTAGAAAAGCTTTCGGATAATTTCCGCCATTCCGATATTCGACGATTTTAGAAGTAAGCTTGTTTGGTATCACAAGGGCAACAAATCTGCGGGATCTCAATAACGCAATACAGATTTTCGCTTCCTTTTGGCACAAAAGGAAGTGGGGGGATAGGGGGCAAAGCCCCCTCTAATATATAGTCTTTCTCTCTCAAATCCCTCTCAAATCTTTTTCAAATCTCTTTAAAATCACTTTTAAAAATCTCTTTTCTCTTCTTAAAAAAACAGTCACGATTTTTTCACAAACATAGGGTAAAATACAAGCATAGGAGAAAAACGGCAACCGAACATACCACGAAAGGCAGGCTGATCTTTTATGGACGAAAACTACAGAACGGAATATCGGTACACGACCGAACCCCCGAAAAAGAAGAAGGGGAAATTCGGGACGGTCGTCGCGTTAGCGGCGGCGGTCGCGATCGTCGGCGGTGCGTCGGGCTTTGGCGGCGCGTATCTCGCGGGGCGAATGAACGGCGTGACGACCTACGGGAGTCATTCCGGGGACGATCCCTTCTATGAAATAAGCCCCGGGTACGGGGAGAGCCAAAGCCTTCCCGGCGACGTACAGGCGGCGATCGACACGATCAACGCCTCAAACGGGAGCGCGGCGGCTGAGCTCGCGACCTCAAGCGGGAAAAAGACCGTCACCGCGACGGGTCTTAACGGTCAATACACGGCGGAGGAGCTTTATGAGGCGGTAAACGACACGATCGTCCTCATCAACATCTATGAGAAGCCGTCGAGATCGTACGGCAGCTATTATGACTACTACTTCGGCTACGGCGGCGAAAAGCCCGATGAGGACGCCGAACCCGAGCTGAGCGGCTACGCGAGCGGGATCGTCTTTACCGAGGACGGGTATATTTTAACGAACGCCCACGTCGTCGACGGGGCGGATCGGCTCGAGGTCATCGTCAACGACTATGACGACGCGGACGAGACCCACGCCTATGAGGGCGAGGTCGTCGGTTCGGACACCTCGACCGACATCGCGGTCATAAAGATCACCCGCGACGAACCCTTTCATACGGCGAAGATCGGCGACAGCGACACGCTGAAGGTCGGTCAGACGGTCTGCGCGATCGGAAATCCGGGCGTCAGCGGCTCGATCATGTTTACTCACACGATGACCCAAGGGATCATCTCGGGACTAAATCGGATCAACCTCTCGACGGGGTACAGCACGAGCTATATCCAGACCGACACCGCGATCAACGGCGGTAACTCGGGCGGTGCGCTCTTTGATATGTATGGGAACGTCGTCGGGGTCGTCAATAAAAAGATCGTCTATGACTCGATCGAGAATATCGGTTTCGCGATCACGATCAACGAGGCGAAGCCCGTGATGGAGGATCTCCTCTCCTACGGGTATGTTAAGAGTCGCCCCGTCCTCGGGATCACGACGCTCGAGCTCAACGAATACCGCGCGGAGCTCTATAACACAAAGCTCTCAAAGGGCTTAATGGTGACCGAGATCCGTAAGGACGCGGCGGTCAGCAAGAGCGGGCTTCGCCTCTCGGACATCATCACGAAGATCAACGGGAAGAATGTCGAGACGGTCGCGGACGTTCAAGGCATCATCAAGAATATGAAGGCGGGCGACAAGATCAAGGCGACGGTCGCGCGCGAAAAAGAGGACGGGACGCTCGAGAGCGTTGAGATCGAGATCGAGCTCTCCGAGAGCGTGGGTAATAACTAAGCTTACGAGATTCCCCCTATATACACCATGGATAGCGGCGGCGAGCTTCGGCTTGCCGCCGTTATCCGTTTTTTGTTTTATTTTTTGGGGAAGGACTGCCGCTCGGCAGGCTTGAAAAAATTCGGGGTGCGGCTTGCTTTTCCCGCTCGGATATGCTATAATGAAAGCAATTTCCAAAGCTTTAGGAGGTGCGGGATATGACGAAGAAACGGCTTGATCGGGACGCGAAATGGTTTTTTCAGGGATTTCCGTATTATCAAATGAGAATGGATACGGACGATTTTCGCGGGCTTGTGAGCGTAATAGAGTTAAGGCAACACCGCACAATTACCGCCTGCGGCTTTGCCGTCCGATTGGCAGCCATCTTTTCCGCCATATTGCACAGAATTTTTTTGAAAGGCGTCAGCCTTCCTGCAAAAATTCTGTACAATCTGACGAAAAATCTGACTGCCACTCGAACGACAATAATTGTACGGTGTAGCCTTAAGAGACGGAGATTATTTCTTTTGGGAAATGCCCAAAGCCGGAAGGACGCCGGTATGCGGGAAAGGGATGGTATGGCTACAGCTGATCCCCGATCATCGGAATCGGGCGATAACGGCGAAATTCCTCCCTTTGGACAGGATCGTCGAGGGAGTAAAATATTCAAAAACGGTCTCGCTGTGGTATGTTGACGTGATCGACGGTTGGGGATATGACGAGGACGGGGTTGCCTATTTTACGGATCAATATTTAGACGTGGTATTTGACGTCGAGGGCGACGTAGTCATAGAGGATCGCGATGAGCTGAACGCCGTCTATCGGTCGGGGGAATTGTCCGACGAACAGTATCAAAGGGCGATCGCGGAAGGCGACAGGATCGTCTCGGAGCTATGCTCGGACATTGAAAAAACAGAGCGGTGGTGTGAAAGCATTTTAAAATACGCATGGGAGAGGATCGAGAATAACGACCGTGTTTTTATGAAGAATGTGTGACCGGAACGCCTCCGATCGCGCGGCAACACCACCGCCGCGCACCGCAGGGAGGCGGGTAGCTGTCCGTCCAAAGCTTCGGCACGGACGCCGAAGCCCAAAACGGACAGCAAGGCAAGGAGGCGGGTAGCTGTCCTTCCCAAAAAAATAAAACAAAAAAACGACCGAGAGCTTTACATACAAAGCCCTCGGTCGGTCGTCTTATGGCCGATCCCGTCCGCTCTCCGCCGCATCGAGCGCCTTTCTGACCGCCTTCGTGAGCTGATCCGCGCAGGAGGTCGGTCTTCGACCGCAGGTGATCCCCGCGAGCTTTCGCTCGATCTCCCCGACCGTCCAACCGTCGATCAGGCGCGGGATCGCCTTTAAATTCCCGTTACAGCCGCCCGTAAAAACGACGTTTTTGACCACGTCGCCGTCGAGATCGAGACTGATGATCCGAGAACAGGTATTCTCGGTGATATAGTCGTAATGAAACACTTATAATACCTCCTCCACCTTTTTCTTGACCCTCTCGAAGGATTCCGTCGGCTCAAAGCGTGCGGCGATCGCGCCCTCGCGGTCGATCAGAAATTTTGTGAAGTTCCACTTGATCTTCCCGTTATTTTTATAGTCCTTATCCATCTTTTTGACCATCGGAGTCAAGAGGAGCGACATCGGGCTTTTCCCAAAACCGCCGAAGACGGTATTCTCGGTGAGGTATCGGTACAGCGGGATCGCGTTCTCACCGTTTACGTCGATCTTAGAGAATTGGGGGAAGGTGATCCCGTACCGCCCCGTACAAAAGGAGTGGATCTCCTCGTCGTCTCCGGGCGCTTGATCCATAAACTGGTTACAGGGGAAATCGAGGATCTCAAAGCCGTCCCCTTGATGAAGCTCGTAAAGCGCCTGAAGCTCGTCATACTGCGGCGTAAAGCCGCACCCCGTCGCGGTGTTTACGATCAAAAGCACCTTCCCCTTATAGTCGAACAGCGCCGTCTCGCCGCCGTCCTGTCTTTTTACCGTGAAGTCATAAATGCTCATAAAACGATCCTCCTATTCGTGATCCGTGAGATTTCCGAGCAGCTCGTAGAGCAGCTTGTACAGCGTCAGCGCCTTTTCCCCGTCGAGCTTTACGCATGCCGCGAGCCGCCCGGGTACGGTCGCGGCTCTCTCCTTGAGCGCCTTGCCGCTTTTTGTCAGCGAAACGATTAGGTCGCGCTCGTCCGCGTCGGAGCGCCGCCGCGTTACATAGCCCTTCTCCTCGAGGCGCTTTAAAAGCGGGGTAAGCGTACTTGAGTCTAAATACAGCCGTTCGCCGACCTCCTTGACCCTTAGCTCCCCGTTCTCCCACATCACCATCATGGTGATGTACTGGGTATACGTAAGGTCAAGCTCGTCGAGATACGGCTTATACGCCTTAACGACCTCCTTCGCACAGGCGTAAAGCGGGAAACAAAGCTGATTTTCCAGCTTCAACGCCGCGTATGTCTCCGCCATTGTCCTCCTCCTCTTGTTTTCGCGAGATTTAATCTCGCGCGATCTTTTTGGATATTATACCACGAGGGGCGGGCTTTGTCAAGTGTTTTTTTAGGGAAGGAGTGCCGCGCGGCAATACCGCTTGCCGCGCACAGCTCCTGCGACCCAATTACAGACCGTCTCTGTATACACCATCGAATGTAAAAATCTCGTTTTCGCGAGGCAAGACCAAACAATGCGAAACAATTATGTCATCTTCTTTATTTGTTTCATTTCCAACACAAACGACCATGATATTCTTAAAAGCATAGGTCATATAATGATATACGACCTCATCGCGCCCAATATCCTCATATATTCTTTCATACAACGGCTTTCCCTACTGCCTGCTCACCGAGGAGAAGTCCGAAGAAATATCCGCTCCCAAAAACCTGCCTCTGTCGAAAAGGCTTGTTTTGTTTTACCTATGATACATAAGAACCGCACGCCGTTCGCTGAATCAAAGATTCGAACGGCTATTATATCGTGAATGAAAGGGTTTGTCAAGATGAGCGTTGATCGGGTAAAGCGGAAAGTTTTTCGATTTTTTTAGAGGAAGGTCTTGACAAATGGGGAAAGTCGGTGTATAATAAATATATTCGGGAAGCCGAAGGGCTTCGGACAAAGTACGCGCCAATAGCTCAGCTGGATAGAGTATCTGGCTACGAACCAGAGGGTCGGGGGTTCGAATCCCTCTTGGCGTGCCAAAAGGAAACCGCTTAACAAAGCCTGTTAAGCGGTTTTTGTTTTTGATTTGCACTAAAATTAAACGAGCGATTTTCGGATTTTTGTGCGCCGTTTGTGCGCCATAGGCTCTAACTATTTTTGAAATTTCCGCTGTTTATGAAAAATTTCACATAAAATTACGCGCGGCGTTTCTCCTCTTTGTCCCGCTCCGCCGATCCAAAAACCGCGTCGGCGATACAGTCGGCGGCGGCTTCGTCAGCTTTCGCCATGATATGCCCGTATTTGTCGGTGGTCGTACTGACCTTACTGTGACCGAGGCGGCGGCTGATACTGATACAGTCCACGCCGCTGAAATACAAAACGCTTACCATAGTGTGGCGAAAGGCGTGGGGATTGATATGCGGTAAGCCGTACCGCTCCGAAAATTTGTTGCAGTAGTCCGTCAAGCTCGTCGGGTTCATCGGTGCGCCGTTTTCCTGCGTAAAGAGATAGCCCGATCCCTGCCATAAAGTTCCCCACGTTGCATCCTGTTCCCGATACCACGTCCGATACTCCCCTAAAAGCGTCATCGTAACGGCGGGAAGCTTGATAAACCGCTTGGACTGCATCGTTTTCGGCGTATCCTCATACGTCCCGACGTCCGATAGATATTGAAGGTTTCGGAAAATGTGAATTTGAGAGTTCTTCCAGTCGATCGCGTCCCATTTTAAGCCCATGATCTCGCCCCGCCGAGCGCCCGTTATCAATAACAGGTGTACGGCGGTTTTCCATTTGATCGGTTCGTTTTCGAGACAGTCCCGAATACGCTCCAGCTCCTCGATCTCGAAATAGTTCGCTTCTTTCTCCTCGTATTTCGGCGGCGTTGCTTTCGCGGCGGGATTGTACGGGATCAGCATTTCCTTTTCCGCTTGTGCTAAAACGGCGGAGATAAAGCGGTGATGTTCAAGGATCGTCTTTCCCGAAAGCGGTGTTGTATCGCGCGTAATATCAAAAAACCTGTTCACGCTCACGCCCAGAGCGCGGGAAAGCGCGACCGCCTTATTTTCCATGACCTTTTTCCCGTGAAGGGCGTTATCGGTGGTATTGATCGCGATCCCCGCGCGATCCGCAAGCTCGCGGTGCGTGATCCCTTCGGCGCGTAAATAAGCGGCAATGAGCGGAACGCCGTCGGCGCCGAACTTCGCCGCCGCCCGTCCCCCGTTTTCCCGTATTCCTTCCCGTCCCAGCTCGGCATATAGCCCGTTGAGATGTTGGGGGCGAATATCGGCTAGCTTTAGATCGCCGATCACGGCGTTGATCCGGGGTAAAAGCTTTTTATAACCGTAGATCGTGGTGGCTTTCGCGCCGCTTCGTTCTTTAAGGTCGATCACATAATCGGCGTACTCGGCGAAGCTTTGGCGGTGATCGAGCGCAAAGCCCTTTTCACATTCTTCCTCAAAACGGATCGCGCGGCGGTTCGCTTCTTTTTCCATCTGCTTTACCGTCAATCCCTTTTCGGGCTTATAGGTTGTGGTGTACGGTTTTAGCCGATTGCCGCTTTTGTCATAGCCTCGGTATACGCGGATCGTAAAGGACGTGATCTCGCCGTTTTTATTCTTTCGGGGGGTGATCGTCGCCATTGCGGGGGTCTCCTTTCGGGTGGTGATTAAAAAGGGGAGTCATCGTTAGAGGAAGAGCTATCAGTCTCTTTGTTGAGCCGATCCGTTTCCTTTTTGTTAAGATGAAATTGAATTGAATGATCTCCAAAAACATTAAAAGTAAAATCGTAAATGCCTTCTGCGTAATTGCCGGAAATATTGCTATAATTCCCCGGGGAAGCAGATATATCAAAAGTTAATTCTGCCTCTTCCTCATCATACAATAAAGCCTCACCGTAAACACACAAATCCGAGTAATCGCTTATAACTTTATCTACACATACCGTAAATAAATCCTCGGATAAGCTTCCAGCGCGATATACTGAAATCAAATCCGAAATCTTTTTGACAAATTCTAGAGCCCTAATGTTTAACCCGTTACACAATTCTTTTTGATTTGTTGACATTTCCAATAATATAACAACAAGGCTTTTCAAATATTCTCTCGCTGTAAAGTCTGTATAGCTCGTTTCTTCCTTATCAGAAAGACCACAAAGCCAATCAAGTGATACACAAAGCGTTTGCGCGATTGCCCGAGCGTTTTCAAGGGTGGGCTTTTTCCCGTTTCCCTCTGTATCTGATTTTTCATAGGCGGAAATTGTATTTGGTGTAACATTTACCGCTAAAGCAAGAGCGTTTCGGCGCATTCCTCTTTTCTCTCTTGCCTCTTTTAAACGTTGTGCAAAAATCGTAAATGGCATTTTTAACCCTCACTTTATTATTATTGTTATTATAATAGCACGTTTAAAACAAATTGTCAATAACAAATCTAAAATAAATTTATATAACTTTAGATTATTTTTAATCCAAATGTATTGACTTTTTCTCTTTTGTGTGGTAGAATTATATCAACAACAATAATTTGAAAGGACGTGATCCAATGACAGGAAAAGAAATCAAGGATTTAATCAAGTCGAACGGACTAAAATGCTGGCAAGTCGCCGAGGCTTTGGGAATGCAAGATAGCAATTTCTCCCGACGCTTACGAAAAGATTTTGATCTAGAAGCGATTTATGCGGTAAAAGAGGCAATAGCCCAGTTAAAAACAGTTGCGCAAAAAAATAACACGAAGGGAGAAACACTATGAGCGTAAATTCAAACACCATTCATCTACTCGCCTCCAAAAGCGGCACTCCCGCCCCCTCGGAAGCTCAACCGCTCCGCGTCCCGCGCATGGGGACGATCCAGCAGACCGCCGAGCTTTTCGGACTTCCGAAGCATTTTGTCCGTCAAAAGGTTCTCGCGGGGGAAGTCGTCGCGGTTCGTGCCGGGAAGCGTTATCTCGTCAATCTCGACAAATTCGCCGCGTACCTTAACGGCGATCCCGTTTGAACAGGTCGGCGGCGGTCGTCCGCCGCAAGCACAAAAGCGCCGCCGACGTGCGGAAACACATCGGCGGCTAATAAGATATAGTTTCAGACGTACCGCGTGTGAACGCGGCGCAAAGCTATAAAATAGGACGGCATACGCCGCCTGAGCTTTGCTTTGCCCTACTCCCATTATACCAAAATTTTCGTTATCTGTCAATCGAAAGGAAGGATTTTTTATGAATAACGCTTACATGTTGGATTTTTATATCGATGTGCCGATCGACGAATATCTCGCCGATCTCGAAGCGGCGGCGCGATCCGCCGAGGAGATCAAGGCGGACAAGCTCTCGGCGCTGTCGAGCTTCATTGACCCCGAGGATTTCGACGACGAAATCTCAATATCAGATTTGCGCCTCGATCTTTGGGATCTCGACTGGATTTGATTTTTGCAAGCGCCCGCAAAATGAGAAAGCGGAAAATTGCCGATTTCCCGGGCTTGTTATAAAGCAACGACGAAAGAACGACGAAAAGGGGGCGGGGAAATGGGCGATATACGCGAAAAGACATGGGAGTTTTCGGGCGGTCGGCGCGAGCTGTCGATCTACCCGCGCCCCATTCGCGGCGCTTGCGCTCGGAGCGCCCCGCCGCGTGAGGTCTCCCCGGAACAGGCGCGGCGTTGGCACGAGGCGGCGGAACGCCGTAAGCTCGCGCGGAAGATCGAAGCGAATTTCAACGAAGACGATTATTTTCTAACGCTTACATACGCCAAAGAGCCGACGGATCGCCGGGCGGCAGAGAATGATCTATCAAAATTTATTTGTCGGACACGGAATTTTTTGCGATCGCGCGGGGAAAGCCTGTCCTATATCAAGACCACGGGAACGGGTGAGAAAAACGGGCGGTTTCATCATCACGTCGTGTTAAGCGGCAATGTCTCCCGCGCCGAGCTGGAGCGCCTTTGGAGTCTTGGTGATATAGATGTAGAGTACATTGGGCGGGACGAGGACGGGACGTTCTCCGATCTCGCCGGATACATCATGAAGCAGGGCAAGGATCGACCAAAAGGGAAACCCGCTTATCGCGGCTCGCGCAACTTAAAAATCCCGCCCGAAAAGGTCTCAGACGATTCGATCACCGTCCGAGCGTTCCGCCGCCTCGCCCACGCGTGGACGGGCGACGGCGAAACGGGACTAAAGCGCGAGCTGTCGCGCCTGTACCCCGACGGGACCGTCGTAAGCGCCCACGCGATCCGAAATCCCGTTACCGGGGCGCTCTCGTTCAGAGCGTTTCTGAAATGCTCGTCCCGAGCGGAGCGGCGCTCGTTCGAGGCGATCCGCCCGAGTGAGCGAATGCCCTTCCGACGAAGCGCCGCTTATCGCGATCCTTTGATCCCGTCCCCGCGTTCGCTCGTTATGCGGGATTAAAAGCGCCGCCGTCGGCAAGATTGCGGAAAAACGGGATAACATTTCGTTACATTTCATTACATTTTACGCCGTTTTTGCGCCTTTTTTGACGTGAAATTCCCGCTTTTTTGTGTGATTTTCCCGCCCTCTTATATACGCGCGTGCGCGGGCGCGCGGGCGCGCGAGGAATTTCCGAATTGTCGATTATCCCCCTATGGTGTACGCCCCCCTTAAAAAATCCGACTTTTTCGAGGCGGGGGGTGAACGGTCGTTCCCGGCTCTCGTTCGGATCGATCACGGAGCGCCGCTTGATCCGATCAGCTTTTTCGATCGTTCGCGAAAGCTCGAATGTGTTTCTCGATTTAAACCGTAACGCGATAAAGCAATATTGCCGCTTGTTTTTGTGAAGCGCTCCCGGGAAAGCCCGCGTAAATCACCGCCTACGATCGCCCGTATTCGCTCGTGTTCTTTCCGAGGTTCTTTCCCGCTTGATCGCGTTCCGTTCAAAATACGCGCGTTTTGGGGGCTGTTTTGGGGAAGGAAGGAAAAGCGGCTGAAACCTTATTATCGAAAGTGAAAGGGTGCTGAAGTCGGATTGTTTGTGCCGTTTCTGTTTTGATCATTATCGCGTTCAAAATTAACTTCAATAACATTTTTCTTGTATTTGTCAGTATACCGCAAAATGTTGGCGTAATCCATTATTTTTTCTTGTCCTATTCGGTTTAGATCATCAAAAATTTTAATCAACTCTGTTTTTAAATCAAAGTTATTTTTCATGTTTTTACCCTCTAAAATACGCGCGTTTTGAGAAAGGAAGCGAAAGCGGCGAGTGTTCGGCGCGATCGGACGAGTGCCGCTTTTGCTTATTGTTTAATTTCTTTGCCCCGACTTTGTAGGAAATCGGCTTACGTTTTTTCGATACTGCGGAACATTGATTCCACAGCGTGCAAGAACAAGTAAGCAGTATTTTCCATCGTCGTTCAGATCGTTGTAATACTTTAAAATTTCAATTTCTTCTTTGGAAAGCGCACGAGAAGGCTCGGGCTTATTTTCGGAACGGTTTTGGGTACTCATGTAGTAATTTCCTTTCAAAAAACTTGACAAATTAAACGGCTTGTGATACAATAAACGCGGTTTAGGGCGGTAATCATAACACATTGCCGCTTTGCGAAAGCCTTTGCAATTCGCTGTCGCAAGGGCTTTTCTTTATACCGATAAAGCGATGTCGAGGTTTAAGCCGTAAGTTAAGCGGTATTCCTCGCCGCCCGTTACGCCCCGGAAGCGGCTGTATACCGTCTTCCCGCCGTCCATCAGCGCCGCGATACAAGCGGCGATCTCGCGGTTCAGATACCCGACGACCGCCTTTCCCTTCCCTCTGACGGCGGCGATCACCTGTACCGCGTTCCCGTCGGCGGCGTTCCCGCGCTCGCGCCGAAGCCGGATCGTCACGTCCTCGGGCTGATACTTCGCCGGTCGGTGGAGAAGCTGTTGACGGATTCCGAACGTTACGCCGACCACCTTCACGGTCAAACGGTTCAGCTTTACCAAAATCCACGCCCGAACCATCGCCGCCGAGCGGTTCACGCCCTGTTTTACCAGTCGGTTCGCGATCTGCATTACTTTTGATTTCATAGCTATTTTCTTCCTTTCGGTTTATTCGGTAGTCGTTTTTCTCTTACCGTGATTTTATTATAGCATAATGTACCCATTATTTCAATCGGCAAAAGCAACAAAATAATGTACCCAGCATCGTATATTTTTCATAATGGACACAGTATAAAAAGTGTGCTATAATATATTGGGTGATGATTATGGCAAAACGACAAACAATTGCAAGTGCTAAATATAACGCAAAAGCGTATGAAGAAATTAAATTGCGCGTAAAAAAAGGTGAGAAAGACCGTTTAAAAGCCCACGCCGAGCGGCGGGGCGAAACGTTAAACGGCTTTATCAACCGCGCGATCGAGGGACAGATCAAGAGCGATAATGAGGATGGAGGGTAAAAATGCCGGAAATCAGCACATTTTACGGAATAAAATGCACAATGTATTATGACGATCATAACCCGCCGCACTTCCACGCTCAGTACGCGGAAAATAAGGCGTTGATCGATATTCAAGAAGCCGTTGTTTTGCGCGGAGCGCTCCCGAGCAATCAGTTAAAGCTTGTTTTGGGTTGGTGCGTACTCCATCGGTCTGAGCTGATGGACGCGTGGGAATTGGCAAAGCGGGGAGAAAAGCCCTTTAAAATAAAGCCGTTGTAAAAAAGGAAAAGGGGGTCATGCTATGGAGATTTTTCCGACTGTTGTTCAAGCCGTCGCGGGAGAGGATTATATCGTATACGCGTATATGGCGAACGGAAAGATAAAACGATACGACGCAAAACCGTTGATAAGTAGAGGTGGAGTTTTTGGGAAGCTACGCGATAAGGATTTTTTCGCCGATCGGCTTACGGTGATAAACGATACCGTCGCTTGGGATATATCGGGCGATCGCGACCCGTCGGAGTGTATTGACATAGACCCGTTCACAATTGACGCTTGTGTTGATGTTACCGAGCAATTCAAAGAGATTTCGTGAAAACAAGATAAACCCGCATTGCCGCTTGCGGAAGCCTTTACAATTTACAGCAAGCGCCGGGGCGAAACGTTAAACGGCTTTATCAATCGCGCGATCGCAGAAACAGTAGAGCGCGATATAATTAAGACCGAATAACACACCATAGAGGAGCAACAATTGTGAGACAAGTAGGAAAGTTAGACGGTCGTGTCGTTGCCGCTTTGGGATTGAATATACCCGTTGATACACCGATATTCATCGGAGCGTCAAACATCGAGCATATGAAAAGCAGTCACTCCGACGATTACGCAAAATACGGAAATGATATTCCGAATATTCTAAGCTCGCCGGACTTTGTCGGAGTAAACCCCAAGGACGGTTCGATCGAGTACGTGAAAGAGTACAAGACGGGCAACAAATTTGTCAAGGTAGCCGTGCGGGTTTCGGGCGGCGGCACACTTTTCGCGCGGTCGCTCTATGTTCTGAATAACAGCAGAGTTTACAATTTTATCTCAAAAGGAACATTAAAAAAGATTTAAAACCCCTTGACAAATCGGCTGGAATATTGTATGATGATAATGGATAAAATAATAAGAGAGCTCTGAGGGCGGAACAGGCAGCCGCCACCCGTCGAAAGACGTAGGAGATGTAGGAGACGTCACCCTACCTGGTTCTTGTTATTTGGGCGGTCGGCTTCGGTCGATCGCCTTTCCATTTCCGGCGTTGCTTGCTTCGCCCCTTGGACAGATCGGGAGCGACAATGAGGATAAAAGCTAATCAGTAAGGGAGATCATCGTTAATGTTTGAAAACAAATACAATCTCACGCGCGACGAAAGTCTTTTTCTTGCGAAAAAAAGTGGGACGAAAATATTTATTGCGGAATGAAAATGGAAAATCGCGCGGTTACCTTTCCGCAAACGCAAACCATTTTAAATGGCGTGAATGTTCAAGGCGTTCGGTTGGACGATATTCAAGCGATTTTAAATATGCGAGATGCGTGGCGGTATTTGATCGAAACGATAGACGCGTCCGTAACGCTTGATTACTTATGCGAACTGAACCGCTTCATAGCCCGTAATGAGGCTTTGGAATGGGGAAAACTAAGAACGGGAGCGGTCAGCATTTCGGGGACGGATTATACGCCCCCGATCCCGAACAAAGAACGGGTCGAAGTTGATCTAATTCAAATACGATCCGGCGGGACAGCTACCGAACAGGCGTTAAACGCCTTCGCATGGGGAGCAAGAGGTCAATTTTTTGGGGACGGAAACAAGCGGACAAGTATGACGCTTGCAAATAAAATATTGATTTCAAGCGGCGCGGGGATTCTCACCGTGACGGATAACCATATGCTGGAGTTTAATACGCTCCTTTGCGCGTATTATGAAAGCGGCGACAATACCGATCTAAAAATGTTTTTGTATCATAACGCGATCCAAGGCATTACAAAATAGCATCCTATTGCATTGCAAGAGAAAATTCCGCCTTGCCGCTTTTCCGTATCTCCTCAAAACAGCCCTCGCTTGATCGCGTATTTGGAATGATACGCGACCAAACGGGAAAGAGCCTCGGAAAGAACGCGAACAAATACAGGCGATTATAGACGGCGTTTGAAGCGATCAACTTTTCCACCGTCGGATCAACGAACAAAAGCGGCATTACCCCGGATCGGGGGCATTGCCGCTTTTGCTTAAAATGAAAAGAGATTGAAACTATATTGTTTGTGCGCCACTTGTGCGCCATTGGCGCTAAAAACTACGAAATGTTACAAAACGACGCTAAAAGTCTAGCACGATAAAACCGCATTATAAAGCCGTTTGCTAAAAATTAAGAAAGACAAGAAAAATAACTTTTTCCATCTACGAACCAGAGGGTCGGGGGTTCGAATCCCTCTTGGCGTGCCATGAAACACTGACAAAAAAGATTTTTTGCCCACAAACGGCGGTATAAAGCCATTTGTGGGCAAAAAATTTGCAAAAAAGGAAATCACGCACCGTAGATATTTTCGACACGAAAATGGACTTGAACCCTCCCCTTGTAAAATTTTTCAAGTCGATTTTGGTTAATATGCACAGAGCGCCTGTGAATGGTCTCTCGCTTCCGAGAGAACACTCATGGGCGCTTTTTTGTTTTCAGAATCTTGACAAAAAAGATGCAGACGGGATTCGAACCCATTTAGCAACAAAATTTTTGCGGTTGAATTTAGGCAAAATGACGAAAACGAAAACAGAAAGGTTGGTGATAAACAAATCATGTACCATATAAAAGTGAACGGTGTGATGCTTCAAGCATCCGTTGAAAACAGGTCGCCGACGGATATCGACCCTTACAAGGAATTGGCGAACGCCGTTATTCTTCAGGCGGTCGAAGATTATCGCAAATGGACAAAGGAATATTCTGATAGCCGTGATGACCGAAAATTGCGAAAAGCACTCGTTGAACTGAAAGAATTCTTTTGTTCGGAGTGGTTCACAATGCTCACGAACCTTGACGGAGAACAGCTTTTATCACGGTTGAAAGCCGAACTTGAAAAACAAGAGTGTTACGTTTTTTGAGCCTGTAAATTGCTTTTTAAAGCAGTTTGCAGGCTCTTTTTTTGTTTTCCGACAACACGATGTTGTCGCAGTCTGCCCAAAAGCGGCGCAAGGACGCGTCGCAACAAAGGCAAACAGGCGACAAAATTCGGAATGGTAAGCACACCGGCTCCACATGGAGCTTAAATATAATTTTGGAGGATCAACACATGATCAAAGCAACAATTCAAAGCTCTCCGTATGCAACGGAGATGACATTCCCTTGCACGGAAGCGCAGCT
>JAMPCH010000046.1 GCA_023666265.1 Roseburia sp.
ATTATATCATATTTTGTCTTTTTGTGCAACTTTTATTTTTCAGACAAACCCTAAAAACAGGATTTACGCTTGACCGATTTACTGAAATCTGATATGATCTAATTATGATTATTGTCGAGAATATGTAGAATGGTAAAAATTTATATGCGGATACGGCGGAACCGGCAGACGCATCGGATTTGGGGTACGACGATGAAGAAAAAATATTCCCCGCTCCTTCACAAAAAGAAAAAAGAATACCTTCCATTTCCCGAAGCCTCCGCCTCGGGAAAATTTTTTCAAAAACCCCTTGACAAACGAACGTGCATATGCTATAATACAGTCAAACATATGAATAAACGTTCATTTGTTCAAATTAAAACGAAAGGAAAAAGAAACACCATGAAAAAATCGTATAAGATCGAGGTAGACTGCGCGAACTGCGCGAACGAAATGGAGACGGCGGCGAAAAAGACCGACGGCGTTAAGGACGCGACGGTAAACTTTATGGCGCTTAAAATGAACGTCGAGTTTGAGGAGGGGCGCGACCCCGCCGAGGTCATGAAAGCGGTATTAAAAAATTGTAAAAAGGTCGAGGACGACTGTGAAATTTACATATAAAGCGGGTCATTCGGACGCGGACGAAAGGGGCGAAGCTTCCCAATGAATAAAAAACAGAAAAAAACGCTGGTGCGGATCATCGTCGCGGCGGCGCTGACGGCGGTCTTAATGTTGCTCCCGATCGACGCGGAGCGATTCGGGGTCTTACGGCTGATCCTTTTCCTGATCCCCTATCTGATCGTCGGCTATGACATTTTAAAAAAGGCGGGGAAGGGGATCTTGAACCGTCGGGTCTTCGACGAAAATTTCCTTATGGCGGTCGCGACGATCGGCGCGATCGTCCTCGGCGAATATACCGAGGGCGTGGCGGTCATGCTGTTTTATCAGGTCGGCGAGCTGTTTCAGAGTATCGCCGTCGGTAAGAGCCGAAGGAACATTACCGAGATGATGGATATTCGCCCCGATTACGCGAATATCGAGGAGGGCGGCGAGCTTAAAAGGGTCGACCCCGACGAGGTCGCGATCGGGACGGTGATCGTCGTCCGCCCCGGGGAAAAGATCCCGATCGACGGCGTGATCGAGGAAGGAAATTCCTCGCTGAACACGGCGGCGCTGACGGGCGAGAGCCTTCCGCGCGACGCGGTCGCGGGCGACGCAGTCATAAGCGGGTGCGTCAATTTAAACGGCGTTTTAAAAATTCGGACGACGAAGGAGTTCGGCGAATCGACCGTTTCAAAGATCCTCGATCTCGTCGAGAATGCCGGCTCAAAAAAATCCCGCTCGGAGCAGTTTATTTCCCGCTTCGCGCGGTACTATACGCCGATCGTCTGCGCGGGGGCGCTCGCGCTGGCGGTTCTCGTCCCGCTCGTTAGGATGTTCCCGCTCGGGCTCGAGCCGATGTGGGGCGACTGGATCTACCGCGCGCTGACCTTCTTGGTGATTAGCTGTCCCTGCGCCCTCGTCATCAGTATCCCGCTCAGCTTTTTCGCGGGGATCGGCGGCGCGGGGAAGGTGGGCGTTTTAATTAAAGGCTCAAACTGTCTCGAGGCGCTCTCAAAGACGAGGGCGGTCGTCTTCGATAAAACGGGGACGATGACGCGCGGTGTATTCGAGGTGAGCGGGATCCACCATAGCCCGCTTTCGGACGAGCGAATGCTCGAGATCGCGGCGCATATCGAAAGCTTCTCCTCCCACCCGATCAGCCTCAGCCTCCGCCGAGCCTACCCGGGCGCGATCGACCAAAGCCGCGTTGAGGCGGTCGAGGAGATCGGCGGCGAGGGGATCACGGCGCGGATCGACGGCGTATCCGCTGCGGCGGGGAACGCGAAGCTCATGAAGCGGCTCGGGATCGATTTCCGGGAATGTCACCACGTCGGGACGGTCGTCCACATCGCCTATGACGGGAAGTACGCGGGGCATATCCTTATTTCCGATCTGATCAAGCCGACGGCGGCGGAGGCGGTCAAAAAGCTGAAAAGATCGGGCGTTTCGCGGATCGTCATGCTGACGGGGGACGCCAAAAAGACGGCGGAGCGGGTCGCGGCGGAGCTCGGGATCGGCGAGGTCTACGCCGAGCTTCTCCCCGGCGATAAGGTCGAGCGGGTCGAGGCGCTCCTCGCCGAGAAGCGTCCGAAGGATCGGCTCGCGTTCGTCGGCGACGGGATCAACGACGCGCCCGTCCTCTCCCGCGCCGATCTCGGGATCGCGATGGGGGCGCTCGGCTCGGACGCGGCGATCGAGGCGGCGGACGTCGTTTTAATGGATGACGACCCGCTAAAGATCGCGAAGGCGATCCGTATCTCGTCGAAATGCCTGAGGATCGTGTACGAAAACATCTGGTTCGCGCTCGGGATCAAGCTCCTCTGTCTCATTCTCGGGGCGCTCGGGATCGCGAATATGTGGCTCGCGATCTTCGCGGACGTCGGCGTGATGGTACTCGCGATCTTAAACGCGATCCGCGCCCTTTTCGTAAAAAAGCTTTGATCGCTTAATATTATTTTGGGAAGGCGCGGATACCCGCCGCTTTTACAAAAGAAAGTTCACAAAACCAAAAACCGAAAGCTTTTCGATCACGGAAAGCGGAAAAGGAGACGGCGATGGAATATACCCCCGAGCCGAGCGAAGAGCTCTGCGACGAGACCGAGGTTCACGAGAGCCTACTTAGGATCGTGAATGAAAAAATGCCGGGCGAGACCGAGCTTTATGACCTCGCCGAGCTGTTTAAAATTTTCGGCGACTCGACGCGGATACGGATCTTATTCGTCCTGTTCGAGGCGGAGGTCTGCGTCTGTGACCTCGCGCGGGCGCTGAATATGACCCAGTCCGCGATCTCTCACCAGCTTAAAATTTTAAAGGTCAATAAGCTCGTCAAGAGCCGCCGCGAGGGGAAGTCGATCTTTTATTCCCTCGCCGACGACCATGTCCGTACCATTATCGCTCAGGGCTGTGAGCATATCGAGGAAGAATAAAGGCAACACCGCACAATTAACGGCTACGCCTTTGCCGTCCCATCGACAGCCATCTTTTCCGCCATATTGCACAGAATTTTTTTGAAAGGCACAAAGCCTTCCTGCAAAACTTCTGTACAATCTGACGAAAAATCTGACTGCCGCTGGAACGACAATAATTATGCGGTGTAGCCTAAAGAAAACGACAAAAGGAGACACAAAAATGAAGGAGAAGAAGGCGTTAAAGCTCGGGATCGCCGCCGTCTGTCTGGTGGTCGCGGTCGCGGCGTTTCTGATCGTCTATAACGTTTTTTCGGCGAAGCCCGCCGAGGGGGCGAAAACGATCACGGTGACGATCGCCGACTTGGAAACGAGCGAGGTCTTTACGATCCGTACCGACGCGGAATTTTTGGCGGAGGCGCTCCTCGCCGAGGATCTCGTCGCGGGGATGGAGAGCGAATACGGGCTTTTTATCGAGACGGCGAACGGGATCACGGCGAACGCGGACGATCAGGAGTGGTGGTGTATCACCAAGGGCGGCGAGGACGTTTTTACCGGGGCGAGCGCTACGCCGATCTATGACGGGGACGCCTTTGAGCTGACCCTGACGGTCGGCTGGTAAGCGGGGTGAAAGAGCTTCGTCCGAGCCGGGTCGTCCTCTATGCGCTGATGGCGGCGATCCTTTTCGTCGCACAGGTCTCGCTCGCCTTCCTCCCGAATATCGAGCTTGTGACGCTCCTGATCATCGTTTTTACGCTCTTTACGGGGAAAAAGGTTTTTTATATCATCTACGCGTTCGTCCTCCTCGAGGGGGCGGTCTACGGCTTCGGGCTTTGGTGGGTCTCCTATTTATACATATGGCTGATCCCGGCGGGGGCGGCGCTCTTGATGAAAAAGCTGAAAAATCCGCTCGGTTGGGCGGTCTTCGCGGGGGCTTACGGGCTATGCTACGGAGCGCTCTGTGGGATACCCTATCTCTTTATCGGCGGCTTCTCCGCCTTTTTCGCCTACTGGGTGAGCGGTATCCCCTTCGACGTGACCCATTGTATCGGGAATTTTATCGTCACGCTCCTGTTGTTTAAGCCGCTTTGCGCGGCGATGCGCCTCGCGGAAAAGTATATGGGATAAAGGCGAACCCCCAAAATTAAGGAAAGGACGGATCATAGGCTTATGGATTTTATGAAATTGGCGGCGGATCGCTACTCGGTCCGCAGCTTCTCGGATCGTCCCGTCGAGCGGGAAAAGCTCGATCGGATCATACGCGCGGGTATGATCGCTCCGACGGCGTGTAACCGTCAGCCTCAGCGGATCTTGGTGATCGAGGGCGACGAGGATATCGAGAAATTACGGCGCTGTACGGAATGTCACTTTAACGCGCCCGCGGCGATGCTGATCTGTTATAACAGGGACGAATGTTGGATAAGGGATTATGACAAAAAATCGAGCGGCGAGATCGACGCGAGTATCGTCGCGACGCATATGATGCTCGAGGCCGCCGCGCTCGGGGTCGGAACGACGTGGGTAATGCACTTTATCCCCGAGGCGGTTCGGTGTGAATTTGAGCTTCCCGCGAATATCGAGCCGATCGCGCTGTTGATCATGGGGCTTCCCGCGCGGGACTCCGAGCCTTCTCCGTTACACGAGCGCTCAAAGCCGCTCGGCGAGCTGGTCGCGTATCATAAATTTTGACGAATTTCCTTTAAAGGACGAGATCTCAAAAAAGAGGTTTCGTCCGTATTTTTTTATCGGCTTGTCATATCCCGTCCGAGCGGTGAATATATTTTTCTTGACAATGATAAACGGAGGTACATCATGGAACTGTTACTTGATAAAGAGCCGGTCTTTCTTACCGAGGTGGTTTACGATGGGCAGGCGGAGCAGGGCGTGGAATTTGACTACGTTCTCCCGGACTATTATCCCGATATTTTTAAGATCTTAAAATGTACCCTTACCCCGGGGATCGTCTCTTACAGCGTGTCCGGCTCTCAGCTCTTTCTCGACGGCGTGGTCTATATAAAGGTATTATACCTTTCCGAGGAGAGTGGTGAGATCAACTGCGTCGAACAGCGCTACACCTATTCAAAAACGATCGAGCTGGTAAAGCCCGCGAGCCGCGCGTCGGTGAGCCTTTTTTCAAAGGCGGATTACTGTAACTGCCGCGCGGTGAGCGGGCGGCGGATCGACGTGCGCGGCGCGGTGAGCTGTACCGTGAAGGTGACGGACTGTCGCGAGGACGAGATCCTTTGCGGCGTGAGCGGGATGGGGACTCAGGTCAAGCGAAACAGCGTCAACTATTGCGGGAGCCGCCTTTTCGCGAGCCGTCAGTATATCGTCCGCGAGGACATCGAGACGGGCGCGGGCGGCGGGATCGTCTCGATCCTGACGGTGAGCTGTACGGCGGGCGTGACCGATACAAAGATCATCGCGGATAAGGTCGTCGTTAAGGGCGAGGCGAGGGTGAAATCCCTCTATCTGATCCGAACGGGGAGCGGCGAGACCGAGACCGAGGTCATGGAGGCGGAGATCCCGCTGAGCCAGATCGTCGACCTCGACGGGATCACCGACTCTCACAGCTGTTTCGCGCGGTTCGACGTAATGGACTGTGACCTCGAGATCAAACAGGGCGAGGACGGCGAAAATCGCCTGATCGGCTGTGACCTGACGCTCGACTGTAAGGTGACGGCGTATAAGGAGGTCGCGCTTTCCCCCGTATGCGATCTATACTCGACCGAGTACGAGAGCGCTTACAGCGTCTCTCCGATCCGCCTCGAGCATACGCCTCAGCTCCTCTCGTCTCAGCATAGCTTAAAAAGCGCGCTCGAATGTTCCGACGGGTCGGTAAGCGAGGTCTATGACTGCCGCTGTGAGCTTCTCGGGTCGGCGGTACGCGCGGAGGAGGACGACGGTCGTCGGCTCATCGTGAGCGGTCAGGCGGCGATCCAGCTCATCGGGAGAAACGACGCGGGTACGCCGGTATTCATCGAAAAGACCGAAAGCTTTGAGTTCGGGACGGAGCTTTCCGTTCTACACGACGGCTATTCCGCGAATGTTTCCGTATCGGTCGCGAATGTCAGCTACAGTATCGCGGGCGACAGCGCGATCGACGTTCACGTCCAGCTCGCGGCTCAGGGTCTCGTTTATCAGGTACGGCATATCAACGCCGTCAGCGAGATCGCGATCAACGAGGAAGCGCCGAAGAAAAAGGACGCCGACTACGCGTTAAAGCTTTACTTCGCGGAGAGCGGCGAAGAGATTTGGGACATCGCGAAGCGGTACAATACGAGCGTTTCGGCGGTATCGGCGGAGAACGAGCTGGATCGGGAGCGGCTTTCCGAGCCTTGTATGCTTTTGATCCCGATGGTATAAAAGGAGGCACAAAATGAATCATTCGATCTACCATGATATTGCCCGTAGGACCGACGGAAATATCTATATCGGCGTCGTCGGTCCCGTCCGCTCGGGGAAGTCCACCTTTATCAGCCGCTTTATGCAATCGGTCGTGATCCCGAATATCGACAGCGGCTTTCGCCGCGAGCGGGCGATCGACGAGCTTCCCCAAGGGGCGGCGGGTAAGACGATCATGACGACCGAGCCAAAGTTCGTCCCCGAGGACGCGATCTCGATCCGTCTCGAGGACAGTACCTTTATGAATGTCCGCCTGATCGACTGCGTCGGCTATATCGTCCCGAGCGCGATCGGCTATATCGAGAATGACCAGCCGCGTATGGTCATGACCCCGTGGTTTGATACCGAGATCCCCTTTAATATGGCGGCGGAGGTCGGGACTCAAAAGGTCATCAACGAACATTCGACGATCGGGCTTGTCATTACGACGGACGGGACGATCTCCGACATTCCCCGCGCGGAGTACGCCGAGGCGGAGGAGCGCGTCGTCGAGGAGCTGAACAATATCCGTAAGCCCTTCGCGGTCGTTTTAAATACCAAAGACCCCGAAGGCTCCGAGAGTAAGGCGCTCGCGGCGGAGCTTTCCGAGAAATACGGGAAGCCCGTGATCCCGGTGAATTGCCTCGAGGTCGGCGAACAGGAGATCAAGGACATTCTCCGCGAGATCCTTTTACAGTTCCCCGTCAAGGAGATCAATATCCGTATCCCGAAATGGCTCACCGTCCTCGAGAAGGATCACTGGCTCAAGCGCGAGGTCTTTAACGCGCTAAAGCTTTCCGCCGCTAAAATTCACGCGATCGGCGAGATCAAGGGGATCACCTGTCGCTTATCGGACTGTGAATACGTGACGGGGTGCGGCGTCGAGGAGATTGATCTTGGGAAGGGCGCGGGCTTTATGCGCGTCGAGATCAAAAACGAGCTCTTTTATCGGATCCTCGGCGAGGCGACGGGGATCGAGCTTCACGACGAGGGCGACCTGATGCCCTGTATGATCGAGCTCGCGGCGATCAAAAAGCGGTATGAAAAGGTCAAAGCGGCGCTCGACGAGGTACAGGCGACGGGCTACGGGATCGTGATGCCGGGCTTGGACGAACTGAGCCTCGCCGAGCCCGAGATCGTGAAACAGGGCGGTAAGTACGGCGTCCGCCTCCGCGCCCAAGCGCCCTCGATCCATATGATGGCGGCGAATATCGAGACCGAGGTCTCGCCGATCGTCGGCTCTGAGCGCCAGAGCGAGGAGCTGATCCACTATCTCTTAAACGAGTTTGAGGAGAACCCGACCAAGATCTGGGAGAGCAACATCTTCGGGAAATCGCTCCACGAGCTGGTGAACGAGGGGCTTCACAATAAGCTTTACCGAATGCCCTCCGACGCGCGTCAAAAGCTTCAGGAGACGATCGAGCGGATCATCAACGAGGGTTGCGGTGGTCTGATCTGTATTATCCTATAAAACGAACTTATATCGCTAATGTCCTCCATGATAAGCTCCCTTTCCGTGAGATTCACGGGGAGGGAGTTTTTGTGTTTTGTTTTTATGTTTGGGGGAAGGCGTGCGCCTCGGCACGTCTTGACTTTCGGGCGGGATTGTGGTAAAATAAGGAAAAGACGGGACGGTATCGTTATACCGATAAGGAGGATTTGGCATGAAAAAAATAATCGCGCTTGGTACTATATTTGTTGTTACTTTGTTTTTATGCTGTTCTTGCGATACCCCCGGTCAAGGAGACGAACTTATCCGCTGTTTAAATGAGCGCGATGCCGAAGGGATAAAGGATCTGTTTTGTGAAAAAGTCAGAGGATCGACCGAGGTCGATCTTGATCACCCAATTAAATAAGGTCGTTATGCAGACAAACTTATTTTTGATGAAAAGGAGAATATGCTGTGGCTGGTGTGGTAAAGAAATTTTCGTTGCTTCTTTTCATTCTCTCTTTCCTTTGCTTATCCTCATGTTCCAAAGATAGCGTGTTCGTCGATACAGACGCAGTTATCAAAGAAAATACGGAGCAAATGATGCAATGTATCATAGACAGGAATGCGGAGAAACTTTTAACGTTCTTTTCCGACGATATGCGGGAAAACGAATCCGAAAAAACGCTGGAGGAGATCGAACAGCTCTTTGATTTTATTGACGGCGATATTGTTTCTTATTCTTACAGTTCAGGAGGCTTATACGGAAGTGTAAGTAACTCTGAATACGAATTATATTTATGCGAGCCGACATTTCAAAAAACGGAAACGAGTACAGAAAAAATCTATACTATTCAGTTTGCTTATGATTATATTTGGAAAGGAAAGCCGGAATATGAAGGAATCAGTAAAATCATAGCGTTCCCCGGAGAGGATTGGGGAAATCGAGACGAAGGCGTTACCGTAGGAAAATATCATGAATTACCTTCAGTTTGGGAATAGCCCAGGGAAGGGATTGGCTTGGTTTAAAATCATAACCGATGAAGAAGAAGAATATCGAATCGGCGAGCCAAAGGTTAATTGATTTTTGCGAAATCCCGAATGTCGGCGCAAACGAATAAACATTTAATTTTGTCATCAAAACATATAGAAAGAAGGCTTTTACCATGTTTGAATTTCGTGAGATCACCGACAAAAGCGGCTATATCGAGTCCCCCGCTAAGATCGGCGTATACCGCGCGGAGGGGAACGACGTCTATCTGATCGACAGCGGCGGCGATAAGGACGCGGGGCGTAAAACGCGGAAAATTCTGGAGGAGAAGGGCTGGCGGCTTCGGGGAATTTTAAATACTCATTCAAACGCCGATCATATCGGCGGAAATCGCTATTTACAGCAGCAGACGGGCTGTAAGGTCTTTTCGGGCGGGATCGAGGCGGCTTTTACTGCCGCCCCGATCCTCGAGCCCTCGTTTTTATACGGCGGTTATCCTTTCCGCGAGCTTCGCCATAAATTTTTACTTGCCGATGGGAGTACGGTGAGCGATTTTTCCGATCCCGATTTCCCGCGCGAGCTTACGATCCTTCCCTTAAAAGGGCATTTTTTCGATATGGTCGGCTTTCGGACGCCCGACGGGGTCGTTTATCTCGCGGACTGCCTCTCGAGTAAGGAAACGCTCGAGAAATATAAGATCGGCTTTATTTACGACGTCGCCGCCTATCTCGAAACATTAGAGAAGGTCGCGGCGCTCGAGGCGAAAATGTTCGTCCCCGCCCACGCCCCCGCGACGGAGGAGATCGCGCCCCTCGCGCGTTATAACGCGGATAAGGTACGGGAGATCGCCGAAACGATCCTCTCCCTCTGCCGCGAGCCGATCGCCTTTGAGGAGCTGTTAAAGCGTCTTTTTGACGACCTTTCGCTGACGATGACGTTTGAACAGTACGTTCTCGTCGGGAGCACGGTTCGCTCTTACTTAGCTTGGCTAAAGGATTTGGGAAGTCTCGCCGCCGAGTTTTCCGAGAACCGAATGCTCTGGCGAAGGGTGTAACGCGCGGAGAGCGCCTTCCAAAAAATAAAAACAAACGAAAGGAAACAAAAATGTCTATCGAAAAAGTCAGAGAATATTTCACCTCGGTCGGGATCGCGGATCGGATCCTCGAATTTGACGTTTCGAGCGCGACGGTCGCGCTCGCGGCGGAGGCGCTCGGCTGTGCGTCGGAGCGGATCGCTAAGACCCTCTCTTTCACGGTGAACGGCGCACCGATCCTCGTCGTCGCGGCGGGGGACGCGCGGATCGACAACGCGAAATATAAGGCGCGCTTTGGGACGAAGGCGAAAATGCTCGCGCCCGAGGAGGTCGCCGAACGGATCGGACACGCCGTGGGCGGGGTCTGTCCGTTCGCCGTGAACGAGGGTGTCGCCGTCTATCTCGACGAGTCGCTGAGGCGCTTTGAGACGGTCTTTCCCGCCTGTGGGAGCGGGAACAGCGCGATCGAGCTGACGATCGCGGAGCTTGAGCGATACGCCGCGCCCGTCGGCTGGGTCGATCTCGCGAAAGCGCCGACCGACGGCGAACAAGGCTCGTAAAAGGAAAGCTTTATTTGTTAAGGAAACAAAAAATATCCTGTCCGTTCCGACCGATACGGACAGGATATTTTTTAAGGAAGGAGCGAAAGCTGGACGTCGAGTACGAAATATCCGTTTTCGGTGCGATAATCCATGCTCCCGTCTCTTCGCCGCGCCGCCCATAGGATATTCGACAGCCCATAGCCGTGTTCCTTCCCCGATTTCTCGGTCACGGGTAATCCCTCGGAGAGGTCGAGCCTCCCGTCAAAGCGGTTACTGATCCGTAGGAGGAGGCGATTTTGGCGGACAGCCGCCTGTACCTTGATCCTCCGCTCCTCTTCGGGGAGCTTTAGGCTCGCCTCGATCGCATTCTCGAGCGCGTTATTTAAGATCAGACAAAGCTCGGCGCCCGGGAGGCTCTCGCGGTCGATCCCGATCCGACAGTCAAAGGCGATCCGCTCCTCCTTACATTTCGCCGCGTATTCCTCCAATACGGCGTTCATATACGGGTCGCCGCTGAAGGGTTCTCGTCCCCGCTCGTTATGGAGCTCGGCGACCCCGGTGAGATAGCGGATCGCCTCATCGTTCTTCCCGTCGCGGAGAAGGGAGAGGAGCGTGGAGAGATGTCCGTTCATATCGTGTCTTAGCGCGCGAAGCTCGCTCTCGCCGGTGAGGCGGGATTCATAAAATTGCTTCTGCGCCGAGAGATCGTGGTCGAGCTGTTCGAGGCGTTCCCGTTGTACCGCGAGGTCGGTTTGGATATGCGCCGCGCGGGTCATCAATAAATAGGCGCTGACAAAAGCGGCGAGAAGGAAGAGCGCCGTCCCGAGGAGGTTCGTCATGGCGTAGTTCGACTCAAACGCCGAGCCTAAGATGCCGGCGGTGAGCGATCCTTCTCCCGCCGTCGAGGAATAGATAAAAACGCCGACGATCACGGTAAAAACCGCGCCCGCCCCGCCGAGAAAGAGCCGAAACGTCTTATTCCCGCCGATCGCCTCAAGGACGGCGAAGGCGATCAGGGCGGCGACGGAGAGATATAAAAGCCCGTTTCTGAGCGCCCCCGACGACCAAGCCCCGATCAGCTCGGTGATCTGGAGAACGATCGCCGCCCCCGAGGTCAGGATCAATATACCGCCGTAGGCGAACCGCGACCGCCGATCTTTGATACTGCACAAAAAATAAAGCTGGGGGAGGATCATCGCGATGATCGGGACGAAGACGGTAAACGGCGAATCCATCACGGTCGGCGCGTTTGAGAAATATTCGTATCGGCGAAGGCAGGTGAACGACTGCCCCATCGCGGCGGCGATCACGAGGAGCGGGAGATAGCTCCTGATCCCCTGAAACACGGCGAACAGCCACAGCCCGAGGAGGAGGAGCGCCGCGATCGCGAAGCCGGCGGCGGGGATCACCGCACTGCTCACCTCGGCGGCGTTTACCGCCGTCCCGATCGTAAGCGAGGAGAGGATCACCGTCGGCATCGCGCGGTGATCCGTATGGCGGGTGGCGAGAGTGAGCCGCTTCCCGACATAGCTCTCGGGGAGGGTACAATAAAAATTCTCCCCGCGTAGGTCATAGTTTCGGAATTGATCGGAAAAAACGACGTTGTCAAATTCGATCCGATTTTCCGTACCGTTGGTATAGATCGCTTCTCCGTCCAAGAATACGACCGTGGGACGATTGAGGTTCAAGAGCGTACAGTCCTTGTCTCTTAGCTCTTGGGTTAAGATCCTCGTGAGATAAAAGGTCCGGTCGAGGTCGATCTCCATGAGATCGCGGGGCGTCAGATACGTTCTCTCGCCGTCCTCGACCGTATAGATCTCCCAGCCCCTCGGGTCGTCAAAGACGGGGGTTAGATAGACCTTTTCGCTCTTGGTACGCGTATAGCTCCCAAAGAGGACAAAGAGCGCCGCCGCCGCGATCAAAAGCGGGATCGGCCACCATTTTAAAGAAAGACGAAATTTTTTCATACGCCCCCGCTAGTTCTCCTGAAAAATACCGAATAACCGCCTCCGATAGCTTTCCCGCGCCGCCGCCGAATAGGTGCGCGAGATCGGGACGAGCTCGTCCCCGATACAAAAGCCGTCGGCGGTCAGCTCCTTTACAAAAGCGAGATTGATCAAAAAGCTTTTATGACAGCGGACAAAAACGTCGGACTTGATCCGCGCCGCGAGCTCGTCGAGCTTCCCACAAGAGATGTATTCGCTCCCGCCGCGCATATGATAATGGAGGTTATGGTTCATGCTCGAGATATATAGGATCTCGGAGTATCTGAGAGAGCTCGACTTTCCCTTATAGCTGATCTCGAGCGTTTTTTCCCGATCCTGTTCGAGACTTTTGATCGCTTTTACGAGGACGTCGGCGGCTTCGCCCGCGTCGATCGGCTTGATCAGGTATTGATAGGAGTAAACATCAAAAGCCTCGCGATAAAAATCCTCGCTCGACGAGATAAAGATCAAGAGCGCGTTTTCGTTCTCGGCGCGGATCCGTCGGGCGGCGTCGATCCCGTTTATCCCGCCGAGATAAATGTCGAGGAGATAAAGATCAAACGTCCGACGCTCGTCCTCGACGTCGCGAAGTAGCTCCTCCGCGCTTTTATACTCCGTCACGGTCAGCTCGCCGAATAAGCGTCTTACGCGGTCGAGCGAGGGCTTTAACCGCTCGAGATCGTCGGGGTCGTCCTCACAAACGGCAATTTTTATCATACGGTCACTTCCTTACACAGTTTAATTTTTATTATAACAGAAAATCCGATCTTTTTCAACCGTAACCGGCGTTATTTTCGTCGAAAAAACCGTCGTTTTTGGCGAGAGGAAGGCAATTTTTAATATTTCTTTAACAAGATCTTATTATTTAAAAAATATCCGCGCGTTAAAATACGATCATAGGGCGGAGAAACGCCCGAATAGATTAAAAAGGAACGGTGATCTTTATGAAAAAGAAAAATTTTATCTCCCTGATCCTCGGGACGATCGGCGGACTGCTTTTTGCGATCGGAATGTGTATGTGCCTTCTCCCCGAGTGGAACGCGTTTTATCCCGGGGTCGCGGCGGCGGCGGTCGGCGCGGCGATCCTTGTCGTCTTATGGATCGTCCGCCGCGTTATGAGCGGGAAGCCCGTTATCGTTAAGCTTAGCGGGCGGACGATCGCCGCGATCGCGCTGAGCGTCGTCGGGACGCTGACCTTCGGGGTCGGGATGTGTATGACGATGGTTTGGGAAGGGTTGATGATCCCGGGGATCCTCGTCGGCGTGATCGGGATCGTGCTTTTGCTTTGTCTGATCCCGCTCGTGAAGGGCTTAAAGGATTAGCTTGGAGGCGCGGACTTGAACCCGGTTTTGTCGGGCGGATTTCCGCCCGCTCTTCGTCAAAACCCTCGCCAAATTAGCCCTACGCCTTCTCAAAAAAATAATAAAATAAGACCCAAAATTTTAACAAATCTTTAACATTTCCGTGTTATACTGTAATCATATCTCAACAAAAGGAGGCGCGGAGATGTTTAAGATACTGGTCGTCGAGGACGACCGCGAGCTGAACCGTACCGTCTGCTCTTATCTGGCGAAAAACGGGTATGAGGCGGTCGGCTGTATGAGCGCGAACGAGGCTTATGACGCGATGTACGGCGGGACGCTTTTTGATATGATCATTTCGGATATTATGATGCCGGGGATCGACGGCTTTGAGTTCGCGCGAACGATACGCGAGCGCGACCGCGAGATCCCGATCCTCTTTATGACGGCGCGGGACGATCTCTCGGCGAAGCAAAGGGGCTATACGAGCGGAGTCGACGACTATATGGTAAAGCCCGTCGACCCCGAGGAGCTGCTCCTCCATATCGGGGCGCTCCTTCGCCGCGCGAGGATCGCGGCGGAGCGAAGGCTCGAGATCGGGGAATTAACGCTCGACGCGGACGAGCGGACGGCGGTCTATGCCGGCGAGGAGATCCCGCTGACCGTCCGCGAGTTTAATATCCTCTATAAGCTTTTGTCCTACCCCAAAAAGACCTTTACGCGCGCTCAGCTCATGGACGAGTTTTGGGACGGCGATACCTCCTCGGGGCTAAGGACGGTGGACGTATATATGACGAAGCTTAGGAATAAATTCGCGGACTGCGATGAATTTGAGATCGTGACGGTCCACGGACTCGGCTATAAGGCGGTGCCGAGGCGATGAAAAGGGACGGACGAGCCCGTATGAGGCTTTTTTTTAGGGCAGTAAGCGGCTTTTTCGCCTTCCTTCTCCTGATCGGCTTTGTGATCTCCTGTTGTATGCTCCTGTTTTTGACGACGTTACAGGATACCATGAATATCCGCCTCGGCGAAGCCGAGGTTCGACGCGCGGCGGTCATCACCTTTTGGAACGTGATCCTTTTGAGCTTTCTTTGCGCCGTGATCGACGCGATCCGCCGAAGGATCATGATCGGTCGCCCCGTGAAAAGGATCGCCGACGCGACGGAGCGGATCATGCGCGGGGATTTCACGGTACGGATCGATAAAATTCGCGGTCTCGACCCCGACGACGGCTTTAACGCGATCATTGACCGCCTAAATAAGATGACCGAGGAGCTTTCGGGCTTAGAGACCCTTCGGACGGACTTTATCGCGAACGTTTCCCACGAGCTAAAAACGCCGCTCGCCGTGATCCGTAATTACGCCGCGCTCCTTCGGGAGGACGACCTCTCGGAGGAGAAGCGGCTTGAGCTTGCGGCGAATATTTCCGAGTCGGCGCGTCGGCTCTCCGACCTTGTCACGAATATTTTAAAGCTGGATAAGCTCGAAAATCAACAAATTTTCCCCGAGCGGCGCGTCTTTGACCTCGGCGAACAGCTTCGCGGCTGTTTCCTCGGCTTTGAGCGCGTTTGGGAGGAGAAGGAGATCGCGGTCGACCCCGCGATCGAGGAGGACGTTTTGGTCGCGTCCGACCCCGAGCTGTTGTCCTACGTCTGGAACAATCTTTTTTCAAACGCCTTTAAGTTCACCGAGCCGGGCGGGCGGGTCGGGCTGACCTTAACGACCGAGGGGGCGTTCGCCGTCGTGAGGGTCTCGGATACGGGCTGTGGGATCGACCGAGAGACGGGCGCGCGTATCTTTGAGAAATTTTATCAGGGCGACCCCTCCCGCGCCGCGCGGGGGAATGGTCTCGGTCTCGCGCTCGTAAAGCGGGTCGCGGACATCACGGGCTGTGATATTTCCGTCGAGAGCGAGGTCGGGCGGGGAAGCACCTTCACCGTAAAATTAAGGAAGGGATACGGCGATGAGGAATCTTAAAAAAACGCTGAAAAAGCTCTTCCTCTTACCGCCCGCCCCGACGATCCTGATCGCCCTACCGTCCTTCGCGCTTTTGATCCTTGTTTTTGTGAAGGAGATCGACGGCGCGGTCGCGTATCTCGCCTATCTCCTCTCCGCTTACGCGCTCGCGATCCTGATCGCGGGCTTTCCCCGGATCGTCCGAGTGCTGAGGCGAAGGATCGAGAATTTATCGATCCTAAAGCTCCTAAAAAAGCTCCCGATCGTCGGGCGGTACATGGACGACCCGCTTTTTCGGGCGGAGGCGTCGCTTTATACGGGCTTTTTGATCAACCTCGCTTACGCGGCGATCAAGCTCGTCTCGGGGATCCGTTATCGCTCGCTTTGGTTCGCGGCGCTCTCGGTGTATTATCTTTTTCTCTCCGTTTTGCGTTATCTCTTGCTTCACCATGTTCGGCGAAACGCTGCGGGTCGGGCGTATGCCGCCGAGCTGCGGCGCTATCGCCTTTGCGGGGTCGTATTGATCGTGATGAATCTCGCGCTCTCGGCGATCGTAACGCTCGTGGTGGTATGGGATCGCGGCTTTGAATACGGCGGGTATCTGATCTATGTAATGGCGGCGTATACGTTTTATATGACGATCAAGGCGATCGTCAATACCGTAAAATTCCGAAAGTACAAAAGCCCGATCCTCTCCGCCGCGAAGGCGGTCGATCTTACGGCGGCGCTCGTTTCGATGCTCTCGCTCGAAACGGCGATGCTGTCTCAATTCGGAAACGGGGACGGCACATTCCGTAAGACTGTGACAGCGATCACGGGGCTTTGCGTCTGTCTTTTTGTACTCGGGGCGGCGGTATTCATGATCATAAGTTCGACGAGGAAGTTAAATTTGCTTAAAAAGTCGGGAGGTCGGGAAGCATGAGCGAAAAGGACGAAAAATTCACCTATCATTACTCCGCCGAGGAACAGGCGGAGCTTCGGCGGCTACGGGAGAAGTACGCCCCTCGCGAGGAAAGTAAGCTTGATCGCCTTCGCCGCCTCGACGCGAGCGTGACAAAGCCCGGGCGGATCGCCGCGATCCTCGTCGGGGCGCTCGGTACGCTCCTCCTCGGGGTCGGTATGTCCTGTACGATGGTCGGGGCGGAGAGCCTTTTTATCCCCGGGGTCGCGGTCGGGACGCTCGGGATCGCGGGGATCGCGGCGGCGTACCCGCTTTATTCGGCTGTTACAAAAAAGCGGCGCGATATGCTCGCCCCCGAGATCCTGAGGCTGACGGACGAGCTGATGAAATAGCTTTTGACATTATGACCTCCGAGGGGAAAGCCCTCGGAGATTTTTTTGTCCGCGCTCTTGCCTTAATTTTTGAAATGTTGTATACTGGATAGAGAAAATGAACTGACGGAGGTATCATCAATGAAATACGACTGCCTGATCGTCGACGACGAAAAGCTCCTCGCGGACAGCACCGCCGAATATTTCGACCTTTTCGGCGTGAGCGCCTTCGCGGTATATACCGCCGAGGATTGTCGCCGCTTTTTCGCGGAGAACGCCGCCTCGCTCCTTCTCCTCGACATCAATCTCGGGGACGACAGCGGCTTCGCGCTCTGCCGCGAGCTTCGCGAGACGACCGCGATCCCGATCCTTTTTATCTCCGCGCGGTCGAGCGACGACGATCAGATCGTTGCCCTTAATATCGGCGGCGACGATTATATCCAAAAGCCTTATTCCCTCGCCGTCCTCCTCGCTAAGGTCAAGGCGGTCTTAAAGCGGTACGGCGGCGGGGAGGAGGACGCTTATTCCGACGGCTATCTTACGGTCGACCTTCGCGCGAAGCGCGTCCTCGCGGCGGGGAAGCCCGTAAAGCTCACCGCGCTCGAGTTTAAGCTATTAGCCTATCTTATTAAAAATAAGGATCGGGTCGTCTCTAAGCGCGAGCTTTTTGAGAATGTTTGGGCGGATAAATTTACGGGGGACGGTACGCTTAACGTCCATATCCGTCGGGTGCGCGAGGCGATCGAGCGTGACCCGAGCGAGCCGGAATATATCGTGACCGTTTGGGGCGACGGCTATCGCTTTCGGGGAAAGGAGCGGGTATGAAGATCGGGTTTAAAACGATCCTTTTTACGCTGACCGCTCTCTTTCTCGTCGAGAGCCTCCTTCTTTTTTTATTTTTTGGAAACCGCTCCGGCGGGCTTCGCGATCCTGTTGAGATCAATGAGGTCTATCGGTCGGTGCTGACCGACTGGGACGCGATCGAAGCCCACCTTAACACCACGAGCCTCGATTATACCGTCCTCGACCGAGAGGGGAACGTCCTGTACAAAACGAAGGAAGGATTAAGCGAAAGTATCCGCGACGCGGCGATCTACGGCGATACGATCCTTGACCTCGAGGCGGACGGCGAAGTCGTCGGTAGGCTCATACTTTCCGGCGGGCTGTCGCGCGAGCTGGCGGAGCGCGAGGAGCGGCTTTTCGCGGTGATCCTATGCTCGCTTTTGATCCAACTCGCGGGTTGCGCCGCTTATCTGATCTGTTTATACCGCGCGATGGTCAAGCCGTTTCATAAGCTCGAGCGCTTCGCCGAGCGCGTCGCGGGCGGGGATCTCGACCTCCCGCTCGCGATGGATCGGCGAAATATTTTCGGCGCGTTTACCGAGGCTTTTGATCTTATGCGCGTCGAGCTTAAAAAAGCGCGGATCGCCGAGGCGAAGGCGAACGCCTCAAAAAAAGAGCTCGTCGCCAAGCTTTCTCACGACATCCGTACCCCCGTCGCGAGCATCAAGGTGGTCGCCGAGGTCGGCGCGGCGCTCGCCGAAAACGAGGGAAACGAAAAAAGTCGCCAAAGCTACGTTCATATCGTCCGTCAAGCCGATCGGATCACGACGCTCGTCGCGAACCTTTTCTCCGCGACCTTAGAGGAATTACAGCGCCTCGCTGTCGAACCGACCGACTTTGAGAGTACCATGCTCCCCGAAATGCTGAAGGACGCGGACTATCTCGGCTACGCCGCGATCCCCGCCGTCCCCGAATGTATGCTTTACGCGGATAAGCTGAGATTACAACAGGTTTTTGATAACCTTTTCGCCAATTCCTATAAATACGCGAATACGCGGATCGACGTCACGGTCGGGATCGAGCGTGATCGCCTTTTTATCGGGGTCGAGGATCACGGCGGCGGCGTCCCCGAGGGCGAGCTTTCGCTTTTAAAGCAGAAGTTTACGCGCGGGAGTAATACGGAGGGGGTCGACGGCGCGGGTCTCGGGCTTTATATCTCCGACCGCTTTATGAGCGAAATGGGGGGAGCGCTCACGGTCGCGAACGGGAAGAACGGACTTTTGGTAACGATATGGATCGCCCTCAGCGGAGAAGCTTAGAGCATGTGTTCATAGGATATTGTACGCATCTTTTCGACAAATTTTGCCGATAACTGTGTCAAAATTTCTTGACTTGCGTCAGCAAGCCTGCGAAATTTTTCCTTGTTCTCGACAAAATTATGCTCGAAAATCTACGCACAAATCCTACGAACACAAGCTCTTAAAAATTTAAGAAAAATTTAAGAAATTTTTAAAGACCGTTAAGATTTCGGCGGGTATAATGGAACGTGAAAGGACGGTTTTTAGTATGAAAGACATCTTGATCAAAACCGAACGTTTGAGTAAAAGCTTCTCCGACGGGGGAGCGATCCGCCACGTTCTCAAAAACATCGACCTCGAGCTTTATAGGGGCGACTTTACGGTCATTATGGGCGCGTCGGGCGCGGGGAAGTCCACGCTCTTATACGCCCTCTCGGGTATGGATACCCCGACGCTCGGGCGGATCTCCTTCGGCGAAACGGCGATCTCCGACCTGACCGCCGACGGTCTCGCCCTGTTTCGTAAGGAGCATTGCGGCTTCGTTTTTCAGCAAATCTACCTAATCGACTCGATGAGCGTTCTCGATAACGCGCTCGCGGCGGGGCTATTGACGACAAAGGACAAAAAGGCGCTGACCGCGCGGGCGAAGGAGCTTTTTGCCGCGGTCGGGCTGTCCGACGAGACGATCCTTAAATTCCCCGCGCGGATCTCGGGCGGCGAGGCGCAAAGGGCGGGGATCGTCCGCGCGCTCATCAATTCCCCCGAGATCCTTTTCGCCGACGAGCCGACGGGCGCGCTCAATTCAAAAGCGGGGCTTGACGTTCTCGATACGCTGACCGCGTTTAACGAGCGGGGTCAAAGCGTCGTGATGGTGACCCACGATATGCGCTCCGCGCGGCGCGGGAATCGGATCCTGTACTTAAAGGACGGCGTGATCACGGGTGAATGTGATCTCGGGAGATATACCCCGAGCGACGAGGAGCGGCATAAAAAGCTCTCGGACTTTTTAGCGAAAATGGGGTGGTAAGATGAAAGAGATCACATTGATCGCCCGCGCGAATTTAAGAAAGGCGCAGGGTCAGACGGCGACGATCGCCGTCCTCGTTCTCCTCGCCTCGATGATGATGAATTTATGGCTGATGCTCGCGACGGACTATAAACAGAATTTCGACCGCTGTTACGACCGCCTTAACGACGGTCATATCACGATCACGGCGTACTGCCGCGACGAGGGATTTACGAGCCGCGTTTCCGAACTGATCAAAAGTCGCGACGACGTGACGGAGACCTGTGTCACGGAGGTCTACGGCTGGGTCGGGAGCTTCGCGTACAATGGCGGCGAGACGAGCTCAAATTTTGTTTTTCTCGAGAAGGATACCGCGATCGCCCGTTCCGTCGGTCGGTTTGAGATCGTCGAGGAGGGCGGGGGAGAGAGCGGGATCTATATCCCCATCCTTTACGGATCGGACTACGCGATCGGGGAGGAGATCGAGCTGACGATCGGGAACGAGAAACGCCGTTATCCCGTGTGCGGCTACCTGAACAGCGCGTCGCTCGGGTCGCATAACTGCGGGATGACCGCCTTCCTTTTAACGGAGGATAAATACGCCGAGCTTTCCTCGGTTGGCGCGCTCCCCGCCTCGACGCTCGTCTCCGTCCGCCTATCCGACCGCGATCAAGCCGAAACGGTCTTGACCGAGATCAGAAACGCGATCGCCGAGGAATTCCCCGGCTCGATCCTTTTAAGCAATTCCTACACGGCGAACGCCTCGGCGCGGTATATTTCCCAGACGATCTGCGCCGCGATCCTTAGCGCGATGGCGTTTTTGATCCTGTTGATCGCGGCGGTCGTGATCGCGTCGAACGTGATGCACTGCATTCACGAGGAGATGAAAAATCTCGGCGCGCTGAAGGCGGTCGGTTATCGCTCGCGCCAGCTGATCGCGGCGCTCGTTACTCGGTTCGCGGCGGTCGTCTTACCGACGGCAGCGGTCGGGGCGGCGCTGTCCTACACGATCTTCCCCGCCTTAAACGAGATGATGATCGCCCAGACGGGGATTCCCTATGAGCCGCGCTTTCTCCCGTTCCCGTTTTTTACGACTTTAATTTTTATGACAGGCTCGGTAGCGGCGACGGTCTTCCTCTCGGCGAGGCGGATCCGTAAGATCGAGCTGATCACGGCGCTTCGCCAAGGGCTCGAGACCCATACCTTCCGTAAAAATCCTCTCCCGCTCGATCGGGGGAAGTCGCCGCTCGATCTCGCGCTCGCGCTGAAGACCGTTTTGTCGGAGAAAAAGCGGAGCGCGACCGTCGGCGTGACGGTACTGGTATTGTCGCTGATCCTCGTCTTTTCGGGCGTGATGTTTGAGAATTTTATCGTCGACCGACAAAGGTTTATCGATCTGGTCATGGGCGAGACCTGTGACTCCTGTATCAACATTTCTCCCGCCGCCGAGGATCGGCTCGTCGCCGCGCTCGCGGACGACGGGCGGGTCAAAAGGCTTTATCAATATACATCCGAATACGTCACCCACGTCGGCGGGCTGGAGCTGATAGCGAATATCTGCGACGACTGCGCCAAGCTCAATAACCTGGGGTTGATCTTTGAGGGACGCGCCCCGAGGTATGATAACGAGATCGCCGTCGCGATCAAGTACGCGCGGGACAACGCTCTCGCGGTCGGGGACGAAATTTCCCTCACGACGGGGACGGCGGAGGAAAAATTCCTCATCTCCGGCTTTACCCAGCTCAGTAACAATCTCGGTCGCGACTGCCTAATCACGCGCGAGGGCTTTGAGCGGATCGGCGAGCTGACGAACTGCAGCTATTATCTCAACGTCGCGGACGGGACGGACGTCGACGCGTTTAACGAGGAGATCGCCGCGTCGTTCCCGGGGGAGGTCAACGCTGTCTTAAACATGACGAGCGCTATCGAGGGCGCGAGCCGGGTCTATATCTCGCTCGTGACCGTGATCGTCATCGCGGTATTGATCATAAGTGGGCTGATCGTGATGTTCGTCCTTCATCTTCTGGTTCGTACCGCGCTCGCGAGTAAAAAGCGCGATTACGGGATCTTAAAGGCGCTCGGCTTTACGACGGGTCGGCTCGTGATCCAGACGGCGCTCTCGTTTATGCCGTCGGTCGTTCTTTCGACCGCCGTCGGGATCGCCCTCGGCGCGGTCGTGATCAATCCGCTCCTCGCGCTCTTTCTCGGGGGGATCGGGATCGTGAAATGTACCTTCGCCGTACCGCTCGGCTTTAATATCGCCGCCGGGATCGGGCTGATCCTGTTCGCGTTCGCGGCGGCTTGTCTGATGTCGCTCAGGGTAAGGCGGATCACGCCGCGCGAGCTTCTTTCCGGCGAGTGACCGCCGCCCGCCGAAATTCTCAAAAACCCAATAAAAGCGATCGGGTCGCCCGGTCGCTTTTTCGCGTGGGAAGGCGTACGGTTTTTTACCGATCTTTTCTCGGGGCTATTGAAGTTTTCGCCCGAATATGTTATACTGGTGGGAGAAGCAAGGGCGCGTTATCGCCCGGGAAAGGATCTTTTTTATGAAAATCATCATTACCGACAGCGACACGATCTCCGATGGAGAGATCGGCTTTTCCGCTTTTGCGAAGTACGGGACGGTCGTCCGCTATGGATATACCGAGCCGGAGCGCGCGGCGGAGCGGATCCGCTCCGCCGACGTCGTCCTTTGTAATAAAACGCCGATGACGAGAGCCGTCTTGGAGGAGGCGACGGAGCTTCGATATATCGGACTTTTCGCGACGGGCTATAATAACGTCGACCTCGATTACGCGAGAGAGCGGGGGATTGTCGTGACGAACGTCCCCGATTACGCGACGGACGGCGTCGCACAGCTGACGTTTTCCTACCTTCTCGAGCTTTACGGGCGGCTCTCGGAATACCGCGCCTCGGTCGATCGCGGGGACTGGAAGCACAGCGCGACCTTCTCCTATTTCCCTTATCCGATCGCCGAGCTGTCGGGGAAGACGATGGGGATCGTCGGCTACGGCTCGATCGGGCGTAGGGTCGCCGCGATCGCCCGCGCGTTCGGGATGAATGTCCTGATCCATACCCGAACGGTGACGGACGGGGCGGGGGAGACGTTTACCGACCTCGATACCCTCCTTCGGGCGAGCGACGTTGTCTCGCTCCATTGTCCTTTAAATAAAGCGTCGGAGAAGGTGATGAACGCGGCGGCGTTCGCGAAGATGAAGGACAGCGCGGTCTTTATCAATACCGCGCGGGGCGGTCTCGTCGACGAAGCGGCGCTACGCGACGCGCTCGTCTCGGGGAAGCTCCTCGGAGCGGGACTCGACGTGCTTTGCGCCGAGCCGATGGCGGAGGATTGCCCCCTTTACGGACTCAAAAACTGTATCATTACCCCGCATATCGCGTGGGCGGCACGTGAAACGAGAGAGAGACTCGTCAAAACGGCGGAGGAAAATCTTTCCGCCTTTTTAAGCGGAAGCCCGATCCACGCGCTTTGCTAGCCTCGGCGCACACCTTCCCAAAATAGACCACCTCGGAAACTTCCGAAACGCTGTCTGACTAGTCCTTTTTGTGCCGTGCTTTGCCAGCTTCCCTTGAAATACACAAAGTATTCCTGCGGAAATCCGACAAACCACAGCGCAAAAAATCCGTCGCCATTCAGCATTCCGGAAGTTCCCGAGGAGGTCTAAAAAAAGATGATTTGACATTTTTAAAAATTTGCGTTATAATAATGAAAGTATGATAAAAAAGAGAAGGACAAGGCGAGGGGTATAGATCGGAAAGGATAGATCTTGATGTTGCTTAAAATAAAGGAAAGAATTTGCGCGGCGGGGCTTGCCGCCGCCGTCCTGCTCTGCGGGAGCTGCGGCGCGGCGACGGCGGAGACGACGG
>JAMPCH010000047.1 GCA_023666265.1 Roseburia sp.
AATTCTTTCCCACAGGGGCTTTTTTGTGCTGTCTGCACATATTGGGGCGGGTCACGGCGCGGGGATTGTTTTTGGTTCATCGGCTTTTCCAAAAATATATGCACGAGCGACTCTTGTTGTACTTTCAACTCGCGCGGCTTATACCCCTTGACAAAGAGGTCAAAATATGCTAAAATAAAACCGAGGATATCCTCGGTTTTATTTTTGGAAAGGCATAATATGGAAAAAGGAAACAAACGAAAAGCCACTATCCGCGCGGCGGCAAAGGCGCTGATACTCGAAAAGGGCTACACGGCGGTCACGATGACGGACGTCGGAGAGCGCCTGAAGCTGTCGGTCGGCGGGCTTTATTACCACTATCGGTCGGTCGAAGAAATTTTGATTGACATTATTGACGACGAAACGAAAAACGTGTGGGAGCTGTTCGCGGACGTTGAGAATATTGACGGGTTGTTACGGCGCATGGACGAATATTTTGAGCTGGAAAAGCGGGATATGCGGGATTTCAACAATTCGCTGAACTGCATACTTTTTCAGTATTATTTCAGCTTTGCCGCCGACGAGCGCGAAAAGAAAATGAACGCCGCCTATCGTGAAACGATCGATGAAATTCGCTTGATACTGAGGCGTGTTTATAAAGATCCCGACGAAGTATTTTTGTTGGCAAATCACATTTACGCCGCCGTTCACGGGCTGAACGTCGTCGCGATGAGCGGAGAAATAACCGATGAAATTATCAATTTTGAATTTGCGGAAATAAAGCGGATTTTAATTAAATTTTACGGGGAGCAAAAATTATGAATATTCTGGTTTACGGCGCGGGCGCGATAGGCTCGCTTTTGATACATTTTCTAGTGAAATCGGGGAATGACGTGACGGTGGTCGCGGGGAGAAATTACGATTTTCTCCGCGAAAACGGGATAGTTATCCGGCATTATCTGCAAAGGAAAACCACGGTCGATAAAGTGACCGTGGTAAAAGAGCCCGACAAAAACACGCATTACGACGCGGTTTTTTCGGTAATGCAAAGCCAGCAGCAACGAGCCGTCGCGGACAGCCTCGCCGCGATTAATTCTGAAATTATCGTTCTGGTGGGCAACAATACCGAAGCCGATGAATTGGAGAAATATATTCTCGAAAAGTCGCTGACAAAACGCGTGCTGTTCGGGTTTCAGAATTCGGCGGGACACCGCGAAAACGGTATAACCATGTGCGGTAGGCTTCCCGTGACGGAGCTTGTTATCGGCGGTCTGCACGCGCCTGCGGACAGCGAGGATAATAAAATTATCTCGCAGATATTTTCCGCCAAGGGCTATAAAGTTACGTGGCTTGACGATATGTACGGTTATTACCTTTGCCATATGGCGGAGATAATGCCCTACGCGTTTCTTTCGTTTGAATTAAATCACGAGCTGAAAAAAGCGTCGCGCAAGGACATAAAGCGCGTGATGACGGCTTCACACGAGATGTTTGAATATCTGAAAGGCATAGGCGTTAAAGTAATGCCGCCGAAAGAGGACGAATTTTACGGCGGCGGCATAAAATCGAAAGCAATGTTTTTGCTGTATTTTATTATGAGCCGAACCGTGCTCGGGGAGCTGATGCTTACCGACCACTGCAAAAACGGCGCGGACGAGATGAAGATTATCGACGATTTTGTACAGAACCTCCGTGCGGAAAAACTCGGAAGGGCTATGCCGATGTGGGACAGCATGAGAAATTCTTTGCGAAAATAATAAAACGCGAACCGCGCAAGAGCAGTCCGCTTTTTGAAATAAATTACTTTAAATGATCATCGTCAAATCCGACGCTCGGTATCGCTTCATTTAGTTTAAAATACATCGTGCAAACGCCGTTACCGCACCCTATCGTCTTGCTCCTGTACAGCGAAAGTCCCATTTTCCCGAAGATAAGGTAGTCGAGCCTACAGATATACGGCATAAATTCCGTCAGTTTTTTCTCCTCCATATACATCGCGAACCCACACCTTACACACGTCATTTTATGGGAATATTCCGCGTCGGGCGGTTCATATTCATAATCCCACGCATAGCGGTATTTCGCGGCGTTTTTCTTGTGCGACGCGGCGTACATTTTCAAGATCCGTTGGAAGCCCCTTTTTCCCGCCATGCCGCGAATCATTTTTATAAGGAACTGCGGGATCTCCCCATACATTTTTTCAAACACGCCGAACATAACTTCGGCGGTTTTTTCACGCGGGATATTGTGATTTTCCCCTGCAATAAAAAGAGCGACCCAGTAGCAGGAATCGACCAGATCTATTTCGTGCTTATCGTTCGCGCCTATATACGGCATATCCTCGAGCAGGTCGCCGACAAAGATACGTTTCGCTTCCTCAAGCAGGTCGGCGTAGGGAACGCCGAAAAGAGCTTCCAGATCGTTCCTCACATAGGAATATTGCTTGTCGAGCTTTTTCAGATATTTTGCCTGACGTTTTCGATAATATTCATTCATCCCGCAAGCCCTTTATTTCGCTTAACGACCGCCAAAAACGCGAGACACATAAAAGCGTATCCCCACGATTCGCCGCAGGTCGTCAGGAAAGCGAATTGCTCTAAACCGCAGGCGATCAGGATAACGCCGACGATCTTCATCAAAACGCTCATACCGAGCGGGCTGAAAATCAACATCCACTTCGGAAGCCCGAGCTTGCCCTTCCATACCAAAGCCATAAAGCCGATTGTCACGGGAATGTCGACGATAAAGCACCAGACCGTGAACGGGATAATGGACACCGCCGTCGGCAACAGGAACGCGTCGTTTGCCGCATCCTCGGGTATGCCCGCCTTCAGCGCCGCCTGTATCAGCAGTAGCGCGATACAGCACGCGGTGTGGAAGGAGATAAACATCAGCGGCGCGGAGGACATTCCGAAACGGAAGCCCTTGTACGCTTTCGAGCTACGGTCTATTTTGAGCGCGTCGAAGATCTCAAGCATCGTCGGCGCGAACGCCTTGCAACCGAATGCGGAAAGAACACCGAAAACCATTGACGTCACATAGAACCACGAGGGCACCTCCGTTATCTTCGTGCTTGTGATGCCGAAGATCAACTCCCGACCGCCGGGCGGATCGTAGCCTATCAGCCAGTCGCCGATCCCGCAAAGGAACAGCGTTACAAAGCCGAATATCAGCGCCCCACGCCATGTTTTTTTTCGTTCCATATCATTGCCTTCCTTCATTTGTTAGCTTCGCCTAATGCCTATTGTAAATATATCACAAATGAACGCGGTTGTCAATAACGGGCTTTGGAAGAAAAATAATTTCGTTTATTTTTACGGAAGGCGACCTATAAAAACCATAACATTTATTTGATTTTCATAAATTTTATTGTTTCCGATGTTCGCTTGTAGCCGAGACCGCTTGTCGGCTCGCCTGACACAATAATTTTCGGCTACATCGCCGAAGCTCCCGCGCGGATGATCTTCCGCTTTTCATTGTTGTTGCGCTATAATAGAAATTGGACAGACGCGGAAAAAAGTGTGTTGAGTGGATTGACATACGGATCATAATATGTTATAATAAAAAAGGCAGAAACCCGCGTGCGGGTTTCTTGGCGGCTAGCGCCGCTGACGCGCCTACGACGCTCTGGTTTATGTTATAACATCCCCATACGTTAGCTGGCGCTAACCAAAAGCTCGTTACATATGATCAAAGTTAGCGTTGAAATACGGAAAGACGAGGTGTTTTTATGGATATGGTGTTTTCAATTATGGGACTGCTCGGCGGCGTTTTATGCGCGGTCGGCGACGTGTTGTTCGACTTTAAGGGGCAAGGCAACGAAAAGCTCGGAAAAACGAAAATGATCGACAGTAACTGGATAAAAATGGCTTATTGGCGGTTTGGCGCGTCTATCCTCGCGGCGTTTTTTGGCGACGCTTTTGTGGGCTTTGGTATCTTTTCGCTGGGAGAACAGATACGTCCCTCGAACGCGGTGCTGGCTTCGGTCATGGAAATATTCGGCTGTTTCGGGGTCATCGGCGGGTTTTTCGTCCATTCCGTGCTATGCCTACAAGCCGTGATCTACAAAAAGATCATGGAGGAGAATAACTTCCCGCTCGCCGAAAAAACGCTCGGAGCGTTTCACAAGGCGATCATCGTCCCGTTTTTCCTCGGCTATTTCGCGCTTATGATACCGTGCATATGCGGCGCTATCGCGGTTTTGGCGGGGTATCTCTCCGTGCCGATGTGGTTCGCGCTGTTAAATCCCGTCGTGTTTATGTTCATCGGCGTGACAATGCGTAAGATAGATCCCAAGCTATTCAACGACCTGCCCGGTATCGTAATGCCGTCTCTGGGCTTGGGAATGATGGGGCTTATCGGGATCGTTAATTTGATGTGAAGGAGCGGAAATGAACAACAAACGTCAAACCGAGATCAAATCGTTTTTGATTCGGGAATTCGGAGAACAAAAAGGCGGCGTTCTTTTTGAAAAACAGGAAGCGCTTTTCCGTGCTCTTATCGAGCAAACGAACGGAAAAAGCGAAAGTCAAACAAAAACGCTGACGCAGACGATCCTGCCCGTGATCGCCATGTATAAAGCCCTCGCGGAGCATAGACCCGAAAAAGCCTTAAATATCGTCCGTAAATACATGATAGATATTGTCGGCGTTGCCAAGAACGGTTCTATGAAGAGAATGGAAAGGGTGCCGGGATTTTTTAACCTTTACGAAAAAATTTTTCTGAAGGTCATGCGGACGAGCGATCTGTGGGAAAGCACGCAAAAACGCGGCGAAAATCACTTCGACGTTATCATTACAAAATGCTTGTGGCATGATTCCTGCGTTGAAAACGGCTGTCCCGAATTGTGCCGCCTGTTTTGCGACGTGGACGACGTGACTTACGGCGGATTGAATAAGATGAAATTCAGCCGAACAAGATCGCTCGGCTGTGGCGGAGATTGCTGTGATTTTCATTTTTCAAAAAAGTAAATTTCACGGAAAGGAATATTCCGACTATTGCAAGCGAGCAAATCGACGTATCCCGATATCGAAAAGCGGTATTCAAGGCGATAAGTGAAAGGACGGGGAGCTATGGAAGCTGAATTGAAGCTTTATTTATCGGAAACAAAAATGTTGGATTACTCCAACGAAAAAATCCAAAGGCTGATAACAATCAAAGGCTGGCGGAAGCTGAACGAATTTGAGCGTCTGCAGTCGATTTATAATTTTATCAGGGATAAAATTCTTTTCGGATATAATGTCGACGATGACATTCCCGCGTCAAGGGTCTTGTCGGACGGCTTCGGGCAATGCAACACCAAAGGAACGCTTTTTATGGCGTTGCTGAGAGCCTGCGAAATTCCGTGTAGAATACACGGATTCACAATAGACAAAGCGCTCCAAAAGGGTGCGATGACGGGAATTGTCTATAAAAAAGCCCCCGCGAACGTGTTCCACAGTTGGGTCGAGGCATATTGCGGCGGCGTTTGGTACGAGCTGGAGGGATTTATTCTTGACAAGAAATATTTAAATCGGGTTCAGCGATTAAACAGCGATTGCAGCGGCGCATTTTGCGGTTACGGTATAGCGGTAAAGGATCTCCAAAATCCAATTATAGATTTTAACGGAAACAACACCTACATTCAAAGCGAGGGGATAAATCAAGATTTCGGGGTATACGATTCCCCTGACGAGCTACTAAAGGAGCATCATCAGGAAATGTCCGCGCTGAAAGCGTTCGCGTATAAAAATCTTGGAAGGCATTTGATGAACCGCAACGTCAAAAAAATCAGAAACAGCGTAAAGTGAGGGGTTCGAGACTTGTCGGGTTTATTTATCTTTTTGTAAACAGTAATAAAAATTAGGAGGTAATCAAATGCGTACAAACAAAAAAGCGGCAATAGCTGCAATGGTCTGCGGAATAGGGATCGGGGCGATAGCCTTGTATCGTTTCACAAAAAAGAAAAATTCCGTTCCGTCGCCGAAGGAATTTGACGACGCGGAAATTGCGTCCGATAAAACGCTGAAAAAATTGCAGCCTGCGATGGTGAATTTCTTGCGCTCGCGTTACTCCGAAAACGAGGTCGAAAAGCGCTGGAGCAAGGTCGTAAAGCAGTACAACAAGTGGCTCGCCGAGGAGGGTGATCTCGGCGGCAGCGCAAATATGATGTCGTCGAATATCACGATGTGTTACGCGGTATGCGCGTTTTACGAGGCGGTCGACCGCGATTTTACCGTCGAAGATTTCAACGTGATTTTCAACGAAACAATGTCGAAAAAATTCGCACAACTGAATAAGTTCGATCTCAACAAATTTTACGATAAAAAGCCGCTGATAAAGCTTGTCTATTCATTCCTCGAAAAATACAAAAAGCAGGTCGACAAAAAGCGCGGGAACGTCTGGGGAAATACGTGGAAGGTGCGGATAAACCCCGATGATCACGAGAACGGATTTGCTTTCACGCTGGACACCTGCCCACTTTACGAGTTCGCGCAAAAGTACGGATATATAGATATTCTTCCGTTTATGTGCGCGTCTGATCAGATCGTCGCGAGACAGTTCCACGCGAAGCTGATACGCCATTGCACGCTCTCCGACGGCGACGGAAAATGCGAATACTGGTACGTCGGCGATAAATCGCCCGAGGCGCGGAACGATAAAGGCTCAAAATAGAGAAATCCGTCTATGATGTATAAGGCATGGAGTTCATTCAAAAGTTTGACAGCTGGAGAATATCCACAAAACCGCTCTTATTCCACGCCTTTATTTTGGCGATTTGTGAAAAAGTTTTCGTTGGGCTCTGTTATTTTTTCGCTTTTTATTGACAAAAGAAAGGCGATGTGTTAAAATTAAGTTAGCCTTAGCTAACCACGATGGCAAACCTATGTATATGAGTCGCGTATCATCACCGAATACAAACGATAAAAAAACAAAGCAAAGGGGTAATTTTTATGAATATTTTGGAGATCGAAAGCTTAAAGAAAAGCTACGGTGATTTTACCGCCGTCGACGGCATAAGCCTTGCCGTTAAGGCGGGAGAGATCCACGGGATCTTAGGACCGAACGGCGCCGGAAAATCCACAACGATGAACTGCATTTTGGGTCTTCTTTCATACGAGGGAAAGATCACTTTTGACGGCGGTAAAAGTATTAAAGAATGGAATAAGAACGTGGGCTACGTCCCTCAGGATCTGGCGATCTATCCCGATCTTACGCCGACGGAAAACGTTCGGTTTTTTTGCGCCCTCTACGGCTTTAAGGGCGCGGAGCTGAAAGAAAAGGTCGCTTGGGCTTTGGATTTCGTGGGACTTACCGATGTAAAGAACAAAAAATCGGGAGAGTTTTCGGGTGGTATGAAACGCAGGCTCAATATGGCGTGCGGGATCGCGCACTCTCCAAGGCTTATCATTATGGACGAGCCGACGGTAGGCATCGACCCACAATCCCGCAACCGAATTATGGAGAACGTCAAGGAGCTTAACCGTCAAGGTGCGGCTATCGTTTATACCACGCATTATATGCCCGAGGTCGAGGATATTTGCTCAAAAATCACGGTAATAGACCACGGAATAATCGTTGCCGACGGAACAAAGGACGAGATCATGCACAAGGCGGGTATGAGCGACGCCTCTATGGAGCAGATATTCCTACAGCTTACGGGAACAGAGCTCAGAGATTAAGGGGGACGGTATGAGCGTAATTATACTGAAAGAACTGAAAAAATATTTCAGCAGCAAAATAAATATTCTATTCCTTTTTCTGCTGCCGATCATTTTTGTGACATTTTTCTCTTTCGCTTTGGAGAATTACATAGCCGGCGACTACGAAACATTTGAGGGCGGCAAGATATTTTATTACACAAAAAACGCCGACGCCGAGCATCTTGAAAAATTCGCGGATATTTCGGAAGAGATCACCTTCTCTACGGGAGTGACTTTTGAGGAAACGGACGACCTCGAAGCCGCCAGAGCCGGCGTCGAGCAAAGCGAAGCCTTTGCCGTGATCGATATAACCGCGGACGGATTTGATTATTTTCGTTCGGAATTTAACGAACCCGTCGGCGGTGAAATCATCCGGGGGATGTTTTTACAACTGTCCGACAGCTACGAGAGTTTATCGGACGAGGTCGTGATTATCGAAAACAATATGAACATCAAAAAAACCACCTCAAAGATCTATTATACCTTTGCCGCCGCGGCGTTTATCATACTGTTTATGGCGTTTCTCACCTCGATGAGTATTATTGAGGAGAAGGAGCTGGGGACGGATATCCGTATCGGGATCTCAAGTGTGAGTAAAGGCGGCGTTTTGTTCGCGAAGGCGTTGACCTCGATCTGCGGAGGGATAGCGGAAATTATCATCGTATATCTCTATTCGAGTTATGTGATCGGCGTTGAATGGGACGGAAATCTACCTCTCATCTTCACTGTCTTACTGCTTTTGGTGATTTTTTCGACCTCGGTGGGTATAATGATCGGAACGTTTTGTAAGAGCAAAGCCGTCGCGCAGGACGCTTCGCTGATGGTGGGGCTTATATTCGGGTATCTCGGCGGCTCGATAACGCCGGCGTATCTTATGGAGAATATGCCGGTCATGAATTATATCATAAAGCTAAGTCCGCTTTATTGGACAAATAAAGCGCTCATCAGCCTGCATAACGACATCGTCGACAAAAACACCGCTTACAGTATAGCGGTGCTTGCGGTGCTGTCGATCGTTTGTGTTGCGCTTACGCTGAAAAAGAATAAGGAGGTGCGTCATGCTTAACATTATCAGAAACGCTTCGATTTATCTGCTGCGCAACAAGGAGTTTGTAAAATTCATAACGATCATGCCGACTGTGCTGTTTCTTCTTATGACGGTACTGCTGCCATACTCGAACGATCATAATATCGGCGTGGTGAACAATCTCGACAGCGCGGGGGAGAAATATATCTCCGCTCTCCGAGACGTGGAGGGTTTTAAGATATACGAATACGATGAAGATGAAATTCAGAGCAAACTCATCGGCGGCAATGTTGAAATGGCTGTCTTTTTAGACGAGCCGATCTTTATCACAACGCTTTCCGAGAGCGAAATATACGGATCGGTCGAGCTGCTTCTGAAAAGCGCGGACGATAACGGTATTCAATCGGAGGTGAGCGTGAACGACGTTCCGAAGAAAACGCTCTCGGTAAAAAATCTGCTTCCCTTTATGCTTTTTAAGACGCTGACGGCGTCCTCGCTGGTCGGTGCGCTCCTTATCAACGAAAAAAACAACCGTATCCGCGACAGGATACTTTTGAGCGGCGTGGGAACGGGAAAATACATACTGGGAGTTTCGGGGGCATATCTGTTCTTCTCCTGTCTCGGCTCGGCGATATTCTTTGTGATCGCGCAGATCGCGCGCTTTGATTTCGGGTTGAAAAATGATTTCGGATTTCTGCTTATGATGTTCTTCACGAACCTGCTCAGCGTCAGCATGATGGTATTTGCGTCCTCTTTGCTGAAAAAAGAAGAAAGCTTGTGGATCGTGGGGAGCGCGATCCTTATGCCGATGGGGCTGCTGTCGGGAGTGATGTTTCCCTATGACACAATGCCCGACGCTATGAAAATCGCGGCGAATTTCTGTCCGCAGCGCTGGATCGCGGCGGGTATAGAACGAATGCAGAAAACGGGCAGCATTACGGCGGCTTATCCCGAAATGCTGATGGTGATAGGCTTGGCTGTGATCCTTATGGTTGGCGGAATTTTAATTTCCAAGCGAAAGCATAGAAGAGCTTGAGGCAGGGTATCGTTCGGTGCAGTGTTGCCTTTATTTACAAGGACGAGCCTCGCTCGTCATCATTCCGAAGTCGTCGTCGAATGATCGAGAGGTGGATTTAATGAAAAAAACGATCGACAAATACGCGAAAATTTTCGCGAAAGGCTTGAAGAAATACGGATTTTCGGAAACAGACACAAAAAACGCGAAATACCGCTGCCGACTGGAGGAAATGTATTCCTCCGACGCGTTTCGGGAACACAACATCTATCCCATGATCGACACAAAAATGGTGTACGCGGTCATTGCGATGTGTCTGGAACTGCGGGAATACAAGCCCGAAATTTCTGTCGACGAAGCCGTTGAATTCGCTAATTTCGCGTTTGGGGCGCGAAGGAAATTCTTCGATATTTTGGGAAAATGCGTCGATGTCCTGCCGAACAGCTTTCAGATCGCGAAAAAGTGGAACGCTTCCGACTACGAAAAACGCGCTAAGGACGGTAGCGTCACGTGTGATTATTTTAACGTAACCGACGAGAAGTTTGAATATAAAATCTCGAAGTGTATGTACGTTGAAATGTTCAAGCATTACGGCGTCCGCGAATTTTGCAAGATCTTTTGTCAGACGGACGAACATGTGTATTCCTGCCTGACGAAGCACGTTCGATTTATCCGTCATTCCGACCTCTCCGACGGGGATTGTTGCTATGACGAGGTGATCAAAAAACGTAAATAAAAACGCTTTTTACAATGTATAAAATAAACGGCGAAGATCGCTCTTCGCCGTTCGTTTTATTTTGATTTTCTCATTTAGAGGACTTTTTCGAGATAAGCATCAACGCTCCCGCTCCCAGCGCCGCAAAAACAAGCCCGGAAACACCCCCGACGCCGGTCGGCGGATTCGCTGACACGGGAACGGCTGTCGCGGTATCCGCTCCCGAACCGCGCTTTATGTAGCTGATCGTCCCGTCCACGGCATAAAGCGTAAGCACAAGATCGCCGTTATCGTTTTCCTTCAGCGTATATTTTGCCGATTCCGGCTCAAACGCCTCGTTATCATATGCCGCGTATATCCCCTCGCCGTCGCCCTTTGTTCCGCTGTCGAACATATAAGCGTTAAAATCGCGGGTTTTCGCGCCGTTCATATAAGTGACGCCGTGACCCGTTTTGTCGATGTCGAGGTAAAGCTCAACATTCGCATACGCGTCGCCGAAAGCGCTCAAGTCTGCGTCCCATATCCCCACAAGTTCGGCAATTTGTGCGAGAGAGCCGCTTGTGCGCTCCGAATAGTCCATATTTTCAAGGCAGAACAGCGCGATCACGTTTTCGATCGTTTGCGCGTTTGCGTTCGTGTCGATCCCCGCGCCGAGCCAGTAAGCGTACTTGCCCTTGAAATAGCCCTGCAATTCCTCTAAATCGCTCCCGTAGCGAAACTCGATATGATAAGTCGCGGACATCGTATCATCGCGGAAGAAGAAATAATTGAATTCTCCCGCCTCGTCGGTGCTTTTGTAAACGTCGCACGGGAACGCCACCGATATTTCCGCGCCGCCCATGTTCACGGTCTCGCCGCCGCCTATCTCATATTCTCCGAGATATTCATACTCGTGAGAGACCTCCGTCCCGTCCGAGAGCTTAACGGTCGCGGTTTTGTCCTTAAAAGTAAACAATTCCGCGCCGTTGATGAATAGACAGTCAAAGTCCATACCGCCCGTTTCGGCGTTTTTGTCGATCGCCTCCTGTCCGTAGATTGTCGCCCCGACGTGGTTCTGCATGGCGGCGCAAACAGCGGCGGCGTTGTCCTCGCCCACGATCACAGAGCAATAGTCGTTCCAGATGTCGGCGTATTTTTCCTGAAATATCAGGTCGAAAAGATTGCCGTAGGTCGTGCCGTTTTCGCCGGCGATCTCGTCCCAAATGCCGAAATCGCCGCTTGGAACGCCCTCCGCGCTCGCTCCGACCCCGAAAGAGGCAATGACCGTTCCCGCAGATAATACCGCCGCGATCTTTTTAAAAAGCTTCATAAGATCCCCTCCTTTAAACCAACGCCTTACCGAGATTTACGCACGCCGTCTCCGCGTCCGCGTCGGGCGCTTCGTTACAGATCACGCTGTCGCACGCGAGCGCCGCGCCTTTTGAGACGCAGTTTTCCTCCCATGTACGCATCCATTCGCCGTCACCCCAGCCGTAAGAACCGAACAGCGCGATCCTTTTACCGCTAAGCTTCGGTTCACAGGACGAGAACATCGGCTCAAACTCGCTCTCCTCGAGCTACTCCGAACCCATAGACGGACAACCGAACGCTATCGCGTCAAAATCATCCATTTCTTCCGCCGAAAACTCCGACGCGGTAAAGCTCGTCACCTCCGCGCCCGTTTCCCTAGCGCCCTCGGCGACCTTCGCCGCCATAAGCTCCGTGTTGCCCGTTCCGCTCCAATAAACCACCGCTATTTTACTCATAAGTAAAACTCCTTTCATTGTCCGAGGAAGCTCCTCATCAATATATGTCAAACAGCCACCGTGAGCTGTCGGACGCTCCTACCCTGTTCCCAAAGCTTTTTATAAATAGTTTCACACTTTTTATAACGGGCGAAGGTCTTCGCCGCCTCACATTCGTTACAGTATACCTTCCAACAGCCCGTACATTTGCAGTTCCGTCCTTTGTTGCGGATAAATCCGATCACGTCGTCCAGCGGGTATCCGAGAAAGACCCCGATCTCGTGAGGAAATTCCCCGTCGCTTAAATGCGCCCTGAGCGTCGAGAGCGCCGCGCCGACCCCTGCGTCGCGATACCCGCCGTTTCGTAAAAATTCTTTTATTTTTGGGCAGGCGAGCGCCTCTCTCAGTCTCTTCTTGCGGAAAACATAGATCAGCGCGCGATGATCCGCCTCGCGGAGCGCGAGCATCGCCACACCCTTATCGGACAGCCGCCGATTCCATTCGCGAAGCACCTCGTTCAGCTCCCCGTGTCGGGAAAATTCCAGCGTAAACAGGCTCGCCGTTTTCAGGGACGCGAGCGTCGGCGAACAATGCCGTATCAGGCTTCTTTCAACGCGATCGGATAAACTCATAAACATACCTCCGAGAATTACAGTTAGCTCTTACTAACTCATTTTTAGAAATACAGAAAAAGCGAACGCCTTCACTAAAGGATCAAAAAAGTTAGCTTTTACTAACACAATGACATTATAACACATTTTTTGAGCCTTGTCAACCGTTTGTTTGAATTTTTTTGAGGGCATATCGATACGCTGATCGATCTCTTGACAAGGCGGATCGAATGTGATAGAATAGAAAACGGGAAATATTGACAAGGCGAATATCGCGTAACATTCCGTCGCGGTCATATCGGAGGTATATATGGAAAAAATAACGATAGATAACGGTCAATCATTTGACTTTGGTAAGACCTCTAAAGCATATGGGAAATATCGGGATATATACCCCGATGAACTTTTTACAAGGTTACACGAGATCGGTATCGGTGCTAAGGACAGCCGCTGGCTTGATTTAGGAACGGGAACCGGTGTCCTTCCGAGGAATATGGCAAAGTACGGCGCGGATATTATCGCCACGGATATTTCGGAAAGCCAGATCGATGAAGCCATCGCTTTATCTGCGGGTATCGAGAACATTCAATATGAGGTTCGATCCGCCGAAGCGATCGACTACCCGGAAGGCACATTTGACGCTATCACCGCGTGTCAATGCTTTTGGTACTTTGACCCGAACATCATTGTTCCGAAAATCAGATATTTGATCAAGCCCGGTGGGATCTTTCTGAAAGTATATATGAGTTATATCAAAGAGGAACCGATTACTTATGACTCAAATAATATCGTGAAAAAAATCAATGATCGCTGGGCGGGCGCTTCGCCCGCGATCAAGGATCTAAAAACTCATTATTTTGATGATCCTCATACCGATACATTCGTGGCAGACCTACCATTCACGAGAGAAACTTGGCACGGCAGAATGATGTCAAGCAGGGGCGTAATGGCTTCGATGAACGAGAAACAGATCTCACAATTCGATCGAGAACATATGTTGATGTTAAAAGAAAAATATCCCGAAAAATTTACCGTCAAACATAAGATCTTCTTAACGTGGTATTATTTTTAAAAATCGATCTGTCAATATTTTTAATCATACTGTTTATGCTCTTATTTTTTAGGGAAGGAGCGGGAAATTGAGCGAGATCCACAGAATAAAATGCGGAAACGGAAACTGTTATATCGTTGAGAGCGGCGCGAACGCGATACTGGTCGATACGGGGAAAAAAGAATACATAGACCGTGTTTTAAAGGCTTGTAAGCCTTATTCGATCAAGTTGATCGTCCTAACGCACGCACACTTTGACCATGCGGAAAACGCGGCTCAAATTTCCGAGATATTGGGCGCTCCTATCGGAATGAGCGAAAAAGATCGCAATTTGATCGGATCGAATATGGATCAGGAGCTTTTTTCCGAGACCCTTTTGGGAAAGATCGTGTTATCCGTTTCGGTGAAAGATTTTTTGTCGCGCCCTATGCCGAAATTTCGCCCGGATATTTTGTTGAATGACAAAGACAGCTTATCCGCTTACGGCGTCGACGCAAGCGTCGTCTCACTACCGGGTCACACCGACGGCTCGATCGGGATCGACGTAGAGAATAAACATTTGATCGTCGGAGACGCGTTGATGAATATGTTTTACCCGACCGTATCAATGCTGTATCATAACAAAAAAGCGATGCTGGAAAGCGCGGAGAGGATCGGCGCGATGGGAGAGAGAATGATCTGGTTCGGTCACGGAAAGCCGGTTTTAAACAGAAGGTGGGGAAAATGAATGGGTGGTTGCTTTTTTGAGATGTTATCTAACGGTCATTTGTGTTCAACATATTTAAAAAGCCGCGGAACTTACCACGGCTTTTTAAATACAAAAATGTACTCATGCTTAAGATATAGAAATCCGATGCAAGCGCACGGTAGCGCCATATACCTTGTTTGATTCCCCCTGTGTTTCGCCGAAATTTTTAACGAGTATCGCTTTTAGGATAAACCCTCGCGCAGTAAACAAATTCATACAGTAAAAGCCAAGCGGTACTATTTGACCGTTGGCATACTTATCACCGATTACTACGGCGCAATAGCGTTTTTTCAGAACTTTTGTTGTGTTATCATTGACCTCGCCAAATGAACTCAAAGAAGCAATTTACGATTTTACCGCAAACAGGATGTTTGCACAGTTTGTCAAAGAGGTCAGACAAATGTCGCCCCCGGGGATTTCGCTAACTAAGGCAAACAGGAGGAATAGCCGTAGGCGGTGATCGTGTGGCGCTGTCTTAAGTTTTATTTAATAAAAATGTATTCATTGTGATACTCAATATTTTTTCGCAATTCGTAGGGAATAACATGTAGATATTTGTGCGTAATATCAATCCCGATAATCGATTTATCATGCTCTGAGAGTTTTGAAGATATTGCAATATATCCGGTTGTTTTAAACGTAATCAATCCCGTATCAAACAATTTGTCATAAAGCATCGATAAAAGCAACCCGTTATTAGTGCTTAATCTTTCTTCTTCCGTTGCATTTCTCCATGGCTTTATGTGACTGGCTACAAGTAGCTTTGGCTCTTCAATCCCCGTAACAACACATGCTTTATATTTTTTGATAAGCTGATCACGAAACATGCCCTGCCCGCGACGGGCAAGAATGATTTGTTCCTTTTCTGTGTATAATAAGGTTATATCGTTTTCAACCTCTTTAACTTGACGTTCTTCAATAGGACTCGTTTCCAAATTTGAAATAGCATCTTTTTTAGAATTTAAGCCCCAATATCCTTCTCCCAATCCATAAACAGGGTAAAACAAGTCCTCTGCACCACGATATGATTTTGTAGCACTGCAATGTCTTTGAATTTCCGCAGATACATTTTTCGACCAATTCGGATTGGTTAAAATGCTTGGAAGAACGCTGTTTCGTTCAATAGCTTCGTTTATTTCCTTTAAAGAGGCTGCACCGTCGAGTTGGTTTAGCGCATTGATTATTTCCGACACATATGTAACTTTGCCGGCGGACATAAGTTTCACCCTCTTTCTTCAGCCCATTACCGTCCGTGAAATAATTACGTTCGCTGTTTGAGCCCGCGCAATAATTGTTATACACAAATCCCTCGATCCCGCTAAGTGAATTGAGAGCGTCAAACGGGGAATCATCAACTTTTGGGATGTTTTCGATCAGGTGCTTATTCAGTACATAGCTGTAATATTGAATATCGTTGGCGATAACATTATATCCCATTTCCTTGTAAGCCGAGCCGACAACTCCCGTCCCGGCGAAAAGATCGGCAAAGGTATGCCCCTCGCCGTTTTGATAGCCCGTCACATTACCTATCGTATTTTTCAGGAACTCCATTAAGGAGTATTTTGAGCCTATATAATTCATTTTATCACCCGCGTATATTCGGTAAATCGTATTTATATATTATAAGGAAAAAAACCGAATTTGTCAACGATAGATTGTATATTTATCATACCGATCGCGTTTTTGTGAAGTTTCGCCCGCGAAGGACGTTATCGTCTCCGTCCGACCTTCGCGCGACCGCTGTCGGGAGGGCGTTTTTGGAGGAAAGAGTTCGGAATGTGTCCCTGTGCATTTTACCGTTTAAAATTGCATCTTACGTTTTTTTCGTTGACTTCCTTCGGCGAATGATGTATACTGGATACATCGGCTAAAAATAGACCTCCTCGGAAACTTACGGAATGCCGGATGGCAGCGGAATTTTTGCGTTGTGGTTTGTCGGATTTCTGCGGGAATACTGTATGTATTTCAAGGAAAGACGGCAAAGCACGGCACAAAAAGGGCAAGTCAGACAGTATTTCGGAAGCTTCCTAGGTGGTCTAATGAAAAGAACGGAGTTTTTTAAAATGGGAATTGTTTTATTTGCGGTCTTTACCGCCATGGAAATCGCGCTCACCGTACTCACTCTCACCAAATACAGGGAGCTTTGGCGGAGGAACAGAGTATTCTTTCGCGCGGCGGAGCTGGCGCTTGCGCTCGTTGTCGCGCTCGTACCCGCCACGGGGCAGAACTGGAGATTTACGGGCTGTCTCGTGATCCTCGGGATACGCCTCGCTATCTCATTGATCGCGTACCTGATAAAGCGAAGGACTGCACAAAAAGAAAAAACAAAGGCTCGGGCGATCGTCGGAACGGTCATAAGCGTGATCGTTATCGGCTTTTCGCTTTTCCCCGCCTTTATTTTTACGGGATACGCGGGGCTCAAAACGAGCGGGCAGTATCGGGTAAAGGAAACACAAGCGATCCTCGTCGACAACAGCCGGCTCGAAAAGAACGAGAGCGACGGGTCTAATCGCGAGATCCCCATCCATTTTTATTACCCCGAGAGCGGCGCGGCGAACTGTCCGCTCGTGTTATTCGCCCACGGCTCTTTCGGCTATTATCAGAGCAACTCCTCGCTGTACGCGGAGCTCGCCAGTAACGGCTATGTCGTGGCGAGCATAGATCACCCTTATTACGCCTTCTTTACCAAGGACACGGACGGGAAGATCGTGATCGTCGACTTTGAGTTTATGCAGACCGCGATCAATATGCAGATGAGCTCCGATTACACCGAGACGGAGGAGGATTTTAACACGATATGCGAATGGATGGCGATCCGTACCGCCGATGAAAATTTTGTGCTGGATTCGATCATTGCCGCTAAAAGCTCGGGCTCGCTCGATACGGCGTGGTTCACGGAGACCGACGGCGCGAGGGCGGAGATCCTCAAGGCGATCGGGATGACGGACACGGGTAAGATCGGGCTTACGGGACATTCGATCGGCGGCGCGGCGGCGGTACAGCTCGGGAGAGAGCGCGACGACATTACCGCGGTCATCGACATCGACGGAACGATGCTCGGCGAAGAGATCGCTTTTAACGATGGGAAGATCGCCTATAACTCCGAGCCTTATCCGATCCCCGTCCTTTCGCTCGATAACGCGGATCATTGGAAGTCCTACGCCGGCAACGGAGAAACGGACTATGTAAATACATACTTACTCGACAACGCCGTCGACAGCCGAGAGGCGCATTTCGACGGTACAGAGCATATGGATTTCACCGATCTCCCGCTCCTCTCGCCCACGCTGGCGAAGTTGCTCGGGAAGGGCGAGGTAAATTCGTCCGAGTTTATCCCCGAGCTCAACGCGATCATCCTGAATTATTTTAATTATTATCTAAAAGGAGAGGGCGAACCGATCATTGAGCCTTGGAACGCACAGGGCTCAATCGATTGACGAGCAGATTTAAATGATCATCCATATTTCTCAAATAAAAAAGGACGAAAAGGAGCGGCTCGAGATCTATTGTCACGAGATAGACAGCGAAGTAACGGAGATCGTCCGTTTTGTGAAATCGCGGCAAGGACAGCTCACCGGCGTGATCGAGGGCGCACAGTACGAGATCCCCGTCTCCGACGTGTTTTATATCGAGGGCGTGGACAATAAGGTATTTATCTATTGTGAAAAACAGGTATATGAAACGCGTCAAAAGCTGTATGAGCTCGAGGAGGCTTTAGCGGAGAAGTACTTCCTCCGCGTATCGAAATCCGCGCTGGTCAATCTCATAAAGATCGAGTCGATCAAGGCGTCGCTGAACGGTCGGTTCACCGCCGTCCTCCAAAACGGAGAACAGGTGATCGTTTCGAGAAAATACGTACCCGAGCTGAAAAAGGCTCTGAAAGGAGAAGAACGATGAGCTTAAAGGAATTCCTTTATCGGTCGCTGACGACCTATCTTATTCTTGTCGCCTGTATCACGGCGGGGACCGCGATCCTCGGCTCGCTCCTCGACCCCGAAGCGAAGTTCAATTACAGCGCTTTCGCCTCGCCGTTTATTTTCGCGGCGCTCGGGGTCATTCCGAACCTATTGATGTACTCCTCAAAGGAGCTGTCGGATAAACAGGTCATCCTCCGTAAGATCATCCAGTTTTTTGTCATCGAGGCGGAGGTCGTGACGGTCTGTATCCTAAGCCCCACGATCCATACGGAGAATGTCGAGGTGATCGTCGGGGTCGTGATCAGCGTCCTCGTGATCTTTATCCTCGTCAACGTTATCACGATCGTGAACGACTACCTCTCCGCGAAACAGCTTACCAAGGAGCTGATGCGGTTTCAGAAAAATATAAAGTAAGAACCGCACGCCGTTAGCCTATTATAGGATCATAAAAAAAGCCCGGGATCACGTAACGAACCGTGATCCCGGGCGATTTTAACGATATTCGAGTTTTTTAGGTCACCCGACTCCCGCTCTCCGTCTGGAGCTTCACCATACGGGCGTATATCCCGTTTTTATCGAGCAATTCGGCGGGCTTCCCCTGTTCCGCCGCCGAGCCGTCGGATAATACGACGACCTTATCCGCGCCCGAGACGGTCCTCATCCTGTGGGCGATCAAAAGGACGGTCTTGTCCTTGATGAGCCGCGAGAGCGCCGACTGGACAGCGTTCTCGTTCTCCACATCGAGAGAGGCGGTCGCCTCGTCTAAAAGGATGATCGGCGCGTTTTTGAGAAACGCACGCGCGATGGAGATACGCTGGCGTTCGCCGCCCGAGAGCGAGCTTCCGTTTTCGCCGATGTCGGTGTTCCACTTTTCGGGGAGCTTCTCGATAAATCCCTCACAGTTCGCGAGCCGCGCCGCCGCCATGACCTCCTCGTCGGTCGCGTCCTTACGCCCGATACGGATATTCTCCATAACGGTGTTGTTAAAAAGCGTAACGTCCTAAAACACGATAGAGAACGCCGTCAACAGCCGCTCGGGGTCGACCGTTTTTACGTTAACGCCGCCGACGGTGATCCGCCCGTTATCACAGTCCCAAAACCGCGCCGCGAGCTTCGCCGCCGTGGACTTACCGCCGCCCGACGGACCGATCAGCGCCGTTATCTCGCCCTGCTTCGCGGTGAAGGAAACATTTTTTAACACCGGCTCCTCGTCGTCGTAGGCGAACCCGACGTTCTCAAAAACGATGTCGTAACCGTTCGGGTGAAACTCGCTCCCGCCGCTCTGTTCCTCACAATTCTCGATCTCGTTCATACGGTCGATGTTGACCGATAGGGAATTCATCGCCGCCAGATTTTGGAGCGAAAACGTCATCGGCTCATAGATCCTCGACACGACCAGTAAAAACATAAAGAACGTGATCAGCGACAGCGAGCCCTCCGCGAGCAACGCGCCGCCGACCAGCGCCGTCGTCGCGATCCCGAGCTTTAAGAGCATTTGGGCGGGGATCACGAACGCCGCGATCCCGAGCTCGCTTTTCATGCTTCGGCTCTCTAAATCGTCGATCTTTTTAAAAAGCCCGTCGAGATATTCCGTTTCCGCGTTGTTGCTTTTCAGGTCGCGGACGGTCTCGAGAAATTCCTGAACGCCGTCCAGAACCGCGACCTGCGCGGCGCTTTTCCTTTTTGTGAAATAGTTCTGACCGTTTTTGGAAACGCCCACGATCACCAGCGCGACGGGTAAGACCCATAGCGCCGCGAGCGCCATTCGCCAGTCGTAAAAGAAAAGGCTCGCCGCGATCACACAGGTCGATAGGATCGACGCGTAAAACTGCGGCACATAATGCGAGTACATATGCTCCGTCGTCTCCACATCGCCGAGCATGGTATTCGTGAGGTCGGCGAGATCCTTCTTCCCGAAAAACGACAGCGGCAGGCGGCGAAGCTTTTCGGCGAGTCTGATCCTACAAGCGCCCGATTCCCTGTAAGTTGAAAAATAGGTCGAGTTGTACTTCCAAAATTCCGTGAGGAAGATCAAGAGCAATGCCCCGACCATTCCGAGGGCGTACAGCGCACAGCGGTCGCCGGAGACCGCGCCTTCCATAAAATCGCTCACCAAAAAATACATCAGCCCCACCGGGAGCATCAGCGCAATATCGCCGAGCGCACAAGCGACGATCGCCCGGATCAAGCCCCTCGCGCCGTCGCGCGACAGGGCGAATTTTTTCATTAGTTTTTTCGTCATACGATCCCCACCTTCCGATCTGCCGAGACTTGATAATCCGCCCACATTTTGGCGTACAGACCGCCGCCTTCGGCGAGCTGTTGATGCGTTCCCGATTCCTCAATCTTCCCGTCCTCGATCACGAGGATCTTGTCCGCATTTTTGACCGTCGTCAAGCGGTGAGCGATCATAATGACCGTCTTGTTTTGGGACAATTCCTCAAACGCCTTTTGAACCAGCGCCTCGTTCTCGGGGTCGGCGAAGGCGGTCGCCTCGTCAAGAATGATGATCGGCGAATTTTTTAGCATGACCCGCGCGATCGCGACGCGCTGCTGCTCGCCGCCCGAGAGATATACGCCCTTCGTCCCGATCACGGTATCGATCCCGTTTGAGAGCTTCGCGATAATGTCGTCGCATTGCGCCTTATGGAGCGCGGTCTCGACCTCCTCCCGAGAGGCGTCGGGTCTCGCGAGTCTCACGTTCTCCAAAATCGACGTTTTGAGCAGCTTACTGTCTTGGAAAACATAGGAGACTGCGTCGTTCAGCTTGGATTTTTCGATATTCTTGACGTTTACGCCGCCGATCCTTACTTCGCCGCTCGTCGCGTCCCAAAGGCGCGAAACAAGCCCCGCCGCCGTGGTTTTCCCACCGCCCGAGGGACCGACCAGCGCGACCGTTTCACCCGAATCCGCCCGGAAGGAAACACCGCTCAGCGCGTCGCCCTCCGCGTTGTCGTAGCGGAACGAAACGTTCTCAAACTCCACGGAATGATCCTTTGGGGTCTCGGGCTTCGTCGCGTCGGGAAGGGGCTTCCTGTCAAGGATCGAGTGAACGCGCGCGAGCGCGTCGCTGACGATCATTCCGTTCTCGCTGATGTACATGACCTTCGTCATCGCGGTGGAGATCGCGGGCGTAAAGATCACGTAAAAAATAAAGCTGAGCAGTATCGACTGCGGCACGGCTTCCCCGCCCGCCAAGATCAGCGCGAGCGTGATCAAAAACGCGAACGCGCTGTTGATAAAAACGGTGTACAACAGCATGGGCGCGCGGCATTGCTTACAGTAGCGGATACAAAATTTATAATAGCTGTCGATCGAACCCTTGAACCGCGCGAACGTGTGGACGGTCTGACCGAAGGTTTTCACGACGGGTATCCCGCGCACGTATTCCACCGCCTGATTATTCATCTCCGACAGCGCGTCCTGATATTTTTTCATATCCTCCGCCATTTTAGGTCCCGCCATTTTAAACATCGCCGCGAACCCCAAAACGACCGGCACAAGACAGATCAGCCCGAACCGCCAGTCGAACACAAACAGCATGACCGCCATTCCGAGCGGCGCGGCGATCGCCCCCGCCATATCGGGGAGCTGGTGGGCGAGATAGGTCTCGGTCGCGGCGCTACTGTCGTTCACGATACGGCGGATCTTTCCGCTTCCCGTTTCGCCGATAAAACCGAGCGGTAGCTTCGCGATATGCGACAACAGCGTTTTACGCATATTCCCCGCGATCCTGAACGCCGAAAAATGAGAGCACATCAGCGCACCGAAATAAACGACGATCGCGACCAGCGCGAACATTACCGCGAGCCACCCGTTTCGCGCGAGATCCGCCGCCTCGGAAAAATTCGGCGCGACCGCGATCACCTCTTTTATAATGAGGTAAATAAAAACGAACGGCATCAGCGTCAGCGCCGAGCTTATCACCGACAGCGCGAGCGACAGATACATAAGGGCTTTGTGTCCGCCCGCGTAGCGCATAAGCTCGGAAAAATTGCTTTGTTTTTTCAATTTTGTCCCTCCTTATTTTTTATAGAAGTTAGTTGCTACTAACTTCATCCGAAATTAAAGGACGTTACTGTCCCATAATTTTTAACCAACCCGCCGTGTGAAACTCAAAAAGCTTGTTGACGAAGTTTACCGCGCGTTCCTTTGGCATATCGTGGCGGATCACCTCAAAAGCGCCCTCAAACATTCCGCTCGTGATCATATGACAGAGCGATCGGTCGATCTCCGGGACGTCGTTCCCGAGCTCCCGCAACACCTCGATATACCGTAAGGTCGACTCGACCTCCACCTCGACCATCGAGTTGATGAAATTCTCATACGGCGTCCCCTCGCTACAGCAGACGAGGATCTTAAAATCCTCGTAATGCTCGTACATATAGTCGATCACCCAGTTCAGACACTCGGAGGATTCCTTCCCGAGATGAGCGGGCTGTTCCTCGAGCGGGAGCTTCGCGAAATCCGTCTGCGCGGTCATAAAGCTGCCCATAACGGCGGCGGCGTGCGGCTCGACGATAGACGCGAACAGCGCCTCTTTACTCGAGAAGTAGCCGTAAAACGCGCCCGTGGTCACGCCCGCCGCCTTGACGATATTTCTTAGCGACGCGGCGCGAAAGCCTTTTTCGCTAAACTCCCGCCGCGCCGCCACGTGTATTTTTTCAAGCGTGGTCTGTTCCGCTTCGCTCATACGCTCGCCTCCGTATAACAGTGCTATATATCACTGTTATATTATAATTCGTATCGTCCGATTTGTCAAGAGGAAAATGAAACAAGCCAACCCTCTTTTTGCGATTTCGTCATTTTAGCTATAAATAGGCGTGTATTACGGTTAAAATTGTGGGGTTTGTATGGGGTTATTTGGGGAAGGCGCGCGGTTCGCCCGATCCGATCGCGCCCGAGCGAGCGGCGTTCGGCTGTTTTTCGTTTTTTCTTCGCGAAAGGGATTGACTTTCTTTTCCGATTATGGTAAGATAAGGACATACCACACAACTGAATACCTACTTATAAAGACGTTTACACTATGGTAAAGGTGTAGGCTTTTTTCAACGTCTTTATAAGTGAGTTGAAGTTGTGTGGTAGCAATTCGAAGCCTGCTCGCCTTTATGTGTGTGCGGCTTTGGTTGCACACACTTTTTTATTTTTTTGGCGAAAAACCGAAGAGAAAGGAGAGGAAAAGAGCGGACGGAGACCCGTTTTGGGTTCAAAAATTACCGTTCGTTACATTTAACGTGTCGTTGGGAACATTTTTGAACACAAACGGGAAAAAGTGTGGTATAATATTCCAC
>JAMPCH010000048.1 GCA_023666265.1 Roseburia sp.
AGCGCGAATCCCGCTCTCGCGGTATCGCGGATCTCGTCGATGACGGTTGTTTTCGAATCATTTCTTTGGTTTTCGTTCTCACTCTTGTTTTCATTTTCGTTTTCTTTGTTTTGCTTCGGCTGTTTTGTTTCCATGCGGTCTTCCTTTCCCGAAAAAATACGCGCGACCGAAGCCGCGCGTACTATAAAGAATGCTGACTTCCATTTTGTTACCACGCAAAATTTTCGCTATCATACAAAGAAGCACGCCGCGAAAGAAGCCGCACCTTTATCGGAGCAAAGGCGTGCCTTCTTTGTATAGAGCAATAAATTTTACGTGGTGCTTTTATTATAGCACAAGCGAAAGAAAAAGTCAAACGCTCCGACGGGCTTGTGCTATCTTTTGTAAGGCTTGAAGCTTATTCAAAAAAATACGCGCGACCGAAGCCACGCGTACTATAAAGAATGTGAAACTTCGATTTGTTACCACACAAAATCGTTTTAACATTAGATTTCTCAAATGAAAAGAAAGCCCACATCTTTACCGAAGTAAAAATGAGAAACCTAATGTAAATATTCGATTTTGTGTGGTGCTTTTATTATAGCACAAGCGAGAGAAAAAGTCAAACGCTCCGACGGGCTTGCGCTGTCCTCGAAGCTTACTCAAAAAAATACGCGCGACCGAAGCCACGCGTACCATAAAGAATGTGAAACTTCGATTTGCTGCCACACAAATCTCTCATTACTACACAAAAAGCCCGTAATGCAAGACAAAGCCCACATCTTTACCGAAGTAAAAACGAGCTTTTTGTATAGTATTTTATTAAGAGAAATATGTGGCAACTTTATTATAGCACAAGCGAAAGAAAAAGTCAATCGCTTCGACGGGCTTGTGCTGTCATCGAAGCTTATTCAAAAAAATACGCGCGACCGAAGCCGCGCGTACTATAAAGAATGCAAAGCTCCGAATTTCATTACCACATAAAATTCCTCCACATTCAAGAAAACCCATCATGCGAAACAGAGCCCACATCTTTACCAAAAAGGTAAAAATCGGGTTTTCTTGAAAAAATATGAAGGAATTTTTATGTGGCGCTTTTATTATAGCATAGCCGCCGGAAAATGTCAATTTTATTTTCGGGTGTGTTTTCGCCCCACTCCTGCCATAAAAACGCCGCCTAAAAAATATTGTTCCACCCGACCGCGTTTTTGAGCCGATAAGAGGTCATCAGCTCCCGCGCGACCGCGCACTCGACCGTCAGCTCCTCGTCCCCCTCGTCGGCGAGCGCGCGGATACGCGCGATCATCGACGAAAGCTCCATCACATGCTCCTTGTCCGTCATAAAAAAGTGGTTCTCGATATAGCGCTCCCAGTCCGCGCTCAGCTCCCGCGCCAGTCCCCGCGCCCCGTCAAGGTCGCCCTCGCGAAAGCGAAGGTCGATCTCCTCAAGCGTACCCTCCGCCTCCTTCGCCGACGTGTCGGTGTAATAAAGGCTCGCCGCCCCCAGTACCACCAGCGCCAGCATGATGATCCCGCATATAATGATCCGTTTCATATCATAAACTCCTTTTTATTTTGAGATTTTTTTGAGAGAAAAAATAAATTAAGAGGGGGCTTCGCCCCCTATCCCCCCACAAGCCTTTGAAAAGGCTTGACCTAAACTTTTAATAATCATTAAGCAATTTTATCATTAAAAAGTTATTCTGTAATATTCGACGTATTTTATCGCAAATAAATTCGGCAAATGATCGAGTGCTTTAAAGTGTCGCTATTGATTATATCCTTGCCGTTTATACAAGACCTACGACCTAACAGCCGCAAGGTCGGGATCGGGAGGAGTTGTGATGGGTATAAAGGATTCCAAAGGAAATTATTTCCTTTGGTGGGGGGATAGGGGGCAAAGCCCCCTCTTAATTCATATACTTTTCTTTGTTTTTTCTTAAAATTCTCTTAAAATCTCATTTATTTCTCTTTTAAATTCTCTTTTAAAATCAGCGTATACGTGCCGTCGCCCTTAGCGGTGAGGAGGAATACGCTTTTTGTGTCGGTATTTCGTTTTTTAAGGGTATCGTTAAGCCATTCGATACCGAGACCCGCCTGTTTTAAGCCGTCGTGGACGACGAGACCGTCCTTGACGATGACGGAGGGCGGGTCGCTCGTCCCGTCGGACTTTTTAAAGAAATTGATCTTCCCGGTGGTTTCGACGATCGCGTACTGTACCTCGTTGATGTCGAAAATATCCGCGTCGCGCATGGACTCGAGTACGTCGTCGATCGTATAGCGGAGGGTCTTCATCTCGGCGCGGTCGAGCTTCCCGTTTGAGATAATGACCTTGGGGCTTCCCGTGACGACGCGGCGAAAGCGGGTATTTTTTAACATGATCCCCGACATCAGGACGTCGGTACAGACGATCATCAGGATCGGGACGATCCCCGTCAGCATCGGGATCGAGGGATCCTCGATCGAGAGGGTCGCGATATTTGAGATCAGGATCGTCGTGACCAGCTCGCTCGGCTGAAGCTCGCCGAGCTGTTTTTTTCCCATCAGCCGTAGGGAGAGGATCACGAGGATAAATAAGATCAGCGTCCTTATAAGAATAATGAGCATAGCGCCGCTCCTTCACAAAATCAAATCGTGATAATATTTTCTCCGTAAAGTATGTTTTTATTCCGCGCGGTTACAATAATCGGGAACGAAGAAACGAAACGGCGAAAGAAGCGAAAGAAAGGAACGACCGAAAAAATGAGCAAGGAAAAAGATAAAGACAAAGAAAAGGAAAAAGAAAAAGAAAAAAGCCCGCTCGAAAAGGATCTCGAACGAAACACCGTCAATATCCGCGCGGTCATGAAAAATACGAGCGACCTCAATATAAAATACGCCAAGGCGGGCGGCGTACCGATCTGTATCCTCTTTTGTGAGGGTCAGACGGACACGAACCAAATGGCGAACCTGATCTTTCGCCCCGTGAACGCGATCGGGAACGACAAAAAGCTCGCGCCCGAGCGCGTCCTCGAGATGATCGAGCGCGAGCTTCTCCTCGCGGGGGAACAAAAACAGGTCGCGACCTATGAGGAGCTTTCGTCCTTTATTATGGGCGGCTTTTGCGTCCTCCTGATCGACGGGGTAAGCGTCGGGACGGCGATCGGGGTTCAGGGCTTCGCCACCCGAAGTATCGAAGAACCCTCGACCCAACAGAACCTTCGCGGCTCTCACGAGGGCTTTGTCGAGGCGATCCGGACGAATATGTCGATGATAAGGCGGCGGATCAAGTCGCCCGACCTCGTCTTTAAGCTCGATAAGGTCGGCGACCTCTCGAATACCGATATTTGTCTCTGTTACCTCGAGAGTAAGGCGGATCGAAAGCTCCTCGCCGCGGTCGAGCGGCGCTTAAAACAGCTCCCGCTCGATACCGTCCTCGAGAGCGGCTATGTCCAGCCCTTTTTGGAGGAGAACGGCGAGGCGGTCTTCGCCGAGGCGGGCGTGACCGAGCGCCCGGACGTGATGGCGGCGCGGCTCTATGAGGGGCGGATCGGGATACTCGTCGACGGGACGCCCTTCGCCCTCCTCGTCCCCCATCTTTTTACCGAGAATTTCCAGACTCTCGACGACTATACCCAAAAGCCCGCCTACGTCACGATCATTCGCGTTCTCCGCTATATCGCCTTCCTAACGAGCGTCCTCCTCCCCGGGTTTTACGTCGCGATCGCGAATTTTAACCCCGAGTTGATCCCCGACTCGCTTCTCTTAAATCTCGCCGCCTCGATCCAGATCACGCCGTATGACCTCTTAACGGAATGTCTCCTGATCCATGTCTTTTACGAGATCATGCGCGAGGCGGGACTGCGTATGCCGTCGAACCTCGGACACGCCGTCAGTATCGTCGGCGGGATCGTGATCGGCGACATCGTCGTCTCGGCGGGGCTGGTCGGCGCGCCGATGGTGTTGATCGTGGCGGTCTCGTCGATCGCGAGCTTTATCGTCCCCGAGCTTTATAACGATATTGTCGTGATGCGCTTTTCGTTTATCCTCGCGGGCGGGATGTGGGGGCTTTTCGGGATCACGACCGTCGGGATGCTGTTTTTGTTAAAGATCTGTTCTATGGAGGCTTACGGCGTCCCCTATACCGCGCCCGTCTCGCCCTTTAGCCTCCACAGTATGCGCGATACCGTGATCCGTGCCGACTGGCGCTTCCTCTCCCGCTCCGGCTTTAACGTCCGCGCCCTTAACGGCGCGCGGATCGGGAAGGGGAACGGAAAGAGAAACGCTGAGAGATAAAAGAGAAGGAGACGCAGGGGTTCCACCCCTGCACCCCGCTCAAGGAAATAATTTCCTTGAGAATCCTTTGTACCCATTACAAGCCCTCCTAATTCCGACTTCGCGGCTGTCAGGTCGGGAGCTTGGCTAAACGGGCTGTTGGTTTAGGGAAGGTCTGCCGCTCGGCGAGCCTCGCTAAAGCGGCGGAGGGCTTTGATCCCGTGCGGGACAAGCGCCTTCCCAAAAAAGAAAATGTTAAATCGGAAAGGACACACAAAATGAACAAAATCGGCTGGGGACAGCTCGGGATCGTCCTCGCGCTCTCGCGAATTTTTAACGAGGCGGCGAACTTCCCGCGCGACGACATCAACTACGGTATGCAGCGTTTTACGGTGATCTTTCTCTCCTTCCTGCTACTCGGGGCGGTCTTGACGCCCGTCTATATCCTCCTTCGGCGCTTTCCCGGCGAGAACGCCTTCACGGCGGCGGCGAAAAAAAGCCCCCTCGCGGCGAAGCTCCTCGCGGTCGTCTATCTCGCCGCCCTCCTCCCGACGATGATCACGACGACGGTACAGCTCGAGTTTTATGCCTCGAGTACGATCTTTGACAGCGCCCCGGCGTGGGTCGTGATCCTTTTTACCCTCGTGATCTGTCTTTACGGGACGCTAAAGGGGTTTCCCGCCGTGACGAGGACGGGGGTCATCGTCGCCGGCGGCTTCGCCGTCCTTTTGATCCTCGTGATCCTCGGGGTCGCCCAAAGTATCCGGCTTCAATACCTCTCCCCCGCCCTCGCCGAGCGGACGGAGAGCCTCCTCCCCGAGGTGATCGGCGAATTTTCCAAAAACGCCGAGGCGGCGATCTTTATCGCCCTCTGTGGGAGCGTCCGCGAAAAAGCACACCGCAGCCTTATCGTCTACTTCGCCCTCAGCTTCTGCGTCTTATTCCTGATGACGTTTTTATATAATACCGTCCTCGGCGAATATCTCGATTTAACGAGCTTCCCCTTTTATCGGCTCGCCTCACTCTCCGACGTTTCGCTCTTTCAGCGGCTCGACGGGATCGACGCCGCCGTCTGGACGACGACCGCGATCGTTAAGCTCTCCCTCACGGCGGCGGCGGTCAAGGTCGCCGTCGAGAGCGCCTTCGGAAATCGCCTCGCGGCGCGGATCACCGCCGTCGCTCTCCTCGTCCTCTCTTCGGTCGTAAGCGTCCTCTTCAGCAGTAATACCGTCGACTTCCTCGCCGTCTCGCGGATCCCCCAGACCGGCGTACTGATCTTTGTTACCGCCCTCTTGATCCCCCTCGCCGCCGTCCTTTTCGCTCTGTCGGCTACGGAGAAGAAAAAGAGATCAAAGAGAGTGTGAGAGAGATTTTTGAGAATGATTTGAGATGATTAAGATTGTATAAGAATGATTAAGAAATTTAAGCCGGGGACGCTGTCCCCGAACCCCTGCAACCCTTTGAAAAGGGTTGACCTAAACTTTAATATTCGTTTACCAAGACTGTTTAAGGGGGTAAATTTCCGCTATTCGACAGTTTTATGATATAATTGTATAATAAAACAGGCTATCAAAAAGATGAAAAATAAATAACGCAATACAGATTTTCGCTTCCTTTTGGCACAAAAGGAAGTGGGGGTTCGGGGGTGAAACCCCCGCTCTATATCTCGTCAAATCTCGTATAATCTCATCAAATCTCTTTCACTCTCTCAAACAGTCTCAAAAAATCTCTCAAAAAATCTCTCTCGGAAAGGAATCGCAAATGAAAATTCTCAAAAAAATTCTCCCGATCCTTATGCTGGCGGGGCTGGTGTTCTCCTCCGCCTCTTGTTTGGCGCACACGGAGCTTGACAAACAGGCGATCGTTGAGGCGGTCGGGATCGACCGAACGGAGGAGGGCTATGAGGTCACGCTCCAGTACTTCAGTATGGAGGGGGCGGGCGGCTCGACGATCCTCGACAGTACAAAGGCGAACGTCCTCGTCGTGAGCGGGAAGGGTCGCGATCTTTTTACCGCGCTCGAGAGCGCGTCGGTGAAATGCGGGAAAACGCTCATGTATGGGATCACGAACCTCATCGTGATCGGGAAGGACGCGGCTCAGCCCGACCTAAAGTCGGTTTTAAGCTTCGCGGAGTCGTACTATCAGAATAACCCCCATATGCTCCTCGCGGTCGCGGAGGAAAAGGCGGCGGACGTACTGAACGTTAAATTTAAAGAAGAGAACGTCTCGGCGAACCACCTTCGCGCGCTCCTCATCAACGCGGAGAAAAAGGGTCTCGGGGAGTGTAAGCGGCTCCACGCCGTTTTAAATGAGCTTGTCCAGCCGACCGCCTCCGCCGTCCTCCCGCTGATCGGGGTAAAAGAGACGGGGACGGGCGCGACCGACGACGGTAAGACGGTCGAGCTGGTCGGCGGGGCGTTATTCGTCGAGCGGAAATTCGCGGGGACGATCTCGCTCTCCGCCTTTTCGGGGGTCCAGCTCCTCTGCGGGAAGATCGAGAATACCTCCGCCTCGACGGAGGTCGAGGGGCGCTCCGTCTCGGTCACGCTCTACGACGTATGCCGCGAGGTCGAGCCGAGCTATACGGACGGGCACCTCACCTTTAAGGTCAAGATCACCGCCGGCGGGAAGTATTCGGCGAGCCAGCTCGACGAAAAGGGGATCGCGCTCAGCGAGGAGGTCGAGCGGCAATGCGCGGCGTTTATCGGCGAGCGGATCGCGAGCGCGGTCGCCGAGGTGGTGAACGCTTACGGATGTGATCCATGTGGGATCAAGTACGCGATCTCGTCGCGGGACTATGGGCTTTGGCTAAGGGTCGCCGAGCGCTACGGCGAGCTTTTAAAGACCGCCGACTTCCCCGTCGAGTGTACGGTCAATATCGACCATTTCGGGCTTACCCATTAAATTTTTTTCGTTTTTATTTTGGGAAGGAGGCGATACCCGCCTCCTTCTTCGTCTTATGAGAGCCGCCCGCTTCCCCCCCCCTTGATCAAGCCCGCCTTGTTGTGAACCTTCACAAAAATATTTAAACAATTTGGGGTTTTTTACAAACTTTTAACAACGGAAGCGATTTCGGTTGAAAAGTTTGTGGAATTCCTGTATAATAAATATAAATAATTTTAAGGCTACACCGCACAATGATTGGCGTACAGATGTGCGGCAGATTTTTCGTCAGATCGTACAGAAATCTTGTCGGCATACTGTCGTATGTCAAAAGATTTCTGTGCGGTATGGCGGAAAAGATGTCGTACAGTTGTGCGTTAAAGGCGTAGCCGTTCATTGTGCGGTGTTGCCTTAAGGGGGTAAGGGCTATGAGAAAAAGGCGTCGCGGGCTATTGATCTTTAATATCGTTTTACCGATCCTGATCGTTTTGGGGTGCGCGGCGCTCTTTCTCCAAAATTATCTCTATAATACGCTCGAGCGGGTCTGTGACCTCGGCGACGCGGAGCGGGACGGGACGTTCTTTCGCTTTGACGAGGTGACGGTCGAGCTGACGACGCGGGGCGGCGACTCGGGCTCTTGGGAGAGCAGCGACCTCTATGATCAGGACGGGAACCTCCTCCACGAGCTGATCACGGGGACGATCTATGAGCTCGTCCTCACGAATAATACTTCAAACCCGATCGTCGACTGGACGGCGAAGCTCTATATCCCCGAGGATATGTACGTCAACAACACTTGGAACGGCGACTTTGAATATCACCAGCACGCCGGGACGGAGAACGAAAAGATCCAGACCCTCGACCTCGCGGAATACACGAACTATGACATCACGCTCGACCACGTCATCACATGGGTCGGACCTTTTGTGGAATTGGACGAGGGCGATTATTTTATCTATTATCCCGACGCCGAGATGGGAGAAGTCCCGATCGCGGCGAAGTCAAAGGACGCGGAGAAGGAGAGCGGCTCGCGGATCGGCTTTATTATGTATATCCCCGATCGGACGATCGACTATGTCGCCGATTTTACGCGCGGCGAAGTCCGCTATCACCTACATACGAGTATTTTTACGAACCCGATCTTCCCCGTCCTTTGTGTGATGATCGTCGCGTGGATCAGCGCTTTAGCCTCTATGATCATCGTCCGCTCTAACCTCAAGCGCTTCGTCGAACAACAAAAGCGCGACGAAAAGGTCATCGAACAGACCATGCGGACCTTCGTCAACTTTATCGAGGCGAAAGATCCGAGTACGATGGGTCACTCGGTTCGCGTCGCGGAGTATTCGCGCCTCATCGCCGAAAAGCTCGGATATTCCGAGGAGGAGTGTAAGCGGGTCTATTGGATCGCGCTCATGCACGATTGTGGGAAAATTTATATCCCCGACGAGATCTTGACCAAGCCCGGGCGGCTCACCGACGAGGAATATGGGATCATGAAAAAGCATACTGTCTACGGGAGCGATATTCTCCGTGATTTTACCTCGATCGACGGGATGGGGACGGGCGCTCTCTCTCACCACGAGCGCTATGACGGGAGCGGCTATCCCAACGGTCTCGCGGGCGACGAGATCCCGATCATCGGGCGTATGATCTGCGTCTCCGACGCCTTCGACGCGATGAACAGCCGCCGCTGTTATCGCGGGAATTTGGAGAAAAAGATCATCTTAAAGGAGCTGAATAAAAATCGCGGGAAACAGTTCGACCCCAAAATGGTCGACTGTCTCCTCGCCCTCATCGACGAGGGTCGGATCGCCTTCTCCGATATTACGAAGGAGTGACGGGGGAAGAGAGACGTAAGAGAGATTTTAAAGAGAGACGTTGAGAGAGACGCAGAGAGATGTTGAGAAAATATATATACCGAGGGCTCTGCCCTCGGACTCCCGCAAGCCTTTGAAAAGGCTTGACCTAAACTTTTAATATTGCTTTTTGGAATTTTCTCAATGAAAAAGTCTGTACAATTCGACAAGCTTTTAGTTTATGAAAAGCTGAAGAATTGTACAGACTTTGCTTTTTTGACCGATCGGTTTCGCGGTAAACTGTTTTCAAGGCTTGCGGGGGACGAAGAGATGAGTAGATCCGATGTGATTTTTAATCGCAAGAGCGCACAAAATTGCCCTTTTACAAACCTCGTTGAAAGTTTATAAAAGTTTAGGTCAACCCTTTTCAAAGGGTTGCAGGGGGCACGGGGGACAGCGTCCCCCGCTACCATTATTTCTTCTGTTTTTCTCTTTCGTCTCTCAACGTCTCTCTTAAATCATCGAACGATACAAAGCGGCGAGTTCCTCGACGCTGGTATCGCGGGGATTTCCGGGGCGGCAAGCGTCGTCGTAAGCCGACTGAGCGAGGAAGGGGATATCCTCCTCCTTGACGATGTCCTTGAGGTTCGCGGGGATACCGACGTCCTCGCCGAGCTTGCGAACCGCCTCGATCGCGGCGGCGCGATACTCGTCTTGGGACATTTTTTCCGTCCCCTCTACGCCCATCGCCTTGGCGATGTCGCGGTATTTTTCGCCGGTCGCCTCGGCGTTATACTTCATCACGACGGGGAGGATGATCGCGTTCGCGATCCCGTGGGGGGTATCATAGAGCGCGCCGAGCGGGTGCGCCATCGAGTGAACAGCGCCGAGACCGACGTTTGAGAAGCCCATACCCGCGACATATTGACCGAGCGCCATATCCTCGCGCCCCTCGGGCGTATTCGCGACCGCGCCGCGAAGCGAGCGGGCGATGATCTCGATCGCCTTTAAATGGAACATATCCGACAGCTCCCAAGCGCCCTTTGTGATATAGCCCTCGATCGCGTGGGTGAGCGCGTCCATACCCGTCGCGGCGGTGAGCGATTTCGGCATGGTCGCCATCATCTCGGGATCGACGAAGGCGACGACGGGAATATCGTGGGGATCGACGCAGACCATTTTACGATTTTTCTCCGTGTCGGTGATGACGTAGTTGATCGTGACCTCGGCGGCTGTCCCGGCGGTCGTCGGGACGGCGAAGATCGGGACGGAGGGCTTTTTCGTCGGGGCGACGCCCTCTAAGCTCCTTACGTCGGCGAACTCGGGGTTATTGATGATGATCCCGACCGCCTTGGCGGTATCCATCGATGAGCCGCCGCCGATCGCGACGAGATAGTCCGCGCCCGCCGCTTTAAACGCCTTCACACCGCTCTGAACGTTCTCGATCGTCGGGTTCGGCTTGATCTCGGAGAAGAGCTCGTAGGGGAGCGCCGCCTTCTCTAAAAGATCGGTCACCTTTTTTGTCACCCCGAATTTGATTAGGTCGGGGTCGGAGCAGACGAGCGCCTTTTTAAAGCCGCGAGCTTTCGCCTCGTCGGCGATCGCCGCGATCGCGCCCGCGCCGTGATAAGAGGTCTCGTTTAAAATAAATCTGTTCATGGGGAAATCCGTCCTTTCATATTTATTATTTTAATTTTACCAAATTTTAACGAAAAAATCAATCGTTTTTGTTGAAAGTTACGTGAAAATCCAAAAATGCCCGCCCCGTATACCTTCGGTGAGAACCCCTCCGCGCCGCGTAGCGGCTGACCTCCCCTTTTAGGGGAGGCGGGGTTTTTTCGATTTTGTGTATATCTAACGCCGTTTTCCGCGACCTTCCGACCTGACAGGCAGTAAGGTTGAAAACGCAGAAAAGCGGCAATGGGAACAGAGGGTTCCAAGGGAAATCATTTCCCTTGGCAGACGGGTTCGGGTGAACGCTTTGTTTGCGCCGCGTCCGTGCGGCGCTTGGGGCGTTCACCTGCAAGCATCCTGCTTGCGGGGACAAAGTCCCCCGCCTCTAATCTCTCTACTCTCTCCCCACCTTCTCCCGCTCCTGTTCCTCTAAAAGGATCTTGATCCGCTCCGCTACGCGATACTTATTCTCTTTTGACAGGAGTAAAAACTCGCGAAAGAGGCGGAGATCCTCGTCGGCGGGCTTTGTCCGCCCGACGGCGCGGCGGGCGGGGTCGTCCGTCACGCCGCAAAGGTAATCCGCCGAGGTCTCGAGCGCGGCGGCGAGCCGCGCGACGATCTCCGCGTTCGGGAGGTTTTGACCCCGCTCGTATTTACACATGGTCGCCTTTGTCACGCCGATCTCCTCGGCGATCTCATACTGTTTTTTATCGAGGGCTTCCCTTCGGTTTAAAATGCGTTCGCCGATCGTCATTCGGCGTTCCCCCTTTCCTTTTTGACGCTTTATCTCCTATTTTACAATTAGGCTACACCGCGCAATTATTGTCGTTCGAGTGGCAGTCAGATTTTTTGTCAGATTGCACGGAAGTTTTGTAGGAAGGCTTTGTGCCTTTCAAAAAAATTCTGTGCAATATGGCGGAAAATATGGCTGTCAATCGGACGGCAAAGGCGTAGCCGGTAATTGTGCGGTGTTGCCTGTATTCCACAAAATATTATACAAAAGGAAACAAAGATTTTGTTTTAATTTGACGAAAATATAATAAAACGGTTGACAGGTTTCCGAAAATATAATATAATATAATAAAACGAAGAAAGAAAGATAAAAAGAGAACCTTTTATAAGATCGCGGGAGAGGGATTTTATAGAACGTTCAAGATAAGAAGAAGCGGAGCGCGAAAAAAGCGCCCCGCTCTTTTTCTGTTCCGAAGATGTTTTTTGTGTTTGGGGGAAGCCTGCGGACGTGTGGCGACGCCCTACAAGGGGACAGCAGTTTACTTGACAAGTTCCCGCAACGGGCAAGCAGTTCATTCGGCGACTTCCCGCAACGGGCAAGCAGTTCATTCGCCGATTTTCCAAAAAGGACAAGCAGTTCATTCGGCGGCTTTCCACAAAAGACGGGCAGTTTACTTGACAACTTCCCGCAAAAGACGAGCAGTTCATTCGGCGACTTTCCGCAAAAGACAAGCGGTTCACTCGCCGACTTCCCAAAAAGAAAAGCCGACAAAGCCCGAAGGAGAACAGACCGGGCGATCGCACTCCGCACGGAGGCGGACGCGGCGAACCCCAAGCGGCTACGGCAACACCACCCGCCGCAACGCACCCCTTCCCCAAAAAAATAAAACAAAAACCACTTGAAAACCGCGCGAATTATGGTATAATAGAGGTATCAACAGGAAAGGAAGACACAACCATGGCTAAAATGAACGAAAGCTTTTTAACGCTCAAAAAGAGCTATCTTTTTATCGAGATCGGGAAGCGCGTCCGCGACTATACCGCCGCCCACCCCGACAATAAGATCATCCGTATGGGGATCGGGGACGTGACCCGCCCGCTCGTCCCCTGTGTCGTCGCGGCGATGAAAAAGGCGGCGGACGAAATGGGGGTCAAGGAGACCTTCCGCGGCTATGAGGACAGCGGGCTCGGCTACGACTTTCTCCGCGAGGCGATCCGCGGCTATTACGCCGATTTCGGTGTTTCGCTCTCGACCGACGAAATTTTGATCAGCGACGGGGCGAAGTCCGACTGCGGCAACATCGGGGATATTTTCGCCGCCGATAATACCGTCCTCGTGACCGACCCCGCCTATCCCGTCTACGTCGACTCGAGTATTATGGGCGGGCGAAGGGTTCTTTACGCCGACTCGACCGAGGAAAACGGCTTCGCGGCGCTCCCCGACCGCTCGGTACACGCCGACATCATCTACCTTTGTTCGCCGAATAACCCGACCGGTTCGGTCTATACCCGCGAACAGCTCGCCGACTGGGTCGCCTACGCGAAGGAGAATGACGCGGTCATCATCTTTGACGCGGCGTACGAGGCGTTTATCTCCGACCCGTCGCTCCCCCGCTCGATCTTTTGTGTCGAGGGCGCGCGCGACTGCGCCGTGGAAATTTGTTCTCTCTCTAAGACGGCGGGCTTTACCGGGACGCGGTGCGGCTATACGATCGTCCCCAAAGAGCTGACCCTCGCCGCGCCCGACGGCTCGCGCGTGTCCTTTCATCAGCTTTGGACGAGACGACAGGGGAGTAAGTTCAACGGCGTCTCCTACCCCGTCCAGCGTGCGGCGGAGGCGGTCTTTAGCCCCGAGGGTCGGGCTCAGACCAAGGCGGTCATCGCCGATTATATGAAAAACGCCGCGCTTATGGCGAAAACGCTCGACGAGCTCGGGATCGAGTATACCGGCGGTAAAAACTCGCCCTATCTCTGGTTCCGCTGTCCCTTCGGTTTAGACAGCTGGGCGTTTTTTGACAAGCTCTTAAACGAGGCGGAGGTCGTCGGGACGCCCGGCGAAGGCTTCGGGAAAAACGGCGGGAACTGGTTCCGCCTCACCGCTTTTAACACCTATGAGAACACGGCGGAGGCGATGGAGAGGCTTAAAAAGCTGGTAAAGGGATAAGTTTTTTTCGCTTTATTTTTTGGGGAAGGATCGACACTTTTCGACCTCTGTAAAAAGATAGGCACGGCGGTTTGTCTTACCGCCGATCTCCACAATCTTCCAACCTTTCCGCAATTGTGAAAACCCAAAGCCGCTTTGATCAACCTTCCTACCTTTCTACAACTGCGTAAATCCACCGCCGTTCTTATCAAAACTCACGACCTTACAGCCGCAAGGTTGGCAACGGGAGGGCTTGTGATGGGTATAAAGGATTCTCAAGGAAATTATTTCCTTGAGTGGGGGTTCGGGGGCAAAGCCCCCGCTCTTAAATAAATCATATTGAATTTCTCTTTATTTCTATGAAAAAACTACTCGGTACAATTTTACTGACCGCCTGCGGGCTGCTCCTCGCGTCGTTTTTGGCGACGATGCTGAGCGGGATCGTCAACCAAGGGAATATTATCGGCAGTATTTTTTGTCTCGCGGTAATATTCCTATATCTATATTACCCTAAGTTAAAGGAGAAGCCCGAGCTTCGGCGGGTCGGGCGGTGTTTCGCGGCGCTGTTTACGGCGGCGGGGGTCTATTCGCTGGTCGTGTCGGTCTTTATGATAAGCGGGACGCTCAACACCCCCGAACGCGCGCTCGCGGCGGGGACATTCGGCGCGGGCGAGCCTCAGACCGTGATCGTCCTCGGCTGTCGGGCGATCAACGGCGTTCCCTCGCTGATGCTTCGGGCGCGGCTCGACCGCGCGATCGAGTACCTGAACGAAAACCCCGCCGCCGTCTGTATCGTCGCGGGCGGACAGGGTGGCGACGAGATCGAGCCGGAGGGCGTTTCTATGCGCCGTTATCTCGTTACGAACGGGATCAGCCACAGCCGGATATACGTCGAACAGCGATCCCGCAACACGCGGGAAAACATCGCCTTCGCGAAGGAGATCATGGACGAGAACGCCCTACCGACCCGGACGGTCATCATCAGCGAGGGCTATCACGTCTATCGCGGGATCAGGATCGCCGAGCGAAACGGGCTCGCCGCCTCGGCGGTCTCCGCCGTCTCCACCGAGACTTGGTACGCGATGCCCAGTAATTGGATACGCGAGATCCTCGCTGTTACCAACGATTACTTCGTCGCTTTGTTCGGCTTCGACCTCGCGGAGGTTACTTGAGATTTTTGAGAGATTGTTAAGAGAAGATAAAGAGAAATAAAAGAGAAATAAAATATGTGATAATCGAGCGGGTGGCTTCGCCCCCCGAACCCCCCACCAAGGGAAATGATTTCCCTTGGAACCCTCTGTTCCCATTACAAGTCCTCCCTTTGTCAACTCTGCGGCTGTCAGGTCGTGGGTTGTGATAAGAACGGCGGATAGATTTACGCAATTGCGGACGGGTCGGGAGTTTGCGGAGAGGGGCTTTGGGTTTCACAGAACAACGGAGGGGCGGCAATACCACTAGCCGCTGCGGCAACACCACTAGCCGCTAAGTACTCCTTCCCCAAAAAATAAAAACAAAAAATAACCGAATAGAACAAAATAAGGATACATACTATGAAAGATCTAACGATCGGGAGTCCGATGAAGGCGATCTTCGGCTTTGCGCTCCCGCTTTTTATCGGGCATTTATTCCAGCTTTTTTACGGGCTCGCCGATACGCGGATCGTCGGGAGCTGTCTCGGCGACGCGTCGCTCGCGGCGGTCAACGCGACGACGACCCTCGACGACCTCATTATCGGCTTCCTCGTCGGGCTGACGAACGGCTTCGCGGTCTTAACGGCGAAGTACTTCGGCGCGGGCGAGCCGGAGCGGGTACGGCGGAGCTTCGCCGCCTCGCTCCGTCTCGGGCTGGTCGTCTCGCTTCTCCTGACGGTGGTGAGCCTGCTCTTCCTCCCCCAAATTCTCGTCCTGTTAAATACCCCGCCCGAGCATATCGCCGAGGGGAGCGCCTATATCGGCGTGATCCTCGGGGGGATGACCTTTTCCATGCTCTATAACGCCTACGCCGCGACGCTCCGCGCCGTCGGCGATACCGTCGCGCCGCTCGCCTTCCTGATCCTCTCGGCGTTTTTAAATATCGGCTTAGATCTTTTATTTATTGAAGGCTTTAAAATGGGCGTGTCGGGCGCGGCGGCGGCGACCGTCGTGTCTAAGGCGATCTCCTTCCTCGCCTGTGTGGTTTACGTCCGCGTGCGCTATCCCGTCCTTCGGCTGACGAAAGGCGACTTTCGCCCCGAGCGGGAGCTGGATCGCCGCCTCATCGGGAACGGGATCTCCATGGGGCTGATGAACAGTCTCGTCTGTCTCGGGAGCGTGATCTTACAGGGCGCGATCAACCGTTTTGGGACGGCGACGATCATCGCCCACGGCGCGGCGCGTAAGATCACGAATATCTTTATGCTCCCCTTCGGGATCTTCGGTATGACGATGGCGACGTATTGCAGTCAGTGCTACGGCGCGGGGAAGTACGCGCGGATCAAAAAAGGCGTTTTCGGCGCGATGGGCTTCTGCTGGGGCTGGTGTCTGCTTGTCATTCTCGCGAGCTATACGGTCGCGCCCGCGCTCGTCCGCCTCGTGACCGATACAAAGCTCGACGAGGCGGTCGAGACGGCGGCGCTCTATCTTAGGGTCGATACGCTCTTTTACTTCCTCGTCGCGATCATCTCCCCCGTCCGAAACGCCATCCAAGGGATCGGCGACCATATTACCCCGCTCGTCTCGAGCGCCGTCGAGCTGGTCGGTAAGATCCTCGCCGCCTATCTCCTCGCCCCCGCGATCGGCTATATGGGGATCATCCTGACCGAGCCGCTCGTCTGGGCGCCGATGGTCGTCCCCCTCATCGTCAGAATGGTGAAGTTTTTTAAGACGATCCCGAGAGAGACGTAAGAGAGAGTATAATATTATGTGGGGACGCTGTCCCCACAAGCAGGATGCTTGCGAGGGCAGAGCCCTCGGTAATTATATACTTCTCTCTCTTCTCTCTTCTCTTCTTTTGTTCAATCCGTCAAATTTATAGAAAAAAGCTTGATTATTCCCGCTCCTTTTGTTATAATAGTGGTAAGAAAGATTACAATCGGAGATACACTTTATTCGGAAAAGAGGGAACGCCTTGAACACGACGCAAAGAGCGGTCGGTCATTTTAAGACCATAACCCGCCACAAGCTTTTGGTGATGAGATACTGCTTTCGCGCGGGGCTGTATCAACAGGGGCTTCTCCACGACCTGTCGAAATATTCGCCCGTCGAGTTTATGACCGGCGTAAAATATTATCGGGGCGATAAAAGCCCGAATACCGCCGAACGCGCGGAGGTCGGGTACAGTAAGGCTTGGCTACACCATAAGGGGCGGAATAAACACCACATCGAGTATTGGATCGACTACGCCCCGGCGGGCGATCATAAAATGAGCGGGATCGAGATGCCGCTACGCTATGTGATCGAGATGTTCTGCGATCGGATCGCCGCCTGTCGCGTCTATAACGGCGAAAAATATACCGACGGCGACCCCTACGCCTATTACCTCCGCTCTCACGAGCATTATATGATCCACCCCGAGACCGACCGCCTTTTACGCCGCCTCCTCCTAATCCTCCGCGACTACGGCGAGGAGACCGCCTTTCGCTATGTTCGTTATCTTTTAAGGAAGGAGCGCGACGCGGCGGGAAAGGACAAGGACAAGGAAAAAGAAAAGGAAGCTTAAACCATGTTCACAAAAATAAACAGCGTCGGGCTTTTCGGCTTAAACGCCTTCCCCGTGACGGCGGAGATCAGCTCGGGTCCGGGCGTCCCCGGGATCGAGATCGTCGGTCTCGCCGACCTCTCGGTCCAAGAGAGTAAGCTCAGGATCAAGTCCGCCGCCGCCAACAGCGGGATCAAGCTCCCCCGCGCCTCCTTCGTCGTTAATCTCTCGCCCGCCGGGGTAAGGAAGTCGGGCTCGTCCTTTGATCTCCCGATCTTAGCGGCGATCCTCGGGGTCTCGGGCTTGATCGAGCGGGATCTCGGCGAGAGCGCCCTGATCGGTGAGGTATCGCTGAGCGGCGAGCTTTGTTTTGTTCGCGGGGCGCTCGCGATGGCGATCGCGGCGAAGGAGAGCGGGATAAAAGAGCTTTATGTCCCCTATGAGAACGCGGCGGAGGCGGCGGTCGTGAGCGGTCTCACCGTCTATGGGGTCAAGGATATCGCCTCGCTCTTGCGACACTTCGACGGCTCGTCGCCGATCGCGCCCGCTCGCCCCGCCGAGCCGTCGGCGGGGGAAGCCGTAAGCCCGCTCGATTTCGCCGACGTATGCGGTCAGGCGGTCGTAAAGGGGGCGGCGGAGGTCGCGGCGGCGGGGTTTCATAACCTCCTTTTGATCGGTCCGCCCGGGGCGGGGAAGAGTATGATCGCCAAGCGGATCGGCGGGATACTCCCCAAAATGACCTTTGAGGAGAGCTTAGAGACGACCCAGATCCACTCCGTCGCGGGGATCTTAAACCGCGACCACCCGCTCGTGACCGAGCGCCCCTTTCGCGCGGTGAGCCATACGGCGTCGGCGGTCGGACTGATCGGCGGGGGGAGCGTCCCGCGCCCGGGAGAAATTTCGCTCGCCCACCACGGCGTACTCTTTCTCGACGAGTTTCCCGAATTTGACCGCCGCGTTCTCGAGACGCTCCGCCAGCCGCTCGAGGACGGCGAGATCACGATCTCGCGCGCGGTCGGCTCGGTCTCCTATCCCTGTAATATGATGCTCGCGGCGGCGATGAACCCCTGTCCCTGTGGGAATTACGGCGCGGTCGGGAAGGTCTGCTCCTGCACAAAAAAACAGATCGAGGGCTATCTCGGTAAGATCAGCCGCCCGATCCTCGATCGGATCGACATTCAGGTCGAGGTACCCGCCGTGAAGTACGAGGAGCTGGCGGCGGCGGCGAAGGCGGAGAGCTCGGCGGCGATCGCCGAACGCGTCCAGCGGGCGCGCGACCGCCAGACCGAGCGCTTTCGCGGGACGAATATCCGTACCAACTCGCGGATCACGCCCGACCTCCTCCGCGAGGTCTGTGTCATGGATAAGGCGGCGGAGGAATACTTAAAAAACGCTTTTGAGAAGTCGGGTCTCTCGGCGCGAGCCTATGACCGTATCTTAAAGGTCGCGCGGACATGCGCCGACCTCGACGGGAGCGACGGGATCGAGAAGCGCCATATCGCGCGGGCGGTCTCTTATCGGACGCTCGATCGGAAGTATTGGAGATAATCTTTTAATAAAGTTTACGGAAAGGAAGGGAAGGATATGGAAACGCTCAAGATCACGATGTTCGGCGAATTTTCGATCGCGTACGGCGACAACATCATCACCGAGCAGTCGAAACGCTCAAAAAAAATGTGGACGCTTTTACAGTTCCTGATCGCGAACCATAACCGCGATATTTCTCAGGCGGAGCTTATCGACCTTCTTTGGGGCGCGAGAGCCGGCGATAACCCCGTCGGGGCGCTCAAAACGTCGCTCCACCGCCTACGCGCCTGTCTCTCGGCGCTCGGTCTCCCCGAGGGCGAGGAGATCATCGTCAATAAAATGGGGTCTTACGCCTTTAATAACGCCCTAAACGCCTCGATCGACTTTGACGACTTTGAGCTTTATTATAAAAAGAGCCTAAACGCCCAGTCGGAGAAGGAGAGGACCACCCTCAGTATGAAGGCGATCGAGCTTTATGACGGCGACTTTCTCCCCAAATCGAGCGAGGTGGAGTGGATCGCCCCCCTCACCGCCTATTATCATTCGCTTTTTTTAAAGATCGTCCGCGAGACGCTCGAGACGCTCTATCGCCATAGATATTATACCGAGATCTTAGACATCTCGCGCCGCGCCCTCACGGTCGAGAAGCTCGACGATAAGATCCACTATTACTATGTCTTGGCGCTCGCCGAGTCGGGCGAGAAGGCGAAGGCGAAGGAGCATTACGCCTATGTCATGGATCTTTTTTATAATAAAAACGCGATCAACCCCTCGCCCGACTTTATCGCGCTTTATGAACAGACGGTCAAGGACGACCGCGCGTACAGTACCGATTTCGCGATCTTAAAGGGTCAGCTCGACGACCAGCGCGGCGAGCCGGGGACGTTTTATTGTGAGTTTCCCTTTTTTAAACACGTTTATCAGCTCGAGGTACGCGACGCCGAGCGCTCGGGGCGGCTCACGAGCCTTTGTCTCTTAACGGCGGTCTCGCCCGATCAGGAGGATCTCGAGCCGAAGCGGCTCGAAAAGGTCATGACCAAGCTCTCGGAATGTATCCGTACCTCGCTCCGCTCCCGCGACGTTTATTCGCGTTACAGCGTCTCTCAGTTCGTGATGCTCTTAACGAATACGACGAACGAACAGGCGGAGATGATCTTAAACCGTATCTTAAAGCGCTTTAAAAAGGAGAACCCGAGGCTCGCCTGTACGCTCCTCTATCGCTTTGATCGGGTCGGGCGCGACGGGGAAAGGAGCGGGTCTTTTTATGGGGTATAAGACGGTCGGCGGACGCGCCGAGGCGCGCTTTATCGAGCGTAAGAGCGAGTTTATCGGCTATCTGAGCCATACCGAGACCGAGGCTCAGGCGCTCGCCTTTATCGCCGAGATCCGCGCCCTTCACCGTAAGGCGACCCATAACTGTTACGCCTATCTCCTCCGCGAGAATAACATCTCGCGCCACAGCGACGACGGCGAGCCGTCGGGGACGGCGGGCGCGCCGATCTATGAGGTGCTTCGGCGCGAGGGGCTGGTCGACGTGACCTGTGTCGTGACGCGCTATTTCGGCGGTGTCCTCCTCGGCGCGGGCGGACTTGTCCGCGCGTATACACAAGGGGCGAAAACAGCGGTCGACGCGGCGGTGATCCGCGATATGGATACCGCGCTCCGCCTCCGCCTCACGCTCGCCTATCCGCTTTACGGGCGGCTCGGTAAAATTTTCGCCGAGTATGACGTAAGGACGGAGGCGGAGGACTTCGCCGAGAACGTCGTCCTCACCCTCGCGATCCGCGCCGAGCGGGCGGAGGCGTTTAAGCTCGCCTTGGACGACTGTTCGGGCGGCGGTATATTGACCGAAACAGTCGAGGAAACAGACTATAATTTTAGCTAAAACGCCGAAATTTCGCTAAAACCGAAAAAAATCCTCCCGAAAAAAAGGTGAAACGGGAGGATTTTTTGTATTTATATAATAGAAGGCGATTTTTTGGTTTTTTATTTTGGGAAGGAGAGCGCCCCTTCCGTTTCGCGATTCGGGCGGGGGATACCTCGATCTCCGCGCGGCGGGAGCGCGACAGGAGGTCGCATAGCAAGCACCCCCAAGTGAGCCGCAGGAAGCGGCACAAAACAAAGTGCTTGCAATGGCGCAGTCCTGCCATAAAAAATTACACATAAGAATAAGGAGACAAAATGCTTCCGAGAGAACTTACCGAACAGATCGAGCGCGAGACCCTCTCGCCCCACGCCTGTAAGAGCGCGGAGACTAAGGGGCGCGAGCGCCCCCAGCCCCTCTGTGACATACGGACGGAGTTTCAGCGCGACCGCGACCGTATTATCCACAGCAACGCCTTTCGGCGGCTCAAGCATAAGACACAGGTCTTCCTGATCCCCAAGTCGGATCACTATCGGACCCGCCTCACCCATACCCTCGAGGTCGCCCAGATCGCGCGGACGATCGCGCGGGCGCTCCGCCTCAACGAGGATCTGACCGAGGCGATCGCGCTCGGTCACGACCTCGGGCATACCCCCTTTGGTCACGACGGGGAGCGAATGTTAAACGAGCTTTATTCGGGCGGGTTTAAGCACTATGAACAGAGCGTCCGCGTCGTCGAGCGGATCGAGCGCGAGGGCGCGGGGCTAAACCTCACCGCCGAGGTACGAAACGGCATTCTTTGTCATACGAACCTTACCGCCGATACCCTCGAGGGGGTCGCGGTAAAGTTCGCCGATAAGATCGCCTATATCAACCACGATATCGAGGACGCGATCCGAGGCGGGGTTTTAAGGCAGAAGGATCTCCCCGAGCTTCCCGTCCGCGTTCTCGGCGAGACAAAAAGCGAGCGGATCACCTCGCTCGTCCGTTCTCTGATCGATAACAGTATGGGGAAGCCCGAGCTGAGCTATGACTCGCCGACGAAACAAGCCCACGACGAGCTTCGCGAGTTTATGTTTCAGAACGTCTATTACGCTGACGCGACCAACCGCGAGAAGGATAAAGCCTGCTTCATCATCGATTACCTCTATCGGTTTTATCTCAAGAACCCCGAAAAGCTCCCCGAGCTCTATCGCTCGATCGCTCGCGACGAGACCGTCGAACGCGCCGTTTGTGATTATATCTCCTGTATGACCGACGATTTCGCCATCGATACCTTTACCGAGCATTGTATCCCCCGCCCTTGGATCACGAAGTAGGACGTGGAGAGAAGGTACGAGAGAAAAAACAGAGAAAAATATATTTAGCGGGGGACGCCGTCCCCCGAACCCCCTGCAACCCTTTGAAAAGGGTTGACCTAAACTTCTGTATTCTTTAGACGAATTTTCAGCAGGTATCGGGTTTTCATAAATTCGTTTATTTGGTATAAAGAACTCTATCGATCTTTTCTCCAAACCTCTAAAATATCCGAATAGCTGAAGGGCGGAATTTTCCGCAACACCATTCTAAAGATTATTAAAAGTTTAGGTCAAGCCTTTTCAAAGGCTTGCGGGAGTCCGAGGGCAGAGCCCTCGGTAATATATATTCTTTCTCTTAAAATCTCTTATAAAATCTCAAATAAATCTCAAAAAACAAAAAGGAGGAGAAAACGATGGCGCGGATACCGGATAGCTTTTTGGAAACGTTACGGCAGAGCAGCGACATTGTTTCGGTGATCTCCTCCTATGTGGAGGTCAAGCGGACGGGTCGGGACTATGTCTGCTCCTGTCCTTTTCACTCCGAGCGGACGCCGTCCTGTCACATCTACACCGAGAGCCAGAGCTTTTACTGCTTCGGCTGTGGGGCGGGCGGGGACGTGATCAACTTTATCCGCCTGATCGAGCGGCTCGACTATGTCGAGAGCGTGCGCTTCCTCGCCCAGCGGGCGGGGCTTTCGATGCCGGAGGATCCGATCGACGACGGGGGCGCGAACCGCCGCGCGCGGATGCTCGAGATGAACCGCGAGGCGGCGCGGTATTTCCGCGACGTTCTCCTCTCGCCCGAGGGGAGGGAGGGGCTGGACTATCTCGTCGGTCGGGGGCTGATCCCGAACACGATCCGTCGCTACGGGCTGGGCTTCGCGCCCGACGGCTGGCATAACCTCCACTATCACCTTCGCGGGAAGGGCTATTCCGACGACGAGATGCTCTCGGGGGCCCTCCTCGCGCGGCGAAACAACTCGGTCTACGATAAATTCCGACGGCGGGTGATGTTCCCGATCATCGACCGACGGGGGAACGTGATCGCCTTCGGCGGGCGAGCGCTCGAGAAGGACGCCCCCGCCAAGTATCTCAACAGCGACGAGACGCTGGTCTTTCAAAAGCGGGAAAATCTCTTTTCGCTCAATTTCGCCAAGAATACGAAGGAGAAATGCCTGATCCTCTGTGAGGGGTATATGGACGTGATCGCGCTGAACCAAGCGGGTTTTGACAACGCGGTCGCGACCCTCGGGACGGCGATCACGCCGCAACAGGCGAACCTTATGAAGCGCTATACGAGCGAGGTCGTGATCTCTTATGACTCGGACGAGGCGGGACAAACGGCGACGGTCAAGGCGATCAATCTTTTAAGCGAGGCGGGGGTCACGGCGCGGGTCTTAAAGATCCCGGACGCCAAAGACCCCGACGAATACATCAAAAACTTCGGCGCGGAGCAGTTTCGGACGATCCTCGCGGGGGCGGGCTCGGCGGTCGACCACGAGTTTAAGAAGCTATCAAACGGGATCGACCTGTCCGCAGCGGAGGGAAAGGCGGCGTTTTTAAAAAAAGCCGTTCCCTTCCTCGCCTCGCTGAGGAGCGACACCGAGCGGATCGTCTATATCGCCGAGGCGGCGCGGCTCACGGGACAACAGGCTTCGGCGCTCCGCGAGGTCGTCGAGGAGCGGCGAAAAAAGGATCGCTTTTATGAGCGCCGCGACGAGGAGCGGCGGATCATACGCGGGACGGGCGGCGGCGCGGGAAGCCCCGCC
>JAMPCH010000049.1 GCA_023666265.1 Roseburia sp.
AAGGTTCGCTCAGCCGTCCGAATCTTTGATTCGGCTAACGGCGTGCGGTTCTTATTTTATGAAAATCCTCTCCATCACGACCGCGTCGTCGTCCCCGTAATACCCGCGCCTTCGGGCGATCTCGATAAAGCCCGCCTTTTGATAAAGCGACAGGGCGGGCGTATTTTTTGAGCGAGCCTCGAGGAAAACGCGCGAAGCGCCCCGGCGAAAGCACGCCTTCAAAAAATCATCTAACAGACCCGCGCCATAGCCGCGCCGCCGCGCCTCGGGAAGCACCGCCAGCCGATACAGCTCCGCCTCGTCAAAAGCGCCCGCGCCGACCGCGTAGCCGACGAGGCGACCGCCGTCCCGCGCCGTCGTAAGGATCGCGCTCCCGCTTTTTAACTGTGCCTCGACCGAGGGAACGCTCCACGGCTCGGTAAAACAGGCGCGCTCGATCGCCGCGATCTCCTCCGCCTCTCTCATTAGTGCGCCTCGTACCAGCTTTTCCCGACCTTCGCGTCGGCGGGGAGCGGGACGGAGAGCTTGACGACGTTCTCCATTTCCTCGCGGAGGATCGCCGCCGCGCGCTCCGCCTCCGCCTCCTTCGCCTCGACGATCAGCTCGTCGTGGACTTGTAGGATCAGCCGCGCGTCGGGCAGTTCGCGCCTTAGCCGCGCGCAGACCTTTACCATCGCGAGCTTGATAATATCCGCCGCCGTCCCTTGGATCGGGGTATTCATCGCGATCCGCTTCCCGAGCGCCTGAACGTTTTTATTCGAGGCGGACAGCTCGGGGATCCTCCTTCGCCGCCCGAACATTGTCGCGACGTAGCCGTCCCTTTTCGCGTCGGCGACCGTCCTCTCCATATACCGCGCGACCCCGTCGTACTTCGCGAGATAGGCGTTGATATAGTCCCCCGCCTGCTTCACCGAGACGTGAATATCCTTTGAGAGCGAGAAAGCGCCGATCCCGTAGACGATCCCGAAATTGACCGCCTTCGCGCTGCTCCGCATTTCGGGCGTGACCCACTCGAGCGGCTGGTTAAAGACCTGCGAAGCGGTGACGGCGTGAATGTCCTCCCCGCTGTGAAACGCCTCGATCATCGCCGCGTCGTCCGAGATATGGGCGAGGAGGCGAAGCTCGATCTGGGAATAATCCGCGTCGACGAGGCGATATCCCTCCCGCGCGATAAAAAAGCGGCGAAACTCCCGCCCCCGCTCCGTCCGAACGGGGATATTCTGGATATTCGGCTCGGCGGAGGAGATCCGCCCCGTCCGCGTCTCGGTCTGTTTATAGGTCGTATGGATCCGCCCGTCCTCGCCGATCACCTTTAAAAGCCCGACCGCGTAGGTCGAGTTTAGCTTTGTCACCGCGCGATAGCGAAGGATCAGCTCGACGATCGGGTGCGCGCCCGTCAGCTCCTCCAACACCTCGGCGTTCGTCGAATAGCCCGTCTTTGTCTTCTTCCCCGAGGGTAAGCCGAGCTTCTCAAAGAGGATATGCCCGAGCTGCTTCGGCGAGGAGATGTTAAATTCCTCCCCGGCGCAATCATAGATCGCCCGCTCGATCTCCTTCTCCTCGGCGGTGAGGCGCTCGCCGAAGGAGACGAGCGCCTCGCGGTCGACCGCGATCCCGTCCCGCTCCATCGAGACGAGGACATAGGCGAGCGGGATCTCGATCTCGTTTAAAACGCGCTCCATTTTTTCGGCGCAAAGCCGCCCGTATAAAACGCGGTTCAGCTCATAGACCGACGACGCGGGCGCGTCGGCGCGATACGCGACGCCGTTCTCGGCGCAAAGGCGCTCTAAGCCATACTCCGCCGCGTTGACGTTTAAGAGATACGCCGCGAGCGTCGTGTCGAAGGTCACCCCACCGATCTCGATCCCCATCTCGCTCAGCATCCCCTTGAGATCAAACGTTCGCTTGGGGGAATCGCCCGAAAGCGCCGCTTGATACTCCTCGGGCGGGATCACCGCCGCTTCCCCGTTTAAAAAGCGGGTAAGCGTACCGTCGATCAGGACGTAATCGGGGACGCTCGGGTCGAGCCGCGCTTCCTCCGACCGCTCCGCGCGGACGGCGGCGGACTTTGAGGCGGCGAGCTCGACCGCGCCCTTGGATAATTTTAATTTTTTGAGAAGGGTAAACATCTCGAGCTCGGTCAAAAGCTCGGCGAGCTTTTTTTCGTCGCGTTCCCCGAGGAGACAGTCGGCGGGCGTCACGCCGATCGGCGCGTCCTTAACGATCGTCCCGAGCCAGCGGCTCAGGCGACAGCTCTCCTCCCCCTTGACGAGCTTTTCGCGGACGCCCTTACTGACGTCGATCTCGTCGATCCCCCGATAGATCGCCTCGACCGTGTGATATTCGCGGATCAGCGTGAGCGCCGTTTTTTCCCCGATCCCCGGTACGCCGGGGATATGGTCGCTCGGGTCGCCCATGAGCGCCTTCACCTCGAGCATCTCGGCGGGTGAAACGCCGTAAACCTCGCGAATTTTATCGGGCGTATAAAAAATATCCTCGCGGTTCGTGGCGAGATTAACGGCGACCCGCTCGGTGACGAGCTGGAAGGAATCGCGGTCGCCCGTCGAGAGGATACATTCCCCGCCCTCTTTCTCGCACATCGCGGAGAGCGTCCCGAGTATATCGTCCGCCTCATAGCCCGGACATTCGATCACCCTGACCCCGAGCGCCGTTAAAAGCTCCTTGACATAGGGGAGCTGCATCGCCAGCTCGTCGGGCATCCCCTTTCGTCCCGCCTTATACTCGGCGTACTTCCCGTGACGAAAGGTCGGCTCGCGCCGATCAAAAGCCGCCGCCGCCGCGTCGGGCTTAAATTCCGAAAGGAGCTTTAGATAGATATTCATAAAGCCCGTGATCGCGTTCGTAAAAACGCCCTTACTGTTCGTCAGGGCGCGTATCCCGTAAAACGCGCGGTTGATGATGCTGTTTCCGTCGATGACGAGTAATCTCATGACTGGGAAGTCTCCTTTCCCGCTTCCTTTTTCTTCGTGATCCGCCGAACCTGTACCTTGACCGGCGCGGGGCGGTCGGGGTTAGCCGCGCGCTCCCGCTCGCCCTCGCGCTCACGCCCGGGGCGGGCGGCGTTCTCCGCCTCCTCATACGCCTTCTTATAAAAATAAATCTGAGCGTCAAAGGGTTCTTCCCCGATGTCCTCGTTATACGAGCGGCGAAGGTATGTCCCGTCGCTCTGTTGATCCCGCGCCTTGACGTTATCGCGGAGCATCGCGCGGAAGTAGTCGGTGATCCGCTTTTTGATCGTCGGGTCTTTGATCGGCGCCGCCGCCTCGACGCGCCGCTCGGTGTTTCGCGTCATAAAGTCCGCCGACGAGATATAGACCCGCTCGCGCTCGCCCTTCCCAAAAATATAAATACGGCTATGCTCTAAAAAGCGACCGACGACCGAGACGAGACGGATATTCTCGGTCTCGCCCTCGATCCCCGCGATGATACACGAGATCCCTCGGATCAAAAGCTCGATCTTTACGCCGCTCTTGCTCGCTTGGGCGAGCTTCTCGATAATATCGCGGTCGGTGAGGGAATTGAGCTTTAAGCCGATATATCCCTCGCTCCCAAAGGAGATCTCGCGGTCGATCAGCTCGACCGCCCGCGATTTCAGGCAGTTCGGCGCGACCCAGACGGTCGAGCTGCTCTCGACCGCCGAGCCGATCGAGAGCGCCGTAAAGACGAGGGATACGTCCGTCCCGATCTCGTGATCCGCCGTCATGAGCGTGAGGTCGGTATAAAGGCGCGAGGTGCGCTCGTTATAGTTTCCCGTCCCGATCTGGGTCGTATACGCGATCGAGTTCCCGATCCTCCGCGTGATCTGTAAGAGCTTTGAATGGACCTTTAAGCCGTCGAGCCCATAGATGACCTGTACCCCCGCCTCCTCGAGCCGCTTTGACCAGCCGATGTTATTCTCCTCGTCAAAGCGGGCGCGAAGCTCGACGAGCGCCAAGACCTCCTTCCCGTTCTCCGACGCCTTTATGAGCGCGTCGACGATCTTACTGTCCCGCGCGACGCGATAGAGCGTGATCTTGATCGAGACGACGTCGCGATCTTGAGCCGCCTCGTCGAGGAGACGGATAAACGGCGAAAAAGCCTCGTAGGGATAAGAGAGGAGGATGTCGCCCCGATCGATCTGACGGAGCATCGGCTCGTCCGCCCTCACCATCGCCGAGGGCTGGGGGACGAGGCGGTCGTAAAAGAGGCATTTTTGCATCGACAGCTGATCCTCGAGGGTCGGGAGGAATCCGAAATCGAGCGGACACTTCATACGGTATAAAAACCCGTTCCCGAGCGAGAGACCGATCTGACCCATAAACGAGGCGAGCGCCTCGCGGTCGCGATAGCCGCTGTACTCGACGCGGACGGGACAAAGGCGGCGGCGCTTTTTGATCAGCTCCTCCATCACGTCGCGAAAGTCCACGTCGTCGTCGAGCGCGTCGTTGGCGTCGATGTCGGCGTTACGCGTGATCCTGACCGCCCCGCGATCGAGGATCTCGTATTCGGGGAACGCCTGTTGGGCGAACATCGTGATCAGATCCTCCATTAAAAGGAAGCGGAAATCCTCGCCCGGGAGCTTAACGATCCGGCTAAAGACCTCCGAGCGGGTCGGTATGATCCCGAAATATTCATTCCCCTTTTTACTCTTGAGCCGCGCGAGGACATAGGTCGCCCGATTGGCGAAAAAGGGTATGGGGTGTTTTTTATCGACGATCGTCGGGAAGAGGAGCGGATTGATATTGGAGACGAAATATTTTAAAAGATAGCTCTTATCCGCTTCGTCGAGCTTATCCGCGCGGACATGTTCCGCGCCGTAGATCTTGATCTGATCCATGATCTGCCAATAGACCGCCTCAAAGCGGGGGAGAAGCTCCGCGACCTTCGCGGAGATCCGCGTGAGCTGTTGTTGGGGGGTGAGGTGGGTCTTATTGTCGGGCTTTTCGCGTTCCCGCTTGATGAGCGTCCTGTCATAAAGCGAGCCGACGCGTACCATAAAAAACTCGTCGAGGTTAGACGAGAAGATCGAGATAAAGCGTAACCGCTCAAAGAGCGGGACGCGGCTATCCTCCGCCTCCTCGAGGACGCGCTGGTTAAACTTGAGCCACGACAGCTCGCGATTGTCGAAATATGTATCGTTCATTACCGATCTTTTCCTTTCTTTTTTTGGGGAAGGACTGCCGCGCGGCGGCTTGTCCCGCGCCCGACGCGGCTTAGGGCTTGTTGACGCGATCCGAAATGCTCGGATCGCAAGCGGATTTTTCGTATTTCGAGACAAAAAGCCGCAGGAATACTGTATGTATTTCAAGGATTTTTAACGAAGAAAGACGGAAAATACGCTTGTAAGACGACGTTTCGCGATCGTGTCAACAAGCCCCTTTCAGTCCCCGAGCGACGCGCCGATAAAGCCCGAGAAGAGCGGGTGAGGGCGGTTAGGGCGGGACTTAAACTCGGGGTGAAACTGTACCGCGACGAACCAAGGGTGAACCGCGCGGGGAAGCTCGACGATCTCGATGAGCTTTTCGTCGGGGGACTGACCCGCGAGGACAAAGCCGTGATCGAGGAACTGTTGGCGGAATTTATTGTTAAACTCATAACGGTGGCGGTGGCGCTCATAGATCAGCTCCTCGCCGTAAAGCTCGCGGCTGATCGTCCCCTCGACGAGCTTACAGGGGTATAGCCCGAGGCGCATCGTCCCGCCGAGATCGACCCCGCGCTGGTCGGGCATGATGTCGATCACGGCGTTCTCGCCGCCGTAAAACTCGGCGCTGTTCGCGTCGGCTAGGCCGATCACGTGACGGGCGAATTCGATCGTCGCCATATGCATCCCGAGGCATAAGCCGAGATAGGGCTTTTTGGTCGTCCGCGCGTAGCGGACGGCGCTGATCTTCCCCTCGATCCCGCGATCGCCAAAGCCCCCGGGGACGAGGATCCCGTCACAGTCGCCGAGGAGGACCTCCGCCGTCTCGTCGGTAACCTCCTCGGCGTTGATGAGGCGGATATCGACGCTCGCGTCGCGGTCATAAGCCGCGTGACGGAGCGACTCCATGACCGAGATATACGCGTCGGGGAGGGCGACATACTTCCCGACCAGTCCGATCGTGACCTTCCTCGTCGTATTCTCCTGACGATAGACCATTTTACGCCAGCCCTCGAGATCGGGCGCGGGGTTATCCATTTTGAGGTGTTCACAGACGATATTCGCCAAGCCCTCCTCCTCGAGCATGAGCGGTACGGCGTAGAGCGACGAGGCGGTGAGGTTTTGGATCACGTCCTGTGGGCGGACGTTACAAAAGCTCGCGATCTTATGGCGGACGTCCTCGGGGATCGGGATCTCGCTCCGACAAACGAGGATCGTCGGCTGGATCCCGAGCGAGAGGAGGTTTTTAACGCTATGCTGGGTCGGCTTTGTTTTAAGCTCGTCGCTCCCCGAGATAAAGGGGACAAGCGTTACGTGGATATAGATGACGTTATCCCGCCCCTTCTCGGCGGAGACCTGACGGATCGCCTCTAAAAAGGGCGTACTCTCGATGTCGCCGACCGTCCCGCCGATCTCGGTGATGACGACGTCGACGGGGTCGCCCGTCGAATTCGCCGCGCGATAGAGCCGCTCCTTGATCTCGTTCGTGATATGGGGGATGACCTGTACCGTCCCGCCGAGATAATCGCCGCGCCGCTCTTTACTGATAACGTTCCAGTATACCTTCCCCGTCGTGACGTTACTGTTGACCGAGAGGTTTTCGTCGATAAAGCGCTCATAATGCCCGAGGTCGAGGTCGGTCTCCGCCCCGTCGTCGGTCACAAAGACCTCGCCGTGTTGATACGGACTCATCGTCCCCGGGTCGACATTCAGATAGGGGTCAAATTTTTGGATCGTGACCCGATAGCCGCGATTTTTTAAGAGCCGCCCGAGCGACGCGGCGGTGATCCCCTTCCCGAGTCCCGAGACGACGCCCCCCGTTACAAATACATATTTTGTGTTCATACGCGCGTTCTTCCTTTCTTCCCAAAAAGAACAAAATTTTTCCATACTCCTATGTATTATACTATATCTCGCAGGGGGTTTCAAGGGGATTTTTAAATTTTCGTCACTTTTTTAAAAAATATTTTCCGCCGCCGAATTTTTTCAAAATTACCGTTGATTTTTTATGACAAATATGTTATTATAAATCAGTATACCGACGTAAAATTTTTATTTTTACCGATTAGGGCTGCACCGCACAATTATTGTCATTCGAGTGGCAGTCAGAGGTTTTTCTAACATTCGCTTTGTTTTGCGCCGCGTCCGTGCGGCGCTTGGGGCGAATGTCACGCAACATCCTGTTGCGGTCAGATTGTACCGATTTTATGCAGGAAGGCTGACCTGTCGGTCAGCCCCTCTGTCACTGCGTGACACCTCCCCCGCCCGGGGGAGACCACCTTTCAAAGAAAATCTGTGCAATATGGCGGAAAATATGGCTGTCAATCGGGTGGCATAAGGCGGGGACTTCGCTCGCGAAGTCCGCCGGTAATTGTGCGGTGTTGCCCTAGGGAAGGAATCCGAGCCATGCCGAAACGCTGTACAAAATGCGGGGTCTTTTTAACGGAGGAGGATCGCTTTTGTCCCAACTGCGGCGAGAACGCGCCGCAGTCCATCCCCGCCGAGCCGCAATTTACCCAGTCCTCTTATACGAGCGCGCCCGCGCCGTATCCGACCCCGGGGAATACGGGGGCGCTCCCGCCGCCCGTCACGCCCGCGTCTTATCGCCCCGTCCCGATCGCGGACGAGCTGACGCTCGGGAAGTGGGTTCTCACCCTCATCGTGACTAACTTCCTCGGCGTGATCAGCTGGATCTTTCTCTTTATCTGGGGCTTTGGCGGGGCGGGACCCGAGTCGCGGAAGAACTACTGCCGCGCGATGTTGATCGTGAGGGCGATCGGGACGGTTCTCGCGGTTCTTTTGGCGATCTTCTATATGACCGCGCTTTTCGCCGGGCTCGAGGGATACGCCGATTATAACGGCTACGGCGATTATACCCGCGCGGCGGCGGCGATCCTCCCGCGATTTTTAAGTTAAGGGGGAGGTTTTTTTGAAGCCGAAAAAGCTGACGGTCGTGACCGGGCATTACGGCTCGGGTAAAACGAATTTCACGGTCAATCTCGCCTTATTTTACGCCAAAATGGGGAAAAAATGCGCCGTGATCGACCTCGACATCGTGAACCCCTACTTTCGGACGGCGGATTTCGCCGAGCTCTTTCGCGCGAATAAGATCACGCTCCACGCCCCCGCCTACGCGAACTCAAATCTCGACCTCCCGACGCTGAGCCTCGATTTCTCGGCGCTCCTCGCGGGGGAGGAGCTGATCCTCGTCGACGTCGGCGGCGACGACGAGGGTGCGAAGGCGCTCGGACAATACGCGCCGATCATCAAGCGCTGTCCCGACCGCGAGCTCCTCTATGTCGTCAATAAATATCGCTATCTCACCAAAGAGCCCGACGAGGCGCTTTATTTATTGAAGGAGATCGAGGCGGCGGGTCGGCTGAGCTGTGGCGGGATCGTCAATAACTCCAACCTCGGCGCGGAGACGACGAAGGAGCATATCCGCGCGTCGCTCCCCTACGCGCGGGAGATCGCGCGGACGGCGAAGCTCCCGATCGCGGCAACCTGCGCGAGGGCGGAGCTGATCCCCGAGGAGGCGGACGAACCCTTCCCGATCGAGATCTATGTAAAAAATCCGTGGGTATAGCGCGATAAAACGAGCGCTTTACCCAGTCAACAAGGAGGAGACTTTATGAGGATCGACATAAATTCGGACTACACCGCGCGCATCCCGACCGTCGAGAAGGTAAGTCCGGCGAAAGGCGAGGGGACGATCTCCTTCGCCGAGGCGCTTTTAAACGCCGGGAAACGGGCGAAGAGCGCCCGGGGCGTTTCGCTCCGCGAGGACCCGCGGAACGCGATCCACGAGGAGAGCGAGGGCGAGGATAAATTTTGCTCGTTTTGCGGGTCGATGATCGCCGAGGACGGGAGCTGTCCGCTTTGCGGTACGCCGCTTTTTCTCTCGGGAGATCCCGGCGGCGGAGCGGCGACCGTAAGCGTCGCCCGATCGGTCGAGGGGGAGAGCGAAGCGCCCGTTATTTAAAGAAGGAAGCGAAGCGGGCGGATTTTGTCGCCTTCCCAAAAATAAAAATAAGTGAAATCGGCGTGACCCCCAAGGGAACGCCCGACATAAAAATCCAAACGATGAAAGGAAGGGTCTTATGGCTAAAATGACGGTCGAATTCGACCGCTGTAAGGGCTGTGGTCTTTGTGTGACCGCCTGTCCCAAAAAGATCGTCGCGATCCAACAGGAGAGGCTCAACAAAAAGGGCTATTATACCGCCGTCTGTACCGACGACGGAGCCTGTATCGGCTGTGCGCTCTGCGCGATGATGTGTCCCGACTGCGCGATCAGCGTTTCAGCGAAAGAAGGAGGGGAAAAATAATGGCGGAAAAAACCTTAATGAAGGGAAACGAGGCGCTCGCCGAGGCGGCGCTTCGCGCGGGGTGTAAATGCTTTTTCGGCTATCCGATCACGCCCCAGACCGAGATCGCCGCTTATCTCTCAAAGCGTATGCCCAAGGTCGGCGGGACGTTTTTACAGGCGGAGAGCGAGGTCGCCGCGATCAATATGATCTATGGCTGCGCCGGGTCGGGGATCCGCTGTATGACCTCCTCCTCCTCGCCCGGGATCTCGCTCAAGACCGAGGGGATCTCGTATATCGCGGGGGCGGATCTCCCCTGTGTCATCATCAACGTCCAGCGCGGCGGACCGGGTCTCGGGGGTATCCAGCCCTCTCAGTCGGATTATTGGCAGGTCACCCACGCGCTCGGTCACGGCGACTTTCACGCGCTCGTTTTCGCCCCCGCGTCCGTACAGGAGATGGCGGATACCGTCACGATGGCGTTTGACCGCGCCGACAAGTACCGTATGCCCGCCGTGATCCTCGCGGACGGTCTTCTCGGTCAGATGATGGAGCCGGTCGCCTTTGAGGACGCCGAGATCGTCCTCTCGGACGCGTCAAAAAAGCCTTGGGCGGCGAACGGTCACGGGAATAAGAGAAAGCATAATATCATCAACTCGCTCTTCCTCCAGCCCGCCGAGCTCGAGGCGAAGATCCGCGAGCGCTTTGAGCGCTATGAGACGGTAAAGGCGAACGAGACGATCGGCGTCGCCGAGAACTGTGACGACGCCGAGATCGTCGTCGTCGCCTACGGCTCGACCGCCCGCCTCGCGAAATCCGCCGCCGAACAGGCACGCGCCGAGGGGATCAAGGCGGGCGTGTTCCGCCCGGTGACGCTCTGGCCCTTCCCCGTAAAGGAGCTGAACGAGGCTTGTAAGACCGCCAAAAAGGTACTTACCGTCGAGATGTCGATGGGTCAGATGGTGGACGACGTAAGGCTCGCGCTCGACTGTCGCCTTCCCGTTGAATTTTTCGGGAGAACGGGCGGCGTGATCCCGAGCCCCGCCGAGATCCGCAACAAAATCAAGGAAATGGGAGGGAACGCGTAATGCCCGAATTTAAAAGACCGAACGCGCTTACCGACGCGTATTTTCACTACTGTCCCGGGTGTACCCACGGGATCGTCCACCGCTTAGTCGCGGAGGTCATCGACGAAATGGGGATCGAGGGCGAGACGGTCGGCGTTTGCCCCGTCGGCTGCTCGGTTATGGCTTATGACTACTTCGGCTGTGATATGATGGAGGCGTCTCACGGACGCTCGCCCGCCGTCGCGACCGGGATCAAGCGGGCGAACCCCGATAAATATGTCTTTACGTATCAGGGCGACGGCGACCTCGCCGCGATCGGGACGGCGGAGACCGTCCACGCCGCGACCCGGGGCGAAAATATCACCGTTATTTTTATCAACAACACGACCTACGGTATGACGGGCGGACAGATGGCGCCGACGACCCTCCCGGGTCAGGTCACCCAGACCACGCCCTACGGGCGAAATCCTTCCGTCGAGGGCTTCCCCGTAAAAATGTGCGAGATGCTCTCTCAGCTCAACGGCGTGGCGCTCGCGGAGCGCGTCACCGTCATCGACCCGAAATCGGTCATGAACGCCAAAAAGGCGATCCGTAAAGGTTTTGAGTTTCAAAAGAAAAAGCAGGGCTTCTCGATCATCGAGGTTTTATCGACCTGTCCCACGAACTGGGGAATGACGCCGATACAGGCGCTTGAGCGAGTCCGCAGCGAGATGATCCCGTATTATCCGCTCGGCGTATTTAAGGAGGGCGCGGTAAGATGACAAACGAATTTATTCTCGCCGGCTTCGGCGGACAAGGAATCCTTTTCGCCGGGAAGCTCATCGCCTATATCGGGCTTTATTCCGAAAAAGAGGTCTCGTGGCTTCCCTCCTATGGACCGGAAATGCGCGGGGGGACATGTAACTGCTCCGTCACGGTGAGCGACGAGCCGATCGGCTCGCCCCTGATCCTCGAGCCGACCGAGCTTCTCGTTATGAATACGCCGAGCTATGATAAATTCATCGGCGCGGTCAAGCCGAACGGGCTGGCGTTTATCGACAGCTCGCTCGTCGAGGGCGAGAGCGATCGGACGGACATCCGCTGTTTTTACGTCCCCGCGACGAGGCTCGCGAACGAGAACGGCTTAAAGGGCATGGCGAACATCATCCTCACGGGTAAGCTCTTAAAGGAAACGGGCTATACCGACGAGGCGGTCGTCGAAAAGGCGATGAAAAAGGTCGTCCCGCCGAAAAAGGCGGAGCTGATCGGGGCGAATTTAAAGGCGCTCAAGCTCGGAATGGAGTATTAAAGGATAAATATTTAGGGGATTTTTCTCTCGAAAAATCCCCTTGTATTTGTGTATTTATAAAAGCTTTCTCAGCTGTGCCTCACTGCTTTTGAGAAGGCTCAAAAGCGCGGGAGCTTGCTTGGGATACTCGGTCTCGATGAGGGTCGTCGAGATCTCGGGCGCGTCGCGATCCGTGACGTTGATCGCCTCCTCGGCGATCCCCTGGGCGATGACCTCGCCCGCCTGTGCGGCGGGACAGGACATCTCGTCGCTCAGTCCGAACATCGGGCTGTTATTCTTATTCGTCCGATAGAGGAGGCGAAATGCCTTATAGACCGCGAAATTGAGGAGATTGGTCAGCGCGCCGTTTAAGCGGGGCGACCCGACCTTAGCGAGGAGGCTATAGATGACCTCGATACTGTTGGTGAGGAGCTTTTTTGAGAGCGTGAGCGAAATATCCGCGCCGAACCGCGCCCGTTCCCGGGCGTCGGTCTCGGGGATCTCGCTCTCGGCGATCATACTCCCCGACCGCATCGGCGAGCGCCCGAGAAGGTAATCGGTCGAGACGTTATAAAAATCCGCCGCCCTCACGAGAAAGTCAAGCCCACACTCGCGCTTCCCCTTTTCGTAATGCGAGAGGAGCGCCTGTGCGACGCCGAGCGCCTTCGCAGCCTCCTTCTGACTGATATGCCGCTCCTTCCTAAGAAGCGATAAGATCCTCGGAAAATCGTTGTTCATCGCGATAAACCTTTCTCTCTTTTTTTATTTACAGCAGGCGTGCGTTTCGCCCGATCTTGATCAAATTAGCCGTACAGTTAATTATATTCGGTTTTCACCCGAAAGTAAAGATGCAAATTCGACAAATTTTAAAGCGGGGATTTGTAGAAAAAACCATGAAAGGAAGCCGTTTCCATGAAAAATTACACGCTCTATCTGATCCGCCACGGGATCACACAGGGAAATCTCGACGGGCGGTATATCGGGAAGACCGACCTCCCCCTCTGTGACGAGGGGTTTTACGCGATCTCGCGCTATGCCCACGACCGCCTCTACCCCGCCGTTCAAAAGGTCTATTCCAGCCCGCTCAGGCGCTGTCTCGAGACGGCGGAGATCATCTATCCCGACCGCTATGTGAAACAGATCGAGAGCCTCGCGGAATGCGACTTCGGCGACTTTGAGGGAAAGACGAGGGAAGAGCTTAGCGACCTCCCCGAATATACCGAATGGTTAAAGGGCGGATATGACTCCGCCGCGCCGAACGGCGAGAGCTATGGCGATTTTACCCTTCGCTGTTTGAGCGGGCTCGAGGAGGTCTTTCGCGATCTTATGCACGATCAGGTCACCGAGGCGGCGGTCGTTACCCACGCCGGGGTGATCATGAACCTCCTCGCGGGGTACGGTCTCCCAAAGGGGAAGCCCGCCGATTTCGCCCTGAACCAAGGCGAATGCTTCCAAATCCGATTAAGCACGTATCTGTGGCAGAGAGGTCCCGTCTTTGAGATCGTCGGGCGGGTCGTATAAGCGCACGCCTTCCATAAAAAATAAAAGTAAAAGAAAGGACAAAAGCTATGACGGAATTTAATATGAGACCGGGGAGCGGCTGTATCGAGGAATATATCGCGCGCTCGATCTTTCGCGGGAGGGGTCAAAAAACGCTCAAGCTCGCGCTCTATCTCTCGCTCGCGCTGATCGCGCTCGCGGGGATCACGGTCGCGATCCTTTTAGCCCAACCGATCTTCCTCGTGATCGCGGGTCTCGCCGTGATCGCGGGCGCGGCTTTCCCGCTCGTGACGCGCCTGATCCTAAAGGACAGCGCGAAACAGCTCGCCGCCTCGCTCGCGGAGCAAGAGCCGATGAACGCCGCCGTTTCGGATATGAACCTCCTTTTTATTAAGGGGGGGATCCCGGCGGGGATCCTCGAATGGTCGGAGATCACCGAGATCGACGAGGGGAAGACGGGGTTTTTCCTAAAGACCGCTAAGGATTCGGTCGTTATGCTCGCGCGGGAGTCGGTCGTCTCGGGGACGTTCGACGAGGCGGCGCAAGTCCTCCGCGCCAAGCGGGAAAGCCTTAAAAAGGCGAACGAGGAAAAAGCGAAACCATGACGAACTATCAAAAGCTCCTCGATCAAAAGCTCGCTCAGCTCGTAAAAACGGGGGAAACGCCCTCGCTCCTCCTTCATTGTTGCTGCGCCCCGTGCAGTAGCTATGTCCTCGAATATTTGAGCGAATACTTTCAAATCACCGCCTTTTATTTTAACCCGAATATCACCGAGGAGGCGGAGTATCGGAAACGCGCCGCCGAGCTGGAGCGCCTGATCGGCGAAATGCCCGCGAGGAACGCGATCCGTTTCACCGAGGGGGAATACGCCCCCGAGCGATTTTTCGCGGTCGCGAAGGGGTTAGAGGACGTCCCCGAGGGGGGCGAGCGGTGCTTTCGCTGTTACCGCCTTCGGCTCGCGGAGGCGGCGGATACCGCCAAGGCGGGCGGCTATGATTTCTTTACGACAACCCTCTCGATCAGTCCGCTCAAAAGCGCCGAAAGGCTCAATACGATCGGCGACGAGGAAGCCGACCGCGTCGGCGTTCCCTACCTTTATTCCGACTTTAAAAAGCGGGAGGGCTATAAGCGCTCGATCGTCCTGTCCGCGCGGTACGGACTGTACCGTCAGGATTACTGCGGGTGTGTTTACAGTAGGAGAAGAGAGACGTAGGGGAGACGTAAGAGAGACGCAAGAGAAACGCAAGAGAAACGCAAGAGAAACGCAAGAGAAACGCAAGAGAAACGCAAGAGAAACATAAGAAAGAAACTAATTTAGCGGGGGCTTTGCCCCCGAGCCCCTACCAAAGGGAATAATTCCCTTTGGAATCCTTTATACCCATTGTTACCTTTCTTCTGATTTCAAGTCTGTGCCTGTCAGGTCGTGAGCTTTGATAAAAACGGCTATTGCCGATCCGCACGTAGATAAAAATCGGCGCAAAACGAGACGTTCACCCGTACCCGTCTGCCAAAAGATTATCCCCTTTGGAATCCTTTATTCCCATTGTTACTTTTCTTCTGACTCCGCATTTGCGGCTGTAAGGTCGTAAGCCCCTGCGATCGGCGTTAATAAAAGATTTCAGAATAGAAGAGCTTTGATAAGATCGGCGAAAACACGCCGTACCGCGTAATTCTCGCGATACGGCGTGTTTAAAAGCGATGAAGATCGGTTCATTCCGCGTACCGACATTCCCCGATCGACCAAGCATCCCCGTTTAAGCGGACGGTATAGATCAGCTCGCTTGTTTCGATCTCTTTAAACGGGTCGTCGGGGATATATTGCCCGAACGGTTCTTCGCCCTCGGCGCGGCAGAGCGTCCTTAACGTGAGACTGTCGTCGGTACGCTCGAGGAGGGTGACCCCCTCGCCGTAGGCGATCCACTTACGCCCGTCGCCCGGCTCTAACTCGACGCCGAGCAACACTTCGGCGGGGATACGCTCCGCGCAGATCAGCCGATAGATCCCGAAAAAGCCGAGAAAGCCGTCCTCCCTCTCCTCGGCGGGCGCTTTTGTATAGACATGATCGGGCTTGTCCCGTTCCCGTCCGTCGTAGTCCGCTTCCTCGTATCGGAGCATCGTCTCGGGTGAGCGGGTATCGACGACGTAGACCGCCGTTACGCCGGCGGAAAGCATCGCGAGACACGCCAGATCGTCCTCGGTATAAATATCAAGTAAGCCGTAATACCCCACCGAAAAGGTCGTCCCGGAATCGTAAAACGCGAGATCGATCGGGTCGCCCCCCGTCTCATCGAGCCATGTCCCGTAAAAATACGCGTCAAAGACCTCAAAGTCTCCTTCGTCGACGACCCCGTCCCCGTGATAGGCGACGAGCGGCTCGTCGCCCGCCGTTTCCGGGGCTTCGTCGACATGATATTCGACGAACGAACCCTCGACCGCCTCCTCCGGGGCTTCGCCGCCGTGTGATCCGGCGACCGTCGTCTCAAACACCTCCTCCGCTTTATGACAGGCGCAAAAAGCGGTCAGCGCCGCGCAGAGCGCGAGCGTACCGAGCTTTTTCCTCATTGTGATCTTACCTCATAAGTCTTTTTTATTCGGACTTCTTTTTCGTTTCCCTTAAAAGCTCTAAGACCTCTTCCGTTTTACCGTCCTCCAGCATCTTGATCAAGGCAACACCGCACAATGACCGGCTACGCCTTTGCCGTCCCATCGGTAGCCATCTTTTCCGCCATATTGCACAGAATTTTTTTGAAAGGCGTCAGCCTTCCTGCAAAAATTCTGCACAATCTGACCGCAACAGGATGTTGTGTGACATTCGCCCCAAGCGCCGCACGGACGCGGCGCAAAACAAAGCGAATGTTAGAAAAACCTCTGACTGCCGCTGGAACGACAATCATTGTGCGGTGTAGCCTCAAGGAGATCAAAAGATCAAATTCTTTGGAAGTCATTGTTGTTTCACTTTCGCTCTCTTTAATGTTTTTTCCCGGCTCGATATACCGAACGATCTCGACGATTTTATCGCTCGACATTCCTTCCGCCTCGAGCTTATCAATCAGGTTTACGATCTCTTTTTCCGTCATTTCGTTTCCTTCCCTTCCCTCCCTTATACTGTATTTTACCGCGCGTTTCGCGATCTGTCAAGCGCTTTTCAAAAATATTTTATCCCCCTCCCCGCTTCAGGCGATACTGCTTTGGGGTCGTCCCGCGATATTTTTTAAAGCTCTTGATGAGGTGGCTACAGTCCGAGAAGCCCGTCTCCTGACTGATGTAATTCAGGTCGAAGTCGGTAAAGATCAAAAACTCCTCCGCCTTATAAATTCTCATACGCTCAATATATTCCTTACAGCTCATCCCGTAAAGCTCGCGGAACTTTTTCGCGAAGCCCGAATAGCTCATCCCACAGACCGCCGCGATCTTCTCGACGCGAAGCTCTTCGCCGAGCGAGCGGTCGATATACTCGGTGACGTTCTCGACCCCGAGGCTGTCCTCGGCGGGGACGCGGCGGCTGTCGATCGTCAGACCATCGGCGATCCAACAGCGGACGATCCCCATCAAGAGGCTGTATAACTGCGCCTGTAACACGAGGTCACAGCCATAGCGCCGCCCGTTGACCTCGGAGATACAGCTTAAAAGGATCCGCCCGCAGTCCATATCCCGCGCCTCGGCGGGGCTAAAGCGGAGCTTACCCCCCTCGCGCCGCGCGTAGCGAAAAATACTGCGGAGCTTGGGCGCATAGGCGGGCGTGAGCCCGAGCCGCCCGATGTCAAACTTGATGGCCGCGTATTTCGGCGCGCCGCCGTCCGCCGACCAGATCGAATGGACGACCGAGGGGTGGATCAGGAAAAGCTCTCCTTCGCCGATCACATAGCGCTCCTCCTCGACGCGTACCTCCGCCGCCCCCTCGAGCATATACAGAATTTCGGCGAAATAGTGCCAGTGCGGGCGGACGGGGAACGTCTCGCGCGACGCGTCGAACACAAAGCACTCGATCGGGTTTTCGAGCGAGTCGCTTTCTTCGTATAAGTAGAACAAAATATCATTCCTTTTATAGATTTGTACAACTTTTTTACAGATATATTCTATCACATTTTTTCAAAAAATGCTATACTTTGAGCGAATTTGTTCAATATTTTTTTGGGAAGGCGCAAAAGCTCCCGAGCTTTCCGATCTAAAAAAGCCCTCGCGGAGCGAACCCTTCCCAAAATAAAAAAGGAAAGAAAGGTTTTTATGGAATATATCAAAGGGATCACGTTCGCGCCGTTCGCGCGGCGGGGGCTGCTCGCCGACCCGAGGACGGAGGAGAGCCTCAAAAACGCCGCGCGGCGGACGAACGCGAACCTCATCCTCCTCGTCCCGAACGGCTTACAGGATACCGCCCAGTCGGAGGCGATCGACTTTCGCTCCGAGGCGGCGATGGGCGACGAGGAGCTGATCGCCTTCATCGAAAAAATTCACGATCTCGGACTACGCGCCGCGCTCAAACCGACCGTCAACTGTCGGAACTGTACATGGCGCGCGCATATCAACTTTTTTGACGAGGACGTCCCCTGCGAGCCGAAATGGGGAAACTGGTTCGCCTCATATACGGCTTTTCAGGCGCATTACGCCGCGATCGCCGAAAAAACGGGCTGTGAGCTTTTTATCGCGGGGTGTGAGATGGTCCAGTCGGAGCGGCGGGAGAAGGAATGGCGGGCGCTCCTCGCCGACCTTCGCGGCGTTTATCATGGCCCGCTCTCTTATAACACCGACAAGTATCAGGAGCATAACGTCAAGTGGTGGGACGCGGTCGACGTGATCTCGTCGAGCGGCTATTACCCGATCGTCGACCTCGAGCGCCAGCTCGATCGGATCGAGGCGGTCGTGCGGCGCTTTGATAAGCCCTTTTTCTTCGCCGAATTCGGCTGTATGTCGACGGCGGGGTCAAAGCTCGTCCCAAACGACTGGTCGGTCAAGGGCGCGGTCGACCTCGCGGGACAGGCGGACTGGTACCGCGCGATGTTTGAGGCGTGTAAAAAGCGCGACTGGGTCGGCGGCTTCGCGGTCTGGGACTGGGCAGGGCGTCAATATCCGCTTGAGAAAGCGCTCTCAAACGGCGGCTATGAAATTTACGGGAAGCCTGCGGAAAAGGTGGTGGCGGAGTATTATGGCGGAACAGAAGGAACACGTCTTTAAGGAGAAGCTCACAAAGGAGACGGACATCGACGAGGACGTCCTCCTCGAGAGCTTTAAGCGAAACGAGAACCACAGCCTAAAGACCCTCTTCGGGCTTTATAAGGGGCAATATCTCCGCCTTTTTTTCTCGGTCGTCCTTTTCGCGGTCAAGCATACGCCCGTTTGGGTACTCCCGATCGTGACCGCGAATATCATCAACATCGCGACCGCCCCCGATGAGAACGCCCTCACGGGTATCCTTATCAACGTCGCGGTCATGGTCGTCCTCGTCGCTCAGAACGTCCTCACGAACTATTATCATACCTATTTTTACGCGAAGGTGATCCGAAGCGTCGAATGTGGATTAAGAAGCTCGATGGTGAGAAAGCTCCAACAGCTCTCGATCACCTATCATAACGAGATGCAGTCGGGGCGGCTCCAGTCCAAGATCATGCGCGACGTGGAGCAGATCGAGAACCTCTCGTCTCAGATCTTTATCTCGGTATTGAGTATCATCCTGAACGTGATCGTCGCTTTTACCGTCGTGATCCATTCGTCGTTTACCGTCTTTCTCTTTTTCGCGGCGGCGATCCCCGTCGCGGTACTGATCAGGAAGGTCTTTCGCGATAAGATCAATACGCGTAACCGCGACTTTCGTAAGGAAATGGAGGAGACGTCGGTCAAGGTCATGGAGATGGTCGAGCTGATCCCCGTGACCCGCGCCCACGCGCTCGAAAAGACCGAGACCGAGAAGCTCGGCGCACAGCTCAAAAACGTCGCCCAAAAGGGCTTTCGCCTCGATATGATCCAGTCCTTTTTCGGCTCGATCAACTGGGCGTCGTTTCAGATCTTTCAGGTCATCTGTCTCGGCTTTACCGGCTATCTCGCCGCGCGGGGGGAGATCCTCCCCGGCGACGTCGTGATGTATCAGACCTATTTCGGGACGATCGTCAATCAGATCAGCGGGATCGTGACCCTGATCCCGATCATCTCAAAGGGTCTCGAATCGGTCAACTCCGTCGGGGATATCCTCCTTTGCGCCGACGTCGAGGACACGGGGAATAAGCGTAAGGTCAAGTCGATCCGAGGCGAGATCGAGTTTCAAAACGTCTGCTTTCGCTTTAAAAACGCCGAATCGCCCGTCATCACCGACCTTTGTCTTAAAATAAACCGGGGCGAGACCGTCGCCTTCGTCGGCGCGAGCGGCGCGGGTAAGACGACGATCCTTAACCTCGTGATCGGCTTTCTCCGCGCCAACTCGGGGAAGATTTTGATCGACGGGGAGGACTTAAACACCCTCGACCTCCAAAGCTATCGCCAGCATATCGCCGTCGTCCCCCAGACGCCGATCCTCTTTACGGGGACGATCCGCGAAAACATCACCTATGGCGCGGAGAACGTCGACGAGGACTTTTTAAGCGAGGTGATCCGCTCGGCGAATCTCGAGGAGCTGATCGCCTCGCTCCCCGAGGGGCTCGACACAAAGGTCAACGAACACGGCGCGAACCTCTCGGGCGGTCAGCGCCAGCGCGTCTCGATCGCCCGCGCCTTCGTCAGAAATCCCAAGATATTGATCCTCGACGAGGCGACCTCGGCGCTCGATACCGTTTCGGAGAAGAAGATCCAAGACAGCGTCGACCGCCTCGTTAAGGATCGGACGACCCTTATCGTCGCCCACCGTCTCTCGACGATCAGAAACGCGGATAAGATCGCCGTGATCGGCGAGGGGGGACTGCTCGAATTCGGGACGTATGACGAGCTGATGAAAAAAGAGGGCGAGTTTTATAAGCTCCGCTCGCTACAAGTATGACCGCGACCTCGCGGAAGGAGTTTTTTATGGATAACAACTATTTTGACCGTACCGGGGCAACGCCCCGCGTGTGTCCCTTTGGGATCTACGTCAATCAGGCGGGCTATCCGCCGAACGGGAAAAAACGGGCGATCCTCCCCGATCGGGCGGGGCGGACGGTCGATTTTAGCCTCGTCGACGAGGACGGGAACGTCTGCTATACGGGGACGGCGGTCGGGCGCGGCTTTGACCCCCTCTCGGGCGACGAGGTATACGCCGCCGATTTCTCCGACTTTCGCGAGCCGGGGGTCTATCGTCTCGTCTCGGGCGAGCGCCGCTCCGCGCGCTTCACGATCGGCGAGGGCGTTTATAAGCCTCTTTTTGACGGCGTCGTTAAGGCGTATTACTTTCTCCGATGCGGCTGTGAGCTGAGCGAGAGACACGCGGGCGTTTACCGCCACGCGCCCTGTCACCTCTCGCCCGCGCGTCTTTGGGACGATCGGGGCGAGACCCGCGACGTGAGCGGGGGCTGGCACGACGCGGGCGACTATGGGCGCTATACGACGGCGGGCGCGGTCTCGGTCGCCCACCTCCTCTACGCCTATCGCCTCTTCCCCTCCGCCTTTTTGGGGCAGGAGATCGGTCTCCCCGAGGACGATCTCGCGGGGAAGCTCCCCGCGATCCTAAGCGAATGTCGCTATGAGCTGGAGTGGCTTTTAAAAATGCAGAGAGAGGACGGCGCGGTCTATCATAAGCTGACGAGCGAGCGCCACGCGCCCTTCGTGATGCCCGAGGAGGATCAAAGCGAGTTTTTCCTTTTCGCCCCCTCCTCTATGGCGACCGCCGACTTCGCCGCCGTCGCCGCCCTCGCGAGCGCGGTCTATCGCCCGTATGACGAGAGCTTCGCCGAGCGGCTAAAGGCGGCGGCGCTCCGCTCATACGGATGGCTCGACGATAACTCCGACTTTATCGGCTTTAAAAACCCGCCCGAGTGTAACACGGGCGTTTACGGCGAGCGCGACGACCGCTCTAACCGCTTTTGGGCAGGCGCACAGCTTTACGCCCTCACCGGAGAGCGGCGGTTTCACGACGATCTCGTCCGCTTTTATGAGCGGGACTTTCCCCGTGCGGCGCTCGGCTATACCGAGCTCGGCGGTCTCGGGGCGCTCGCCTATCTTTTCGCCGACGGCGAAAAGGACGAAGCCCTCGCGGAGAAAATGCGCTCCGCCTTTCTCGGCGAGGCGGAGTATTACCGCGTGACCGCCGACCGCGCCCCCTACGGCGCGGCGATCAGGGAACAGGACTTTCACTGGGGCGGGAATATGTCCGTGATGGCGCACGGTATGACCTTCGCGATCGCGGACGTCCTCCTCGGCGAGCCGCGCTATCGCGATCATATCGCCGCCCAGCTCGACTACCTTCTCGGCGTGAACGCGACGGGGTACAGCTTTATAACGGGGTACGGCGAATTTTGTTGTAATAATCCCCACCACCGACCCTCCTTCGCGGACGGGGTCGACGAGGCGATCCCGGGCTATGTGAGCGGCGGACCGAACCGCTTTCGCGACGACCCGGACGCCAAGCGGCTCATCCCCGAGGGAACGCCGCCGATGAAATGCTACGCCGACGACGTGGCGTGTTATTCGCTGAACGAGGTCACGATCTATTGGAATTCACCGACGGTCTTTGTCCTCGCGGCGCTTTTGGGGGAGGAATAAAAGCCGCCCCTTTACGAGCGACCGAGAGGGCGCACGCCTTCCCAAAAATAAAAAAACAAAAAAAGAGGTCATTATGAAAATTTCGACAAAGGGGCGCTACGCGCTCCGAATGCTCGTCGATCTCGCGGCGCGGGGCGGCGAATATACCGCTCTGAGGGACATCGCCGCGCGGGAGCATATCTCAAAAAAATATCTCGAACAGATCGTCCCCCTCCTTCACGCGGCGGGGATCATCCAGACGGGGCGCGGCGTTCGCGGCGGGTACCGTCTCTCCGCCCCGCCCGAACGCTTTAGCGTCGGCGATATCCTCCGCGCGACCGAGGGGTCGCTCGCGCCCGTCTCTTGTCTCGAGCGCGGCGCGCCGGAGTGTGAGCGGCGGGGGGAATGTATGACCCTCGCGGTCTGGCGGGGGCTGGCGCGGGTCATGAACGATTATCTCGACCGGATCACGCTCAAGGACGTTTTAGAGGGGAGGATACCGTAATGGCGGACGAAGCCTTTTCGCGGACGGAGCTTCTGATCGGCGAAGAAGCGCTCGCGCGGCTCGCGGCGGCGCGGGTCGCGGTATTCGGGATCGGCGGGGTCGGCAGCTATGCGGCGGAGGCGCTGGTGCGGTCAGGCATCGGCGCCATAGACCTCATAGACAGCGACAAGGTAAG
>JAMPCH010000004.1:0-70760 GCA_023666265.1 Roseburia sp.
GAGCGGATACGCTCCTCCGGGATCGACAGCATACAAGATATGTTTGAAAAATCAAAGATTTTTCAAACCCGTTGTTTGTGCCTCGGCAAATCCTCTCGGCACAAACTGCCTCCAGAGGAAAGGAATGGTCATAAGAACGAATGTAACAAGTCCTCGTTCTCGGTAAAGAATTTTTTAAAGATAATATCAAGCTTCGCGGAGATCACGTTATGCGGCATAAGACCGCCTCCTTTCGCCCTTCCTTAAAATTATTATATCATCTTTACCGCGGAAATGCAAGAGAAAGTTAAGTTTTCGCCTTCCTATAATAAAAAGCGATCGACATTGACAAAAAATAAAAGCTATGTTATAATATACCTGTCGGTTCCTCCGTCGGAAAGGAGGTGAGCGATATGGAGGCTATAATTGCGTTTATTCTCTCCGTTGTGGCGAGTGTTGTGGGAAACCTCATCACGGACTACATAAAGAGAGATCGGTAAGGAAGACCGGCATTTATTTATCTTCGGATAAATAAAAAAGCGAACACCCGACTGTGCGGTTCGGGTGTTCGTTTTGTCTTTGTCGGTAAGAAATTTGCGACATGAAGACAATTGCGTTTATCAATGTTATTATATCACGCCTACTTTACTTTGTCAAGACTTTTTTGTGATTTCGAATAAATAAAGTGAACACACGAGCCTACCTCGAGTGTTTGTTTTGTCTTTGTCGGTAAGAAATTTGTGACATGGTGACAATTGTGTTTATTAATGTTATTGTATCGCGCTTATTTTATTTTGTCAAGACTTTTTTGTGATTTCGGATAAATAAAGCGAAAATCCAAGAGCATTTGGGTTCGTCTTGGTTTTCACCCCGCCCTATATACCTATATAAATATAAGCAAGAAATCTCCCCTCAAAAACATTTTAAAAAATTTTAAAAAAAGGTGAAACTTTTCGGGCGGGGGACGTGACTACCTAAATGTAAACGGTACATTGAGGCTTTTCTAAAGACCGCGTTTAAAGCGAGATTCGTGGAAAGAAACCGAAATTTGTGCAATTTGTCTTTACATAACAAAACAAATTCCAAATTATGGTAAATTTGCCGATTGAATTTTCAAGAAAAACAAGGTATAATGAAAAGCGGAAATGGCACAAGCTATTTACTAAAATTTTTTATTGGAGGACTAAAATCATGAAGATGACAAAGCTTCTTGCAAGTGGTGTTGCGGCTTCTTTAGCGGCGACTTCTCTTGTAGCGGTGGCTTCGGCCGCCGATCGCACGTTTGATATGGCTGTATCTTACGGCGAAATCATCGTAAAGTCCGAGGGCGGTATTGAACTCGGTCAGGAATGGAATCTCTCTCAAGCGGATATTGACGCGGGTAAGACCCTCGGTATCACTAGCAACGAGACCATCAAGCTTAAGGTTTCCAGCGATTTTGACACCGTAGATTATCAAGGCGTAACCCTTCAGGTTACCGGCGTTAAGGGTACGAGATCCAGCTCTTCGAAGACTTATACCTACATTTTCGATGACAAGGGCGACGGAAACTACGAATTAGAAGTATACGGTGGTGATACCGCTGCTGCTGACAAGTTCCTTCCTTCTCAGTTTGTTGAGATCACGAAGGTTGCGCTCAGCATCAAGGGTACGCATAAGGAAACCGATCAGAGCTACTACAACAAGCTCGGCGACAGCGAATGGGGTTACTGGAATTCCGGTACTACCATTGAGGGTGGCAAAACCGGTATTGCGGCGGTTATCAACTCGATCGGCCTTTGGGGCGCTAACTACGACTCCAAGTCGATCAAGAATGACTATGCGTTCATGCCTTTAGCGGTAGGTAACGGTAGCGCGAATACCTTTATGAGACATGACCTTCAGATTCTCTCTTATGCTGACGCTAAGTACGCTCAGAACATCAACGGTACCGATAACAACCAGTCTTATACCGAGGACGGCTATAACAAGGGTACTGTTCCGGTACAGTTCGCGGGTCTTGCTTCTCAGGTTGGCGACTTCTTTAACAAGCAGACCAACGGTACGATCACCTTCAAGTTCACGACCGCTTCTGCGGCGACCGGCGATACTTGGTTAAACGGTGGTGTTCCTTCGACTCAAGTAGGTCTTAAGAACGCGTTAGGTAACGCGACCCCGAACGATTTCGTTCTCGCGTTCAACTACGATCAGACCGGTTCGCTCCAGGCTGTTGCCGAAGTAAAGGCTGATACCGGCGAGGTTGAATTTGACATCGACGATGTTCTCGACGCGTTAGACGGCAGAACGATCGGTGTTATCGACAACATCTACTACGGCTTAAACAAGGGCGTATATTATGATGACATCAAGGCTACCGGTCTTAAGGTAGAATCGATCACCCTCTCCTACGACGAGGATGACGACGCGAACAGCGACATCGAAGAGCCCGACGATGACGACGAGCCGATCGATGACGATGACGATGACGAGTCCGACGATGTTGACGACGACGATGATGTTGACGATGATGTTAACGTTGACGACGACGATGATGATGACGACGATGTTGACGATGACGTAACGCCTGTTGACGACGACGAGCCTCAGGGTAATGCGGGTGGTACGACCAACACTGTTGTTGATCCCGCTGACGACGGCAACCCGCCTACCGGCGTAGCTCTCGCGGTTGTTCCTGCGATGATCGCTGCTGTTGCGGTAGTTGTATCCAAGAAGAGAAAGTAATTTAACCGAGGTTAAATGAAAATCCGAAAGGGTAATGAATGAATAAAACCACCCCCGATGAACGTCGGGGGTGGTTTTTTGTGGGAAAAGCCTTGACAAAGTGAAATAGGCGTGGTATAATGTAAATGAAAGAGATTATAGTCTCCATGCCGTTACTTCCGGCAAAGCGAACGCCCGAGCGAGCCTTGGGTGTTCGTCTTATTTATCTGAAATTTTGTAAAAAGTCTTGACAAAATAAAATAGGCGTGGTATAATGACATTGATAAAGGTGATTGTCTCCATGTCGCAAATTTCTTATCGACAAAGACAAGACGAACGTCCGACCGGGGGGGCTCGGACGTTCGCTTTTTATTTATCCGTGGATAAATAAATGTCGGTTTTTCTTACCGATCTCTCTTTATGTAGTCCGTGATGTAGTTGCCTACAACACTCGCCGCAACGGAGAGAATAAAGGTGATTATAACCTCCATATCGCTCACCTCCTTTCCGACGGAGGAGCCGACACGTATATTATACCATAGCTTTCCTTTTTTGTCAATATTTGACACATTGACACGATCAATAAACCCCCGAGCCGCGCTCGGGAGTTCGTTCTATTTATCCGAAATCACAAAAAAGTCTTGACAAAGTAAAATAGATGTGTTACAATAATGTTGATAAGAGAAATTGTCTCCATGCTGTAAGTTTCTTACCGGCAAAGACAAAGCGAACACCCGAGGTACGACAGTCGGGTGTTCGCTTTTTTATTTATCCGAAGATAAATAAATGCCGGTCTTCCTTACCGGTCTCTTCTTATGTAATCGGTGATGTAGTTGCCTACAACACTTCCTACAACGGAGAGAATAAGAGAAATCAAGATCTCCATACTGGGCACCCCCTTTCCGACGGAGGAACCGACAAGTATATTATACCATAGCTTCCCTTTTTTGTCAATATTTGACACATTGACACAATCAATAAACCCCCGAGCCACGCTCGGGGGTTCGCTTTTTAATAAATTAAAGTAAAACTCAAACAGACGAATGCTTCTTGATATACTCGACGACCTCGTCGGCGTTACAGAACGCCATCGAGACGCAGGTATCGGCACAGCCGTAATAGATCGCGATCCGACCCGTGTCCGCGTCACAGAGCGCCGCACAGGGGAAGGTCACGTTTTGGACGTCGCCGACGCACTCGTAAAGCTCGCGCGGGTTGAGGAGGTATTCCGAACAGCGGTACTTGACGATCCACGGCTTATCGATGTCGAGGATACAAGCGCCGAAGCTGTACACAAAGCCGTTACAGCTCTCGAGTACGCCGTGGTAGAAGCAGAGCCAGCCCTCGCTCGTCTCAATCGGGATCGGACCCGCGCCGATCTTTTTCGCTTCCCAGCCCTTGAGCGGTCCCATTACGTGGCGGTGTTCGCCCCAGTACTTCATATCGGGCGACTGAGAGAGATACATATCGCCAAAGGGGGTATGACCCGAGTCGGACGGGCGGCTAAACATCACATACTTCCCGTTGATCTTACGCGGGAACATGACGCCGTTTCGGTTAAAGGGGAGGAAGGCGTTCTCACACTGGTGAAATTCCTTAAAATCCTTTGTCCAGCCCACGCCGATCGTCGGCTTCCACCCATAGGCGTTACACCATGTGATCCAAAATCTGTCCTCGATCCAAACGCATCTCGGGTCATAGCCGTACTGCCACGGGTTCGCCTCCGCCGTCGCGGGGTCGTCGTTGATCCAGTTCACGCGCTCGGGGTCGATCTCCCAGCTGATCCCGTCCTTTGAGAAGCCCGCATGGATCGCCATATTCCGCTCCTTATCGTCTACGCGAAAGACGCCCGCGAAGTTATAGTCGCCGCTCTTAAAGGGGACGACCGCGCTGTTAAAGATCGAGTTGCTCGTCGGGAGGAGGTCGCGGGGGATGATCGGGTTCGCGTCATAGCGCCAGATCACGTCTTTACAGCTCGCGGGGCGATCCTGCCACGGCATATTCGGGAGAGAGGGCTGATTGATGATTTTTACGCTCATAATATTGTTCCTTTCAACTTCGGATTTCCCTCAAAAGAGGCTGTCTTTGAGGCTTCCATTATTATAGCTATATTATACCGAAAAAAAACGCGCCTGTCAATAGAAGAAAGAAAGAATTTCCAAAATCCTTCCCTAAAATCTTTTTGAGAAGGAGAGTCTCCCCGGGTTACGATCCGGGGTCATGGCGGTCATTCTTTTATAAAAATTATGAAAAAATCGCCAAAACTGTAACCGAAAAATGAGAAATCTTGTATTTTACACAAAATTATGTTGATAATTTTGTAAGAACGCCCTATTGTTATCTTTCATTTCGTATGTTATAATATATTTATACATATACGCAAATGAATGGAGGGTGTTCATGGCATATTTTTCTTACGTCGCGACCGACGCGAACGGCGCGAGGGTCAAGGGCAAGGAATACGCGGAGGATTACCTCGAGCTGATCTCCAAGCTTAGGGAAAAGAACCTTTTCTGCTCGGAATACACCGAGTTACAGGAAAAGCAGCAGAGCGCACAGTATCAGTTTAAGACCGCCGATCTCGCGTTTATCTGTCGTCAGCTCGCGTCTATGCTCAAGGCGGGTATCAGCCTCGTTAAAAGCCTTCATATCCTTTACTCTCAGGAGGAGAACAAAAAGGCGAAGGCGGTACTCCTCGAGATCTATGAGGACGTCCAAAAAGGGCGATCCTTCTCCGAGGCGATCCAGGCTCGCCCCGGCGTTTTCCCAAATCTTTTTGTAAGTATGGTCGCCGCGGGCGAGGCATCGGGTAACCTCGACGGGATCATGCAAAGAGTAGCGGATCACTACCTGTCCACAAATAAGACGAATAATAAGGTAAAGAACGCGATGGTCTACCCGATCGTCCTTCTCGTCCTCCTCGTTGTGATCTTTTTCGCGCTGATGATCTTTATTCTCCCGATGTTCCGCGACTTAGCGGGCGACGAGATACCGCCGCTCTCCGCCGCGCTTTTCTCGATCGGTGATTTTATGCAGGCGTACTGGTGGCTGCTCATCATCATCTTTGTGGTGGTCTTCTTTGTCATCAAGATCTTACTTAAAGTCCCGGCGGTGCGGCTCAAATTTGACCAGTTTCTGACAAAGATGCCGAAGGTCGGCGTACTGATGTGTACGATCTATACCTCGCGCTTCGCGAGAACGATGTCTAACCTTTTTGCCTCCGGCTTACAGATGGTGGATTGTATCGAGAAGTCGGTCGACACGCTCGGTAATTCCTACATACAGACCGTCTTCCACAATCAGGTCGTCGAGGACGTAAAACAGGGGGCTTCCCTCTCGAGCGCGGTCGCCAAGACCGAGATCTTCCCCGGGATCTTTACGTCGATCATCATGGTCGGCGAGGAATCCGGCGCGCTCGACGAGATCCTCGAGAAATCCGCCGAGTATTACGAGGACGAGGCGGATACCGCGATCCAAAAGCTCGTCGGCTTGATGGAGCCGGTCATGATCATCTTTATGGGTATCATGGTCGGTATGATCTTAGCGGGTATCTTCCCGATCCTTTACGGCGGTATGGGGAATATCGGCGGCTAAGTCAAAAAGCGAATTTCCGAAAAAAGCGCATTCCCGTTCAAACGGTCATTTATCATTTATAAACGATGAAAGGAATGGTTCACTAAATGCTATCAATTGATATCACCGACAAGCAGATCAAGCTTGTACGCGGAACGCTCAGCGGCGTAAAGATCCGCGTCGTCGAGGTAGAGACCCGAGACCTTACCCTCGGCTGTGTCAGCAACGGCTACATCACCGACATCCCGATGGTAGCGGGCGAGATCACCGACATCATCTCCTCAAAGGGGATCAAGGATAAAGAGGCGATCGTCTGTATCAACTCCGGCTCGATCCTCTATAAGGATCTGATCGTCCCCAAGCCCAAGAAGATCTCAAACTCCTCGGCGATCGAGTCGATGATCCTTAACACCATGGGGATCACGAAGGAATATAATATCTCATACTCGATCATCGGCGACGAAAAGGGCGAAAACGGCGAAGACATGCTCCGCCTCCTCGCGATGGCTTGTCCTCAGAGAATGGTCGACGGCTATATCCGCCTCTTTACTCAGCTCGGTCTTAACCTAAAACAGATCAACATCTCGAATAACTGTATCAGCCGTCTGATCTTAAATACGCCGAAGCTCGAGTCCTCGATGCCCTTGATGCTCGTCCAGGTCGATAACGACTTCGTCAATATCAACCTCTATGAGGACAATCAGGTAACGCTCAACCGCTATGTCCGGATCGACCCCTATGACTACAGTAACGACGAGGATTACGTCAACCAAGCGGTATACGATAACGTCTTCCGTACGATCCAGTTTATCCAACAGCGTAAGGACGCCAAGCCGTTAAAGGAGATCATGTTCTACGGCCACGTTAAGGACTTTATCGCCCTCTCCAACGCGGTATCCTCCTTTAATGTACCCGCTCATATTCTGAATATGCCCTCAAACGTCGTGACCTTCTGCGACTTTGACTTCGCGGAGTACGCGAACGCGCTCGGCGCTTTCTTAAAGGTACGTAAGGACTTAGATCATATCAACCTCCTTGAGGCGAGCGCCGTAAAGGGGAAAAAGGGCGCGAGTACCTTCCTCATCACGACGATCCTCCTCGCCGTCGCGGCGGTGGTGGTCTCCGCCGTGGGCGTGGTCGTTTGTGACTCGATCGCGGGGAATATCCAGGCGGAGGCGGATCAGATCGACGCCGAGATCCATAGCGAGGCGATGAACGAGCGAATCCGGGTACTAAATGAAAAGATCTCCGTATTCGAGGGCGTGAACCTCTATCGGACAAATCTCGAGGCGGCGACGACCCTCTTCGACTATCAGCCGCGCGGGATCACCGAGGTCAAGGCTAAGGTCGAGGAGGCGATCGGCGACCTCGATATGAATATCATGAACGACATCACGATCGCCGGCTATAACGTCGCGATCACGATGCGGTGTTATGACGAGGACACGCCGACGAAATATATCCGTAACCTCATCGATCAGGATTACTTCGAGGACATCGTCTTCACCGGCTTTACGAGCGAGTCTCAGGACGAGGAAGAGGACGACAATACCACCACCACAAGACGCCCCGTCGTAAACCGCGACAATCGCGAGGGACTTTACTCCTTCGCGGTAAGTATGAGAATCAAGGGAGGGAACAGCGTTGAACTTAACTAAGCTCGAAAAAACGGTCATCATCATTCTCGTCGTCGGGGGTATCCTCGCGGCAGGGATCTTCTTCTTTATCGTTCCCGCCTATAAAGGGATCGAGACGGCGAATAACAACCTCGACAATATGAAATCACAGCGTCAGGCGATCGAGGAACAGCTCGCGCGCGAAGCGACGATCGACGACGAGATCGCGGACGCCAAAAAAGAGGCGGAGACCATGGAGGGCGACTTTTATCCCGACCTTACGACCTATGAGGCGGTCGAGATCACGCTCGCGTACCTAAGAGACTGTGATATGACGACCGACGCGATCACGGTCTCGCCGATGTCGACCTCGTCGATCTCGCTCGACGTTTATACCCCGGTCGAGATCATCTATGACCTAAAGACTTATTCGGCGGCGGCGCGCGGCACGGACGAAAACGCGCTCCTCGAGGGACAATTCCTCGACGGTAACAAGCGCTATACGATCTCGGTCGGCTCGATCACCGACATCACGATCGCGGACGCCGAGAGCGGCGAGGCGGTCGAGGTATCGCGCTATACCGAGACGATGAAGGACGCGTATAAAGAGGCGCTATGCCGCTACGCGGTCTCAAGCGGTCTTAACCAGACGATCGGCGCGACGACGGTGAGCTTCACGGTAAAGGGTACTTATGAGAACTATCTAAAGTTCATCGACTACGTCTTTGACATCGAGCGCGCGACCTATATGAACGCGGTCGTTATCCCGATGACTCACGGCGCGGAAGCCGAGGAGGGGACGACCTATGTCGACGAGATGGGGAATGTCGTCCCGAACGAACAGGTCTCTCAGGGCGACGTCGCCTATGAGGCGGACGACGAGATCGAACAGGCGATCAACTTCGTCTACTACAGCGTAGAGCCGATGGAGGCGCTCGACAATATCGACGCGGCGGGCGTAACGATCGTCGTTAATCAGTAAAATAACGGGTTTTTACGGAAACGCCGCCTAAAAAGCGGCGCTTCCGTCGCCCGCTTTATGCGCTAAGCCCGTTTACCCCCTTTTTTTGGGGAAGGTGGTAAAGCCGGCGGGCAAACTAAAAATTAAATTTTCGGCTTTTCCCCGACGTTTCCCCGTCCGACTTTTTGGAAGGGCGCAAAGCGCGGGTCATAAACAAAACAGACTTAAATTTCAGGCATTTCTTACAATGAAAGAAGGAGGTTTTAACCATGATGTTTCGGTTGATGTATCGGCTAAAGAAAAAACACGGCGCGGTACTCTTTATGGTGATCGGTATAATGGCGCTCTTGATCGCGATGTCGACGGCGGCGTATTATACCGCGCGCGGCTCGTATAATACCGTCGCGAGCAGCTACAGCTATTCTCAGCTTTATCTCTCCGCGATCTCGGCGGCGGATATGGTCTCGGCGGCGATCATGAATCAGCCGATCCCGGCGGCGAGCGGCGGGAATAATTTCGCCGCGGTAAAAACGGCGGTCGATACCGACTTAAACCCGATCCAACAGTCGGACGGTACTTTCGCCGCGCCGACGAATGTGATCTATATGAAGAGCGGCAACTTAGGCTCTATCACGTATGACGCGTCGACGACCTCGGGCGACATTATCGACGAGCTAAATAAAGTCGAACCGATCGAACAGGGCGTACTCGACGGCTTGACCGTTAAGATCAGCGCGGGTCTAAAGTCGGCGAATATGACCGTAACGAGTTCGTCGACCGACTCCAGTAACCCGTCGAAGGACGTCGTGACGGAGAAGGGGACGATCGCGGTCACCTATTTTATCGAGACGACGGCGTATTATAACGGCGATATGATCTCGGTACAGGACGTCGTCACGAACGATAAACAGGTCGAGCGGAAAAAAAATATCCCGGTGACGCTCACTCCCGGGGCGAGCACGAGCTTCCCGCCGCTCAACCCGAACGCTTCCACCGGTCAGGGGAAGCTCGGCGTGGACGGGACGTCGACCTCGACGGGGCGCGGCGTACTTGTAAGCGTGAAGCGGCTCGACGGGAACATGACCTTCCACAATGACATTACGTGGATCGGTACGTCGGCGAGCAACGTCGGCAATAAGATCGACGGGAGCCTTGTTTCCCATGGGTCGATGTATTTCTCTAAGTGTAACGTCAACGTATCGGGGACGGATAACCACTGGTACATCGGCGGCGACTTTGTCACCACGAACGATCAGACCGGGACGATCAAGCTCAACCAAAACAATCTCTATGTCGGCGGGGATATGATCCTCGGGACTCAGCAGACCGTACAGGCGAAGGAGATCTTTGTCGACGGCGACCTTTATGTTTTAAAACAATGCACGATCGACACGGAGAAGCTCCATGTCAGCGGGAACATCTATTTCGTCGAGTATAATCCCGACGGTTCTCCGAGACCGGCGGCAGCCGCGCTCGAAAAAGCGGTCGAGGGCGACAGAGGCATCACGGGCGACACCGGGAATGTCAACGCGCGCTTGAGCGGCAACTTTACGCTCGAGCTCGGCGGCGACGTTGTCGCGGCGGGTAAAAACGCGCCGCACGAGGAATGGCGGTGGAACGGAACGACGGGAAAGAATGAAGTTGTGACCGTTCAGAATGAGATCACGGCGGGTCAGACCGTCAAGATCGGGAATAATTATTCGAGCGTCAAGGACGGCTCGAATTATCAGACGATCGAGGGAGTCGAGAATTTTGATAAAAAGGCTCAGCTCGAGGGCGGCTATACCGTTCTCGTCCGGGACGATAAGACGGATAAATATGTCCCCGAGCAGAGAGAGGGTTCTCTACTCGACGCGATCGCGGATAACACCAACCAGACCGTAAACGCCGAGAGCGGTACGGTCGAGAAGGGCGAACAGATCACCTACCCGAACTATACCGCGAAGCAGGAGACCTATAATAATAGTCTGACGCTCGATTTCAGCGATATGGAGGCGATCACCGAGGAGCAAGCGGACGGGACGACGAAGATCGTCGGCTATAAAAAGGAATGTCCTGTCACGGATGAGAGCGGGAACGAGATCGCGACCGCCTGTATCAAGATTGACGGGAGCGACGTATGGAACGCACAGGACGTAACGGTCAATATCCCCTATGTTGAGGAGGGCTTTGTCTTAAATTACGCCAATCCCGGCTTTATGGGCGGCGACATCTCGGGGAACGCGACGGTAAAATATAATATCGTCTCCGACCCCTCCACGATCACCGACCCGGACGCTCAGATCTCGACGACCCAGCCACTCGCGGCGAATAAGGCGGATCAAAAATCCATGCCGATCGTCCTCGCGTCGAATACCACGGACGGGAACAGCTTTAGCTGGAAGGGCGACGGATACAGCAACAACGGGAGCGGCGCGTATGTCTCGGTCAGCGACGATATGAAGGTCTCGTTTGAGATGGGCAATCTCGATACCACGACGACCCCCGGGGTGTATAAGCCCTATGATAATGTAGCGGATAACGAGAATAAGGTCAAGATCCCGACCTATATCCTCGGTCAAAAGACCGCCGTCGGGAGCGAATCGCTCATCAATATCATGGAGAGCGAAAACACCTTCTTAGTCAGCAAGGACGAGAATAACGGGAACGTTAAGATCGGGAATACCCCGCTCACGGATTCGACGATGCCCGAGAATAACATCATGCTGATCTCCAACAGCTCGGGTACGGCTTTCCGCGCGGATTATCAAAATTCCGTCGTCGGCGGTTATCTCTATGCCCCGAGCGGTCAGCTCGCCGCGAGCAACGACACCAATGGCGCGGTCATCAATATCGGCTCGGTCGTTATCTCGGACTATGAGGCGAACCACGCGGATTATCACGTCGTCCTCCCGAGACCGAGCGACATGGACGCGTTTATCGGTCCGCTCTCGAATAAGAGCAACTCGACGGGCGACCCGACCCGCGTTCAAAACCCGGGCAGCGCCACTTATGATACGCCGAATATTAAATTCGGGAACTGGAACCTCGTCGGCAGTAACTATGTCGGGAGCTAGATCTCGGTAACAGGCAACAAAACTCGGCGACCTCCGGGGACAAAATTCCCAAAAATAAAGGGAAGCGATCCCCGGGAGGACGCGGATCATTAAGAAAGGAAGGAACGGCATGAAACAAATACGCGGCAAGAAGGGCTTTACGCTTGTCGAGTGTATTATCGCGATCGCCGTATTCGGCTTACTCTCGCTCGTCGTATTTATGATCCTCACGAACGCGAGCGTCCGCGCGGCGAAGGCGAGCGAATCGGAAGAGAACCTCGCCCAGCTCATCGAGAACGTCGTCGGCGACGAGACCTATAAAAAGTATGACTCGAGCTCCCCGACGATGAATCTCATCATCGATAACGACTCCTCAAAAACGATGACCGTCAGCTATAACGTCATCAGCGGCTATAAAAACTTTATCGAGTGTAACCCGACGGGGTCGGACCCGTCCTGTGGACGACAGGCGAATTTCACCGACTTTATGAGTAGCAGCCCGACGACCCTCACCCCGGTCAGCAGCGCGAACTTTAACGTGGATAGCGATTATTTAGTCTGCCCGGAATGTGGGAAGGCGCAGCAGCCGATCAGACTGAGATGTCCCGACTGTGGCTTAACGGGCGTCCATACCCAGACTCAATCGGGGACGTCAAATAAGCTCTTTAACTATCTGAAAGCGACGACGGGCGGCGGCTTTGAATGCTCCGCCTGTGGCAGTACCGCCGTCATGGCGATCGACAGCAGTGGGAATTTTATCTCGGAGAAGGTCTCGGCGGACGGCTTCTCGGTCAGCGGTCTAAGCGCGAACGGGATCCGCTATGGCGAGGACATTGACTGGACGACGACCGACGCGGGGTCTCATAAGGATAATCTCGACAATGATCGGCTTTGCCACTTTCGTAAGGTGAATCCCGCCGAGCCGTCGGTCCCGGGCTTAGAGATCAAGACCGGTCAGATCCATATGACCCTTAGCTATAGCGGCTCGATCAACGAGTCCTTCGCGGGGCGTTACGCGCTGACATTAAACGCCGTCGCGGACAGCGCGGTGATCGCGGCGGGGGAGGAATACGCCATCGACGTGGTACTCCCGATCGGCTATACGCCGACCCTCTTACCCGGCTCTAACTCAAAAGCCAAGGTGACCTCGGGGACGCTCCCGGGCGACGCGAGCGGTAAGACCTATCCGATCATAAGGGTCACGAATACCGGGAACGGCGCGCTCAGTCAGATACTCTTTACGCTTACGTCGAATGAGACCGGCTATTCGTTTGAATATGACTATAACCGCGATTTCTCCGATACGACTTTGACCGATGACGACCAAGGGCTTTTCCGCTGGTTCGATCTTAATGTAGCGAGCGTCAATCGGGCGGACAGCGTTTATCTGACGAGCGCGAGCGGAAACGCCTATATCTTAAATTGACCTCACGACGACACAGGGCGGCGGTCGACGACCGCCCGAAGGTAAGGAGTTGAAACAAAATGGCTAAAATGATTCGGAGGGTCCGCTCGGGGAAGGGCTTTACGCTCACCGAGCTGATCATCGTCTCGGCGATCATGGTGGTTTTGATCGCGGCGGTCGCGGCCTTCTCTTACCCCGTCCAGAATATGGTCAGGGCGACGGGGGCGACGGCGGACGCGATCAACGCGAACGAGACGATCGCCGAATATATCCGGGGGCGGCTCGCTTACGCCGACGCGCTCTATATCCATTACGGCGTGAACCCGACGAATACCCCGGATTTCTCGGCGTCGATGTCGCGCCTCACGGGAACGGGCGGTAAGGTCACGACCTCAAACCCGACCCATGGGAAGGCGGGGGCGCTGATCATTCACTATGAGGAGGACAGCGCGAACCCCGAGCGCTCGAGCTTTAAGCTTTATGACTACCCGATCACGGCGTCGACCACGAGCTACGCGGCGGCGTGTCTTAACGCGGCGGGGACGGGGCTTAACGAGAGCGGCGCGGTCTTTGACGACGCGTTTTACGGGGATATCCAGCGGATCATCTACCTCCCCAAGGCAAACCCGTTCACAAACAGCACGAACGGCGAAGTATTTATGAATTTTGAGATCCATTCCTTTAAAGGGGACGCCGACTATATCGCCTATCAGGCGGACGGGACGACGGTCGACAAAACGAACAGCAGGTATATCTATCCCTTGATCTTAAAGGATATTTATGAGAAGGTCGACAATAAGATCTATACGATCAAGAGCAGCGGGACGGGGACGGTCATTCCGACGCGCGCTGACTGGCAGCAATCCTTCCGCGACGTGGTCGACAGCGACCTCGGGCTCTCGCTGATCCGTAAGGGGGACGCGAACACCTCCTCGTTTGTCCTCGAGAATTTTAAGAGCGCCGATATTTATCAGCCGAGCTCCTTCTCGATGAATTATCCCGAGGTGACGACCTATGCGCCGCTCTCCACTATGTCGGGGAACGATATCGTGATCTTTTATCATATCCCCCATTTCTCCTAATTTTATGTAAAAACAAAAACCTCCGGCGGGGTTTCCGCCGGAGGCAGCGTCCGGCACACGCGCGTTCGTGTGCCGAACCTTGCCTATCATCGAACCTTAACTATCATAATAACCCGAGATACCAAGCGATGATCTCTTCGCCGAAGAGATACGCCGCCGCGACCCCGACCGCGAGATAAGGACCGAAGACGATCTGTTTTTTCGCCGAGGCGGTCTTGACCGCCCCGCCCTCGAGGACGACCGAGAGGCTATATTGACCGTATCCGGCGAGCGCGTCGGTGAGCCGCGCGTTGAGCGCGGCGACGTTCGGCTTAGCGAGCCAGAGCTTATCGGCGATACAGTCCGGGTCGATCTGTGAGCTTCCCTTAAAAAAGCTCCCATAGAGGACGTCGCTTTTTCCCTCCGCGAGCGCCGCGCCGCGCTCGATCTCCTCCGCGTACCATTCGCTCGCGATCTTGTGAAGGCGTTCTCCGACCTCCTTTTTCTCCTTTTTGGGGACGCGTAGGAGCGTGACAGAGCCGCCGATCGCGCCGAGGACGATCCCGATCCCGGCGGCGGGGACAGCCCGCCACCCGAGGAGGAGACCCGCCGCCGCCATGAGCTGGAGGTCGCCGCCGCCCATCGCGCCGAACATCGCGAGGAGCGCGAAGGGGACGCCGACGACGACCGCCCCGAGAAGGTGATCATACCACGGAGCGCCGTCGGTAAAGATCGAGATCAGCCCGAGCGCCGCGATGATGATACTCGCGAAATAGGGGATCTCCATCGTGTCGATGTCGATCCCGCTCAAAACGATCAGGACGGGGAAGAGGATCAGCGCGTAGATCAATTCGACGGATAGCCCGAGGACGAGGAGCGCGAGGACGTAGGAGAGCGCCGTCAGAAGTTCGACGATCCAATAGCGCGGGGAGATCTTCGCGCCGCAAAAGCGACACCTTCCCCGGAGGAAGATATAACTCGCGATCGGGATCAGGTCGATATTTTTGAGCTGTTTCCCACAGGTCATACAGTGACTGCGGTTGACGACGATCGACTGTTTTAGCGGGGTACGGAGGATCACGACGTTTAAAAAGCTCCCGATCACGGCGCCTAAGATAAACGCCATAATAATAAAGGCGATCGCGTAGGGAATGGGGAGTTCAAAAAGGTTCGGCATTTGGGAAAACTTCCTTTCGTAAGCTTGATTTTTTATATTTTAACATATTTTACCGTAAATATCAACTGTTTTCGCGCCAAGCGAGAGAACTTTTATTTTATAGAAGGTGGAGGGTAAGACATGAACAACATACCGATAGGACAAATCCTGCTCGAAAACGGCTATATCACCAAACAGCACCTCGAGGACGCGCTTGTCCAACAAAAGGGCTCGGGGAAAAAGCTCGGCGATATGCTCCTCGATCTCGGCTATGTCTCCGAGACCCAGCTTGTCCAGGCGCTCTCTCAGCGCCTAAAGGTCCCGTTTATCGACCTCACGACGACCAAGATCGAGAGCGAGGCGGTCAAAAAGATCCCGGAGGCGATCGCGAAGAAGAATACCGTTATCGCCTTTAAGATCAATAACGGGCGGCTTTATGTCGCGACGAACGACCCGGTAAACTTTTATATCTTTGAGGAATTAAAGATCCAGACGGGGATGGAGATCCACGCCGTCCTCGCGACGCGTTCGTCGATCATGGAGGCGATCGGTAAGGTATACTCCGCGAATACCGTATCGAACGTTATGGACGACATCGATAAGGAATATGACGCGAACGCCGCGTTGATGCAGGAGGCGGACGACGGCGCGGAGGAGCGTATCGATAACGCGCCGGTCGTTAAGCTCGTAAATACGATCATCGAGACGGCGTATCGCGACCGCGCGTCGGATATCCATATCGAGCCGTTTAAGGATCGGACGCGTATCCGCTTTCGTATCGACGGCGAGTGCGTCGAGCGTATGGCGGTCAAGCCCGCCGTCCATAATTCGATCATTACGCGTATCAAGATCCTCGGCGGTATGAATATCGCCGAGAAGCGTATCCCGCTCGACGGACGTTCGTCCGCGGTGATCGACGGGGTGACCCAAGACCTACGTATCTCGACGATCCCGACCGTTTACGGGGAGAAATGCGTTATCCGTCTACTCGCGACGGGCGATGAGAAGGCGCGTAAGATCACCGACCTCGGTATGACCGACTATAACTATGATATGTTCCGTCAGATCATTCGCTGTCCGAACGGCGTTATGCTCGTAACGGGACCGACCGGGTCGGGGAAGTCGACGACCCTTTACGCGACCCTCGGCGAGCTATCAAAGCCGAACGTCAACATCGTCACCGCCGAGGACCCGGTCGAGAAGAAGATCGACGGCGTAAACCAATGTCAGATGAACGAAAAAGCGGGTATGACCTTCGCGGCGGCGCTCCGCTCGATCTTACGTCAGGACCCGGACATCGTCATGGTCGGCGAGATCCGCGACGGCGAGACCGCCGACATCGCGATCCGCGCCGCGATCACGGGACACTTGGTACTCTCGACCCTGCATACGAATGACGCGGCGTCGACGATCCTCCGTCTCGTGGATATGGGCGTCGCGCCGTATATGGTGGCGTCGTCGCTCGTCGGCGTTATCGCCCAGCGACTTGTTAAGCTGCTTTGTCCCGACTGCCGCGAAAAGATCACCCTGACCGATCCGGCGGACTTACGACTGGTCGGGAAGGACAGCCCGGTCGACATTTATCAGCATCACATCGGCGGGTGCCGCACCTGCCATAACACAGGGTATAAGGGCAGAACGGCGATCCACGAGATCATCGTATCGACGAACGACATCAAGGAGCTTATCTCGCGGAACGCGACCGCCGAGGAGATCGGGCGACAGGCGCGAAAGAACGGCACGAGGCTCCTCCGCGACAACGTAACGGATATGGTACTCGACGGAAAGACGACGATGGACGAGCTCGTAAAAGCGACGTACTCGGTATAAGCGAAGAAAGGATCAAATCTTATGAATGTTATCGACGTAAACCAAATTTTAGACGAGGTACGCGAAATGGGCGCGTCCGACCTTCACTTTACGGCGGGGCTGCCCCCGATCGTGCGGCTACACGGGAATATCAAAAAGGTATCGGGCTATCCCGACTGTACCGAGCCGATCATCGTCAACGTCATCAATCAGATCACCTCGATCAAGCATAAACAGACGATCCAAAAGGGTCAAGACGCGGACTTTTCCTACGTGACCTCGTCGGGTCACCGCCACCGTGTCAACGTTTATCGCCAGCGCGGCTATCACGCCGTCGCGCTCCGTCTCCTTCGGAACGATATACCGACGCTCCGCGACCTTTTCCTCCCCTCGATCCTCGGGGACTTCGCGTTAAAGCCGAGAGGGCTCGTCCTCGTCACGGGACCGACCGGCTCGGGGAAGTCGACCACCCTCGCGGCGATGATCGACCACATCAACCGCCAAAAAAATTGTCATATCATCACGATCGAGGACCCGATCGAGTACCTCCATAACCATAAACAGTCCATGATCAACCAGCGCGAGATCGGTGTCGACGTCGATAGCTTCGCGGGCGCGCTCCGCGCCGCCCTCCGTGAGGACCCGGACGTGATCCTCGTAGGGGAAATGCGCGACTTTGAGACGATCAACGCGGCGGTCACCGCGGCGGAAACGGGACACCTCGTACTCTCGACCCTCCATACGACGGGCGCGGCGGACACGCTCGACCGTATCATCGACGTTTATCCGCCTCACTCTCAGGGGCAAATTCGCTCTCAGCTCGCGAACTCGATGGTCGGGGTCGTGTCTCAGACGCTTTGCGCGACGGCGGACGGGCGCGGGCGCGTAGCGGCGCTCGAGATCATGGCGGCGACCGACCCGGTACGCGCGAATATCCGCGAGGGAAAAATTTTCCAGATCCCGAGCGCGATCTCGACGGGTAAGGCGGCGGGAATGTTCTCGCTCGACCAAGACCTCGCGCGGCTCGTCAGAAACGGGAAGATCACCGAGGAGCTGGCGCGGACAAAGTGTCAAAACCCCGCCGAGTTTCAGCGGTTTTTGTCGGTGTCTTAAAATCCCAAATACGCTCGCTCCCCCGAGACCTTTATCTCGGGGGAGCGTTTTTGTTTTATTTTTTAGGGAAGGAGATGATCTTTGACAGCGAGCGGTTCGGGGGAGGTTTTATCGTCTAAACAGCTTTATCCGCTTTCTTTTTCCCCGGCGTATTTCTCGATCTCGTCGTCGACGATCCGCTCGACGTCACAGAGGAGCTTATACTTCGCGCGGTCGGGGGTGAGGTCATAGAGCTCGAGGAGGCGTTTTTCTTCATCGGTCAAGCCGCGCCCCGCCTCGCCGAAGACGATATAGTCGATCGAGGTATCGAGATATTCGGCGATCTTAACGAGAACGTCCCCTTTGGGGAGCTGACCCTTCTTCCAGTTTCCCGTATTCCCCGTACTAAGCCCGAGCGCGTCGAGCATACGGGAGACGGAGGTATTTCTTTTTTTACAGAGTTCTTGTAATCTTTCATAAAACATACAAAAATCACCTCGAAATTTTGGGGAATAGGGAGAAATACTCATAATTATGAGTAGAATATATTGACAAACGCAGAAATATGAGTATAATAAAATGGAAGAATAAGATGGCGGGGTGTCCCCTTTTGGGTATAAAGTCCTAATTTTATATTATAGCATAAAATCGGGGATTTGGCAAACGTTTTTTTATTCTTTGTAGAAAACTATCCTTTCTATATCCGTAAATGGTAAAGCCGTCGAAAGGCGGTGACACAAAGCTAAAGGGTCTGTACCCCTATGGGGATGACAGCCAGTTACAGAAGGAGGGACTTTTATGAAGTCTTTAAATTACGAAGCACAGAGATCAATCGAAGGCGGATGCTCGAAGAATGTTTATTGTCCCAGTTGTGGCAGAAAGATTAAAGTATCGCTGATTCAGCGGTTGTTTTGGTCAGACGCGCGCGTTCGGACAAACGCGCTGAGCGAACACGGCTTAAACGCGATGTACGGTAAGAAAATCAGTCACTAATTCGGCATTTGCTGAAAAAAGGCGGGCAAGGATAGTTTGCCTGCTTTTTTTATGATAAATAATTGGATTTTTAGAGAGGTTATAAATGAAAATAATATTACAGCATGACGAGCGGGATTGCGGGGCGGCGTGTCTTGGAATGATTGCGTGGCATTACGGTTTAAGGCTTTCTCTTGAAAAAATGCGCCACCTTACAAAAACCGACAAATCCGGTACAAATCTTTACGGATTGACGGACGGGGCTAGACAAATCGGACTAAAAGGCATCGCTCTTTCGGGAAGCGCCGATGACCTAATGAAGGAAATTAAGGAAGGAAAAATCAAATTTCCGTTTATCGCGCATATTGTTTCGGAAGAAAATATGCTTCATTTTGTTATCATATATGGGATAAAAAACGAAAAATTTTTGATTGCCGATCCCGGAAAAGGTCGAAGAAAGCAGAAAACAAAGGACTTTTTTTCTGTCTGGACGGGTAGCGTAGTAGCATTTGAAAAGACAAGCGATTTTAAAAAAGGAAACTACGCTACGGGAACTTTAACGAGAACCTTAAAATTGTTACGGAATCAGCGCATAAAATTAGCGTGGATTTTTATTTCTTCCTTAGTTATTGCCTTAATCGGGATTACCGGGTCGTTTATTTTTGAAATTGCGATTGACGGATTTATCGAAGTCGATGAAGGGACAGAACATAGTGAGGAGGTGCAATATGTTGAAACAGAGGAGCAAGAAAATGTGCTTGAAAATATATTGGACGATATTATAAGTTACGCTTCGAGCGTAGGGATCAATTCTTTATTTATCGGCTTAATCGGGCTTTATTTACTGCAAGCGTCGGTTCAGTTTTTGAGAGGTTGTTTAATTATTTCTGTTTCAAAACAAATTGATATAAAATTGGTTTTAACATATTATAATCATATTATGGACTTACCGATTGAAAATATTTTAAAACGTCAAACGGGGGAATATTTATCGAGGTTTTCGGACGCTTCCGTCATAAGAGATACACTATCCGATGTAATCTTAACATTATTACTTGATTCCTTAATGGTGATAGCTGCCGGTGTTATTTTATATATGGAAAACAGTACGCTTTTTTTCATTTCCTTGACAATGGTGGGATTTTATATGTTAATTGTAATTGTGTTTAGAAAACCATTTAAAAGATCAAACAGGAACGTGATGGAAAATGATGCTATACTTCAAGCGTATTTTAAAGAAAGTATAGACGGAGCTGAAACGGTAAAGGCGTCAAGAGCAGAAGAAGCGGTTAAGAATACCGCGAAAAAAAAGTTTATGAAATTTATAAGCTCCGCCGTTAAGTCAAGCGTGCTGTCTGTTTCACAAAATGCGCTATCGGATACGGCGGAAATGATCGGAGTTGTACTGATCTTGTGGATAGGATTTTCCATGGTTATATCGGGACAAATAACGATAGGTACTCTCATTTCATATTATGCGCTAATGGCTTATTTTTCCGAACCCGTGAAAAATCTAACGGAGCTTCAGCCACAGGTTCAATCCGCTTTTGTGGCGATAGAACGTCTTAATGATATTCTTGAACAGGATAAAGAACCCCTTCAAACAAGCTCAGGCATATTTCCGTCAGCCGACAAATGGGAAATAAGCCATATTGATTTCAGATACGGAAACAGGAGCTTAGTATTAAACGATGTTAATATCTCGTTTTTTAAAGGACAAAAAATCGCGCTGGTCGGCGAAAGCGGTAGCGGGAAAACCACAATCGCTAAACTTTTATTAGGATTTTACAAACCCGAGCGTGGAACTATAAAAATAGATGATGTCCCTATCGAAGAGCTTAGTTTAGCGGAATTACGATCCGTTATCGCTTATGTTAAGCAGGAGACTTTTTTGTTCGCGGATACGATAAAAAATAATTTAAGGCTCGGTAATGAGGGGATAACCGATGAAGAGATACAAAAAGCTTGTGAGCAAGTAAATATTGATCAATTTATACAATCTTTGCCACTCGGATATGATACGCCGGTAGAAGAAAACGGAGCAAATTTGTCGGGCGGACAAAAACAACGGTTGGCAATAGCGAGATCGCTTTTAAGAAATCCCAAATTGTTAATTTTAGACGAAGCAACCAGTCATTTGGATACGATAACGGAGGATACAGTAAAAAATACAATTTTTGGACTTGCTGATGAGCTGACCTGTATTGTTATCGCCCATAGACTGTCGACTGTCAAAAATTGTGATTGTATTTATGTAATGAAAAACGGAACGGTGGTTGAACACGGAACACACGACCAGTTAATGGCAAAACACAAGTTCTACTATAATATGTGGCGTTCAGAAGCATAATTCCACAAAAAAGAGACCTCCCCTAGGAAGTCTCTTTTTTTCCGTCTGTGAGGGTGCGCCCAAGCGCACGCCTTCCCAAAAATAAAAACGAAATATGACCCGCCCCTTACGGAGAAGCTCCACCCCCGAGCCGAAGGCTTTTCGACCGCGCGAAGGGGGAAACGGATCGCCCGAGGCGGTACGCATCCGCCTCACGGCGCGGCAGTCGTCTCGGCGGTCTTAGCCGCCTCGAGAACCTCGGCGTTTTGGCGCGAGATCTCCGCCGAGCGCGAGGCGTATTCCGAGGCGAGCTCGGCGTCATAGTCGATCATCGTGTAGTCGGTCGGGAGGTCAAAGGCGCTCTCGGTAACCTCGTTCGTGAGGGTCAGGACCTCGCTCACCTCTTCGCCGACGCGGATATAGCGGATCTCGCCCGTCTCCTCGTCGTAATAAAAGTTTGAGGCGTTGGCGTGTTCGTCATAGATGATCTCGTGTTGATAGACCACGCCGTTCAGCTCCTCATAGTCGTCGACGTAAGAGCATTTCTCGACCTCGCTCAGCTTTAGCTTGATCCGATAGCTCTCGACGAGCTCGGCGGCGTTCTCCTCGGGATAGCTCATATAGCGGATCGTCCGCGCCGCGTCGTCGATCTCATAAGCCCGCCCGTCCTTATAGACGACGCGGACGCCGTCCCCGTCCTCGTCATACGCCGTGAGCGCGAGCGTTTTTTCGTCGCGGATATAGACCCCCGCCGTCGCGCGCGTCCCCTCGGAGACGATCGCCGTCTCATAGCTCAGCGGGATCGCCCGCCGCGTCTCGAGATAGCGGACATAGAGCGGGATCTTTTCCTTTAAAAAGGCGAGCGCCTCCGAGGTCGTGTCTTCCTCCGGCTCGGCGTCCGAGCCGTCGCCGAATACGATCTGGGTGACCTTACCGCCCGAGCCCTTTGTCGTTTCGTCGGTCTTTGACGGCTCTTCGTCGCCGTTACAGCCCCCCGCCGCGAGGATCAGCGCCCCCGCCGCTAAAATTGCCAAAAGCTTTTTCATACGTTCGGTTTCCTTTCTTTTTTCTGTTTTTTTTATTTATTACAGTAGTTTCACCTTTCGGGTCTGATTATACATTCACACTTTGTAGTCCGCTTTTCCCGGGAAAAGGGTTTCGTTGAACGGCTGAAAAACAGCTGAAATCGATGTGAAAAAACGCCCCGCTTGTCGCGGAGCGTTTTTGGCGTTTACTGTGCGTCCAGCGCGTCCTCCATGCTGACGAGGGCGTAATCGGCGGGGATCGTAAAGATGTCGTCGGGAATATCGTGGGTAAAGTCGGTGACCTCCATCGTGATCCCGGCGGAGATCAGATAGCGGACGTCCTTTGTCGCGGGGTCGGCGTAAAGCGTCACCTCGACCTCGGGCGCGACGATCTTTTCATAAAGATACTCCGCTCCGTTAAATTCCTCCGTCCCCGTCTCATAGGTCGCCGCCGCCGCGTCAAACTGGATACTATTGTCGAGACCCGTCGTCATACTTTCCTCGAGCGAGGCGCGCATCTCGTCGTCGATGTCCAGATAGAGCGCGGTCTTTTCGTCGGGGCTGACCATATAATAGCGGTCGCCGGTGATGATGATGTCCTGTTCGACCCCGTCGGCGGCGGTAATGACCGCCATTTCGTTGGCGGACTTGATGATCGTTGTCATTTCGCAATGAGAGGCGACGCCCGTCCCGTAAAGATCCGTGTCATAAGCGAAGCCGACGCAGATCGGGAGGATCGTCTGTTCCTCGATATAGTTCGCGTAGATCGGCGCGTTCGCGCGGACGATCTCGATCGGCTCGGCGTTTTCGTCGACGGTCGCTCCCTCGGTCTCCTCGGGGGCTTCCGTCTCCTCGGAGGATTCGGTTTCCTCGGGCGCTTCCTCATCGGAGGAATCCGCAAGCCCGGCAAGTCCGGCGGGGGCTTCGTCCTCTTCGGGGGCTAAGGTCGTCTCGGCGGGGGTCGTCGTGGTCGTCGTCTCCACCGTTTCGTTTGAACAAGACGCGATCGACGCGATCATCGCGATCGCGGTCAATAAGGATAAAAGCTTTTTCATAGTGAATTTACCTCCTATGGGTATGTAAATTTAATTTACCCTATTGTAGCATGGATTTCAGAATTTGTCAATACCTCTTACGAGAAATTTTGAAAAAATTTTTCTCGCGCGAGGCTATTCTGTATTATAGCGCCTTTTACCCCTTTCGTCAAGGGGAATGTTTGATTTTTGGGGGCTTTTTGGCTTTTCTCGTCACGCTTGTCAAAAAACGCGGGATTTTTGAGAAGGATTTGTGAATTTTTTGTGATGTTTTGGGGGTTTATACGGAAATATAAGGGCAAGAGAATATACCCTTGCCCTTATTTTTGTTAAAAGCCCATATCGCTGTGTGTTCCCGTTCGGGTCAATGAAAGCACCAACTTGTCATTGTAGACCTTGTATATCAATAACCAATCCGGCTGGATATGACATTCTCTATAGCCTTTCCAATTTCCCGTCAGCGCGTGATCATTGTTGCTTTCCGATAGCTTCTCACCGCGTTGCAGTTTACTTACAACCTCATTCAAAAACGCTACATTGTAATTCCTTTTTATAAGTCTCTTATAATCCTTTTTGAATATCGACGTAGCGACTACCTGATACTTATTCGTCATCCGCTTCTTTCTCCATTTCCTTCATAAATTCCGAAAAATCGGAATAACGCTTAGAATTCGGATCGTTGGCGATCAGATCGCTTTCCATCCTCGCGATCGTGTTTTCGTCGGCAAAAAGCGTGATAAATTCCCTCATTTTCTTTTCGGATAACGATGCTAACACACTTACGGCGTAATCTTTTGTCGTCATAAGACCCTCCTGTTCCTTATGGTCGGTTTCTCTTTTAAACACCTTGCCGCTCGGCGGCAAGGCGCAAAGGCGCACTCCTACGGCTGTTAGTATAAGTATGTCACAAAATCAATTCTTTGTCAAGCGCCCGAATGATATTTTTAAAAATTTTGCTCCTTTTCGTATTTTGTCCCGTTTAATTAGCACTTTTTATCTGTCATCAAAGTCGCCTTACCGTTGACAAAACCCGTAAAATCAAGTATAATAAGATAGAATAAAAGAAAGCACACAACAGGTAAACCAAAACGGAAAGGGAACAAAACAAAATGCCCAAAAATAAAAACGAAACGAAGGGAAAAAAGACCACGATCGGCGGTCAGGCGCTCATCGAGGGGATCATGATGAAAGGACCGTCTAAGGCGGCGATGGCGGTACGTCTCCCCGACGGGTCGCTCACCGTCGAGGTGAAGGAGCTAAAGAAGAAAAAATGGTATAACAAAGCGCCGTTTATCCGGGGGACGATCAACTTCGTCTCCCAGCTCCTCGACGGCTATCACTATATTTCGCGCTCGGCGGAGCTCTCGGGCGTGGCGGACGAGGAGGAGGACGAGGAGCCGTCGAAGTTTGAGCGATGGCTCACCGATAAATTCGGCGAAAGGCTCATGCCGGTCTTGATGGCGATCTCGATGATCCTCGGGGTCGCGCTCGCGGTTGTTTTATTCGTCTTTGTCCCGACGTGGCTCTTTATGCTGATCCAGCTCGCGGCGGGCGAGACCGATCTTTCGGCGTTTCAGTCGCTATTCGAGGGGGTCTTAAAGATCGCGGTCTTTGTCGGGTATATGTGGATCGTCTCGAATATGAAGGATATGAAGCGGATGTACGGCTATCACGGCGCGGAGCATAAGACGATCGCCTGTTATGAGGCGAAAAAACCGCTCACCGTCGAGAATATCCGCCCGATGCGGCGGTTTCATCCGCGCTGTGGGACGAGCTTTATCTTCCTCGTCTTAATTATCAGTATCCTCGTTTATTCGGTCGTCCCGATCACGAACGCCTTTTTTGTGGAAGCCTTCGGCGCGACCGAGGCGGTCGCGATGCTCCTACGCGTGGTGTGTAAGCTCCTCCTCCTCCCGGTCATCGTCGGGATCTCCTATGAGGTGATCCGCCTTGCGGGGCGATATGATAATATCGTGACGCGGATCGTCTCCGCGCCGGGTCTCGCGCTCCAGCGGCTCACGACCAACGAGCCGGACGACAGTATGATCGAGGCGGCGATCGCGGCGATGAACCCCGTGATCCCCGAGGACGGGGAGAGCGACGAATGGTAAAGCCGCAGGGAGAGCGACGACCGGGAAAGCCGGACGACGGACAAAAAGCGGCAATGTCTGCGGAAATCGATGCGGATCACCGCGATGAGCGCCCGACGATAACGCCGCGCGAGGCGGTACGCCTCCTTCGTGAGAAGCTGGCGGGCGGCGGCGTTTTTGACCCCGCCTATGAGGCAAATGAGATCTTTGAGGAGCTTTCGGGGCGGTCGCCGCTCCTCGCCCACCCGATCGGCGAGGAGCTTTTCCGGGAAATGACCGCGCTCGCCGCGCGGCGAGCGGCGGGCGAGCCGCTCCAGTATCTTTTTGGGAAGTGGGAATTTTACGGGCTGACGTTTTTCGTCGGCGAGGGGGTACTGATCCCCCGCCCCGAGACCGAGCTTTTGGCGGAGATCGCGATCCGCGCGCTGAAGGCGCGAAAGGGCGGGACAATGCTCGATCTGTGTAGCGGGACGGGCTGTATCGCGGTCGCGGCGGCGCTGAACAGCTCCGCCGAGGTCTATGCCGTCGAGCGGTACGAGGCGGCCTTCGCCTATCTCAAAAAAAACGTCGAGGCTCACCGCGCGAACGTCGTCCCGATCTTAGCGGACGCGCTCGACCCCGCAGTCCTTCCCCAAAAAAATTTTGACGTGATCGTCTCTAACCCGCCCTATCTCACGGCGGAGGAGATGAGGGCGCTCCCGTGCGAGGTACGGCGCGAGCCGACGACCGCGCTTTTTGGCGGGGCGGACGGACTGGATTTTTATCGGGCGCTCGTCCCGCTCTGGGGGGCGCGCCTTGCCGACGGGGGGATATTCGCGGTCGAGGTGGGCGACGGACAGGCGGCGGCGGTCGCCGAAATTTTTACGGCGGCGGGGCTGACGGCGGAGATCCTCCCCGACTTACAAGGGATCGGGCGGGTCGTTTTGGGAAAATCGAAAAAAAGCGGTTGACAAGCGCGGTCGAAATATGGTATACTGTAGATAATGTCACTTTAAGGCGGCGATACGCCGCAAATCAAACAAATTTTCAGGGGGTACTTATGGGAATCGGCGATTTATTTCATTTGGCGGTGTCGGATTATTCGACGTTAAAAACGGTCGGGATCTTAACGGTGATCTTTTTGATCGCGGCGATCGCGGGCGGGGTCGTCCTCTACTTCCTCGTATTCGGGAAGCAAAAGGACGGGAAGTATAAGGGCTTTATGAAGTGGATCTATGATTTTGTCCATTTCCGCGTCCTGACGATCGAGGCGGTCATTAAGATCCTTTATCTGATCTCGGCGATCGCGGTCACGCTGACGGCGTTTTTACAGTTCGCCTATGGGCTGATCGGGCTTTTACTCTGCCCGCTCCAGATCATTCTCGGGAATATCGTGGTTAGGATCGCCTACGAGTTCGCGATCATGCTGATCCTCTTAGTACGGAACACGAACGAGATCAACGCCAAGCTAAAGGATCAGAACGGCGAGGGGAAGACCTCGGCGGATCCCTTCTCGGTCGCGCTCCCGAAGGTAAGCATCACGCCGGCGGCTCCGCCCGCGCCGAAGACGGGCGCGAAATTCTGCTCCGGCTGTGGGAAGGCGCTCGAGGCGGGCGCGAAGTTCTGCGACGGCTGCGGGAAAAAGTGCGACGAATAAGCTACATAGTGTGACAAAAGCTCTCCTTCCTTGATCGGGCGGGAGAGCTTGTTGTTTTATTTTTTCGGAAGGCGTGCTTCACGGCGGGTCTCGGTGGGGGAAAGAAAACGCCCTTCCCCGAGTGATCGGGGTAGGGCGCATAAGCGGCTGTTTGGCAGGCGTCCCATTCTCCTGCATCTCTCGGGTCACCCCTGTCAAGCCTTCGGCGTGTGGACGGGGACGGATTCTTCCACCTCAAACAGCTCTTATTATCTTTACACTTATTATAACACATTTATTCGGATTTGTAAAGGATTTTTTTGTTTTTTATCAGCCGATTCCATTCCGATTCGTTGATTTTCATAAACGTAATGATCGAGTTTTTAAAATCCGAGTTGTCGGCGGGGGTCACAAGCCTTAAAACTGTTTTAAAATATCGATCCCCTTTGCGAAATGTCTTTAAGAGCAGGGCGGATCTCGGTTTATTCGCCTCAATAATATAATCCGGGTCGGAGACGATCTCTCGCATATAGTGACAGTATTCTTCAAAATCGTTCGGGTGGTGATCCTTTATATGGCGGATTCGCTCGTTTGTTATAATTACCTCGTCGGTAACAATGCTGTCAGCGACCGCTTTAAATTTTTTGGTGTCGATTTTTCCGATAAAATACACATTTCCGCCCGCCTGACTGTTTCTTTTTCTTCTATTATATCATAATCTCCCGTTTTGTCAACCCGCTTTCTCCTCAAAAAGGAAGCCCCGCCATGACAAAGCACGGCGGGGCTTGATACGCTATTCGGCAGGCGTGGCATGTCTCCTGCATCTCTCGGGATCTCCCCTGTCGTTACCATCGGCGTGTGGTTGCCACGAAATTTACCACCTCGAACAGCTATCCTTATCCTACTTTATATTATAGCGCATTTATTTGGATTTGTAAAGGATTTTTTTCGTTTTTAAATAACGTCGGTATCTTTTTTTGTTGACCTTTAAAAAGGTCACAACGGAATTTTTAAATTCGGACGGGTCTTTTGAGGTCCTTAACCAAAGTATGAGCTGATAATTGCCCTCGTCGCGAATATGTTTTAAAATAAAAGCGATGTTTGGATTACCCGACTCTAAGATATAATCCGGGTTTTCGATGATTTGAGCGGCATACTGAAAATATCTTTCGTAATCGTTTGGATGCCGTTTTTGGATATGCCTCACCCGACGAGGGGTAATAACGACCTCGTCCGTAACAATATCGTCGTTGACGCATTTATAGATTTTTCTGTCGATCTTACCCACAAATTGCACGTTGTGATCCACCTATCCGTCCGTTCTTCTTCTATTATACCAACACTTTCCCGTTTTGTCAACCCGAACCGCAGAAAAAGCGGCGTCCCCGCACCGAAACGGTACGGGGACGCGGGAGGAAAAAATCATACGAGTATTCAACTAACATAGACGTCTTCACAGTCGTCGGGGACGTCGTGCATCACGCGGTCGAGAACCTCGGCTCTCTTCGCGTTGTTAAAGCGGTCGAGCGTCCCGACAAGATAACCCGTGATCCGCCGAATACGCTCAAAGGGGCGATCCTCATAGGTGTAAGAGAGGTCGACGTAATCGCCGTCGGCGTTGATCGCCACGGCGAGAAGCTTTTGCGAGGGCTTATTCTCCCGCCCCCGATTGACATATTCCTGGATCTCTTCGTCGCTGAGATCCGCGCCCGTTACGGTCAGTTGTACGTTTTTCATGGTGATGATCTTGTCCTTTCTTTTGCGGGAAAGCCCCGTCTCTGATTTATCTCAATGTACCCGATACTGCTCCACTCCGAATGTGTACAAATCGGCATATCTTGATGACGTAAACCTATTATACCACAATATATAGTGAAATGCAACCCCTTTTTGAAATTTTTTTGAGGAGAGATTTAAAGAGAGAATGGAGAGAAGATAAAGAGAAAACAGAGAGAAGGATATTAGGCGGGGCTTCGCCCCGCGCCCCACAAGCCTTTGAAAAGGCTTGACCGAAACTTTTAATATTGCTTTAAAAAGCTTTTGTGAATAAAAAAGTACGCGATGTTCGAAAATTTTCCGAATATCGCGTTTTTATTTTTTAGAAGGGTTTATTTCGCTGTGTTGGTAAAAATTCGGAACAAGTGTGTTTTGTCCCTTTTTCCAACAAGTGCAAATTTGAGAAATTGCGGCAATTTTTTTGCCACTTTGTCCGACCAAAGTGGCGCAAAGCTCGCCTCGGCAAAAGCTTTGTATGCGCCGCGTCCCTACGGCTAGAGGTATTGCCGTGCGGCGCTTGGGGCTTTTGCCTGCAAGCATCCTGCTTGCTCGCGGAAATGTCCTCAGCCCAAGGGTCTGGACGGTTTCCGCTCGGGGGATTTTACTAGACGGCGCATTTTGATTTCCTGTCCCCGTTTACGTTTTTTCGTCAGCGGAAATTAAGGGATTTCCTACACACCCGCGACGGTTCGGGCATAAATTTTATAGCGATACCCTCTTGGGATGTTCCTTCTGCGCCCTCTACATCAAGCCCACAGAACGTTTTCGCAAACCACATTATAGAACCGGTTTAGACTTGGTTCTCTAGACATTTCCTCTCGTTTTTACTTCAGATTTCTTTAAACTCCTCCCAGCCCCTGTTCCCGGGTGTTAAATGGACGGGCTTTCGACCTTTTCCCGAATTTTTACGGACTTGCCGCTCTGTACTCCTTCCCAAAACAAAAAGCTTTTTAAAGCAATATTAAAGTTTAGGTCGTACTGTTTCGCGACATGAATGTGTACAAAAATTCCGCACAAAATCTTGAACTTAAGGATTTTGTGCGGAATTTTTGTCTACACATTCGGAGCGAAACAGTACAAGCCTTATTCAAAGGCTTGCAGGGGCGTGGGGACAGCGTCCCCACATAAAATTTTTTCTCTTCTCGCGTCTCTCTCGCGTCCCCGCGTCAATCCGAGATCACAATATCGGGGTCGTTGTCTATGACCAGCCGGTCGCAGAGCTGACCCAAGATCGCGGCGTAAGCGTCGGGGGAGAGATGGATCCCGTCGCCCCCGTTATAATTCGTCTTGAGGGCGTTACGCGAATTTTTCATTTCCGGGGAAACGTCGACGTAGACCCACTTTTCGTTCTCGGCGATCATCTCGGCGAGCGCCTCGTTAAAGAGGTCGATCGTCTCGTTCGCCGTGAAGGCGGAATCCTCCTCGACGGGCGTGATCGAGAGGACGACGAGCCGCGCGTCGGGGAGAAAGCCCTCCGCCGTCCGAAGGAGGTTCTTGTAATTCTCGGCGAATTCCTGCTTCGACGTGATGTTGACGTCGTTCATCCCCATGGAAAAAACGACGGTCTCGGGCTTTCGGTCGACGAGGAGCGAGAGGAGCGACAGCTCAGCCCCGTCCTCGGTAAACGTAAAGTCAAAGATATTGCGGGCGGCGATGTTCCCCTGCGCCGCGACCTGTTCCGGGGTCAGGATATCATAAAACATCAGCCCGCTGCAGATACTGTCGCCGACAAAAACGCACCCGTCGAGGAACCCGCGATCCGCGTCGCTTAAAGGGAAGTCGTGATAGACCTCCGCCTCGGGGGCGTCGGCGGTCGTGATAAAGGCGCTCTCGGGGGCGCTTTTTTCGCTCGTGGTCGTCGCGACCGAGACCGTCTTGATCTCGCTCGGCGGCGGCGTCGTGACCGTCGTCGCCGAGGTCTCGGGGAGCGTCCGATCGGCGATATTGACACAGCCGCCCGCCGCGATCAGGAGGAGCGCGGCGAGAAGCCGGGATAAAAGCTTTGGTTGTTTCATTCGGATCATTCCATTGAATCAAATTCGCGCCGACCTTCGCCGCTTCCGTTTTTTGACAGCCTTCGGCTTTTTTCGGCGCATTTCTATTGTACCACGCGCGGCGAAAAAAGTCAATGCGGACTTTTTCCCGCGAAAATTTTCTAAAATTTAAATGAAGAAGGCGGTAAAGCCGCAAACGGGGCGCGGGGGCGTGGGGGCGCGAAGCCCCCGCTTCCCAAAAAATATTAAGGAAAAATGTCGGGAAAAATTTTCCTGAAAATCCTATTGAAAACGACCGAAAAATCTGCTATAATAGATAACAGGAAAAGAGGTCCCGGTCTCCGGGAAAAACAAGAAAGGAATGAACCGAAATGAGCAAGTTAAACAAAAAGAATGTCGAGGATCTCGCGCCGAAGGTAAAGGGGAAGCACGTTCTCGTCCGCGTGGACTTTAACGTACCGCTAAAGGACGGTAAGATCACGAACGATAATCGGATCGTCGCCGCCCTCCCGACGATCAACAAGCTGATCGAGAGCGGGGCTAAGATCGTCCTTTGTTCCCACCTTGGGAAGCCGAAGAACGGTCCGGAAGCGAAATTTTCCCTCGCGCCCGCGGCGGAGCGCTTAGCCGAGCTCGTTAAGACGAACGTGATCTTTGCGGCGGACGACAGCGTCGTCGGCGAGAACGCCAAGAAGGCGGTCGCGGAGATGAAGGACGGCGAGATCGTCGTACTCGAGAATACGCGCTTTCGCGGCGCGGACGAGACCAAGAACGGCGATAACCTCAGTAAGGAGCTCGCCGAGCTCGTAAACGGCGAATTTTTCGTAATGGACGCCTTTGGTTCGGCGCACCGCGCTCACGCCTCGACGGCGGGCGTAACGAAGTACGTCAAAGAGACGGCGGTCGGCTATCTTATGAATAAGGAGATCGACTTCCTCGGGAACGCGGTCGAGGATCCGGTTCGTCCCTTCGTCGCGATCCTCGGCGGCGCGAAGGTCGCGGATAAGCTCAACGTGATCTCAAACCTCCTCGAGAAGTGTGATACTTTAATTATCGGCGGCGGTATGGCGTATACCTTTTTAAAAGCGAAGGGGAACGAGGTCGGGACGTCGCTCGTCGACGACGAAAAGCTCGGCTATTGTAAGGAGATGCTCGAGAAGGCGGAGAAGCTCGGGAAAAAGCTCCTCCTCCCCGTGGATACGGTCGTGGCGAAGTCCTTCCCCGACCCGATCGACGCGTCGATCGAGATCGAGACCGTCCCCTCGGACAGTATCCCCTCGGATAAAATGGGTCTCGACATCGGCGAAAAGACCCAAGCCCTCTTCGCCGAGGCGGTAAAGTCGGCGAAGACCGTCGTATGGAACGGACCTATGGGCGTATTTGAGAACCCGACCCTCGCCAAGGGGACGATCGCGGTCGCTAAGGCGCTCGCCGAGACCGACGCGACGACCGTTATCGGCGGCGGCGACAGCGCGGCGGCGGTCGTACAGCTCGGCTTCGCGGATAAGATGAGCCATATCTCGACGGGCGGCGGCGCGTCGCTCGAATATCTCGAGGGGAAGGTACTCCCCGGGATCGACGTGATTCAAGACAAGTAAGGAATAGGCATAAGGCGGACGTTTCCGAACGTTCGCCCGCGCTTGTTTTTCGTAAATTTTTTGGGCAGGACTGCGAGCCGACGGGCGCGCGAAAGGACGGGAGGTTTTTATGAGCGAGGACAAAACGATTACGGAGCAGCGCTTTGAGCGCTTCACCGTGACAAAAAGCCGGGTCAGCGGGAGCTTTGAGGAATGTGATATGTCGGGCTGCTGCCTGATGCGCGACGATCTCGCGGGACTCGGGATCGTGTGCAGCGACGCGCGGGGGATCAGCTTCGCGGAGTGTAATCTCCAAGGCGCGGGATTTATGGAATGCGACCTCTCGGGCGCGGAAATTTCCGACTGTAAGCTCGACGGGATGACGATCGAGGGCGTCCCGATCTTAGCCCTACTCGACTGTTATTATCAACATCACAAGGAGGAAAACGAAATGAACAAATCCACCAGAAAGGCGATCATCGCCGGGAACTGGAAAATGAATAAGACACGCCCCGAGGCGAAGGCGCTCTTAGAGGAACTCAGTCCGCTCGTTAAGGACGTTTCGGGCGTGGAGATCGTCGCCTGTGTTCCCTTCACGAACCTCGAAACGGCGCTCGCCGCGACGGCGGGGACGAATATCAAGGTCGGCGCGGAGAACTGTCACTTTGAGAAGAGCGGCGCTTTCACGGGTGAAATTTCCGCCGATATGCTGGCGGAGATGGGCGTGAGCTATGTCGTCCTCGGTCACAGCGAGCGGCGGCAGTACTTCGGCGAGACGGACGAGACCGTCAATAAGCGGACGAAGGCGGCGCTCGCGGCGGGGCTGATCCCGATCGTCTGCGTAGGCGAACTCCTCTGGGAGCGGGAATGTAACATCACCGAGGAGGTCGTCGCGCGTCAGATCAAGCTCGACTTCTTCGGGATCGCCGCCGAGGACGTAAAAAAGTGCGTGATCGCGTATGAGCCGGTTTGGGCGATCGGGACGGGTAAGACCGCGACCGCCGAACAGGCGGAGGAGGTCTGTGCCTTTATCCGCGCGACGCTCGCGAAGCTCTACGGCGCGGCGGTCGCCGAGGGTATGACGATCCAGTACGGCGGCTCGATGAACGCCAAGAACGCGGCGGAGCTCGTCGCCAAGCCCAACGTGGACGGCGGTCTCATCGGCGGCGCTTCGCTCAAGGCGGCGGATTTTACCGAGATCGTAAAAGCGGCGGCGAACGGGTAAGTTTTATAAGAGATTTTTAAGAGAGAAATATTAAGATGTGGGGACTCCGTCCCAACGCCCCAGCAAGCCTTTGAAAAGGCTTGACCTAAACTTTTATAAATCTTTAGAAAGGTTTAGGCGAAATTGAAGGGAACGCGATATTCGGCTATTTATGTGAGAGCGGAAGATAGGAGGAAAGCCTATGACAAATCAAGAGCTTTGTACACAGTACGAACTGATCGTCGCGCTGATCGAATCGGGCAATACCGAAAAAGCGGTCGAAATTTTAAAGGGCGCGATCGATCGGTTAAAGGGAACCTCCTCAAGGTCAAGCGACGGGAAGTAGAACGCTTATATCCCGCTTAGAAAACAAAGGGGGGGCAGATCATTACTATGAACGAGACCGAAGAGCAAATTGCCGGCGAAGAGCTTCTTAAAGCCTTTCGGGAGGTCGAGGATATGAAAAAGCACCCGGAGAAATACAAGAAGTATTCCGATGTTGACGAGATGATGAGAGACATTTTGGAAGGCGCGGAATAAAATTTATCAAAAATTGAAATGATGTACGGAATAACAAGGCTATGATTTTCTGTATAAAGCATTATTGATTTTTGCTTCTTTTTGGCACAAAAAGAAGCAGGGGTGTGGGGACGGCGTCCCCACGATCATAAAAATTTCTCTCATAAATTTCTCTCTCAAAAAGTCAAAAGGAGGAACAACAATGGCAAAACCCATTTTATTAGTCGTCATGGACGGCGTTGGATTTTCAAAGACGGGGCTGGGCGATGCGGTGACGCTCGCGAATACGCCCACGCTGGACGGGCTGATGGCGACCTGTCCGATGATGCGGCTAAAGGCGCATGGCGACGCGGTCGGGCTACCGACCGACGACGACATGGGAAACAGCGAGGTCGGTCATAACGCGATCGGCTGCGGTCAAATTTATTCCCAAGGGGCGAAGCTCGTCAACGAGTCGATCGAGAGCGGGAAGATGTACGATTCGGCGACTTGGAAGGAGATCGTCGGGAACGTAAAAACGAACCGTTCGACGCTCCATTTTATCGGGCTACTCTCCGACGGGAACGTTCACTCAAACATCGCCCACCTGATCGGTATGTTAAAGCGGGCGAAGGCGGACGGCGTCGCGAAGGTACGCTGTCATATCCTCCTCGACGGGCGGGACGTCCCCGCGACCTCCGCGCCGATCTATATCGAGGAGCTTGAGAGCTGTCTAAAGGAGCTGAACGACGGGAGCTTTGACGCGCGGATCGCGAGCGGCGGCGGACGGATGAAGGTCACGATGGATCGCTATAAGGCGAACTGGGGCATGGTCGAGCTGGGCTGGAACACGCACGTAAAGGGCGAGGGGAGACAGTTCGCGTCCGCGCTCGAGGCGGTCGAGACCTATCGTAAGGAGATCCCCGGCGTGATTGATCAGGATCTCCCTGCCTTCGTCATCGCCGAGAACGGCGAAGCGGTCGGGCGGATCGTCGATCACGACAGCGTGATCTTATTCAACTTCCGAGGCGACCGCGCGATCGAGCTGTCGATGGCGTTTGACTGCGCCGATTTTGACGCCTTCCCGCGCGGGGCGAAGCCGGACGTCGTTTACGCGGGTATGCTCCAGTACGACGGCGATCTAAAGCTCCCCGAGAAGTATCTCGTCGACCCCCCCGAGATCACGAACACCCTCTCGGAGGTGCTTGTCAAGGCGGGACTTCGCCAGTACGCGGTATCCGAGACGCAAAAGTACGGTCACGTGACCTACTTCTGGAACGGGAACAGGAGCGGGAAATTCAGCGAGGAGCTCGAGACGTATAAAGAGATCCCCTCGGATAACGTGAGCTTTGACGAGCGCCCGTGGATGAAGTCGGCGGACATCACCGACGACCTCATCGAGGTGATCCGCTCGGGGAAGTATGACTTTATCCGCTGTAACTTCCCCAACGGGGATATGGTCGGGCATACGGGAAGCCTCCCCGCGACGATCACGGCGATGGAGTCGGTCGATCTCGCGCTCGCGCGGCTCATGAAGGTCTGTGACGAATGCGGGGTGACGATGCTCGTCACCGCCGACCACGGGAACGCCGACGAAATGCTCGAGCGGAACAAAAAGGGCGAGGTCGCGGTCCGTACCGCTCATTCGCTCAACCCCGTCCCCTTTATCATCTATGATAAGGACGTAAAGTATACGATCAAGGAGGGCGCTTACGGTCTCGCGAATATCGCGCCGACCGTCGTAAAAATGCTCGGTCTGACCGCGCCCGACTGTTGGGAAGCGTCGATGATCTGACGGCGAATAAAAAATTTCCGATCTCCGCGCGTTCAAAAAACGGACGCGCGGATTTTTTTAAAAATTTTTTGCGACCTTTTCTCCTTCCGTAAAGTGTTATATATGAGATCGATTTTAAAACGTACTCCGTAACGTCTCCGCGCGCCGGTACACCTGCACACCTGCCCGGGTGAGGTTACGGAAGCAAGCAGGGTGAAAAAATGACAGAACTTTCCTTGATCACGCGGGAGAGCTTTGACGAGGTCATGCGGGCTTACGCCGACATGGTCTATCGTCTCGCCGTCTCGCGAACGGGAAATCCCGCCGACGCGGAGGATCTTTTACAAGAGGTCTTTCTCCGCTATATCCGCGCGGATAAGACTTATCGCGACGAGGAGCATCGTAAGGCGTGGCTCCTCCGCGCGACGATCAACTGCGCGAAATCCCTCCATACCTCGGCTTGGTCGCGTCACCGCGAGGCGAGCGCCTCGGAGGCGACGCTTAATAACGAGGGGCGCGAGGACGAACGCCTCCGCGAGATCGAAACAAAGTCGGAGGTATACGGCGCGGTCTTAAAGCTCCCCGAGCGCTATCGGGTCGCGATCCACCTCTTTTATTACGAGGACTTATCGGTCGCGCGGATCGCGAAGCTCCTCGGGATCGGCGAATCCGCCGTTAAATCGCGGCTCGCCCGCGCGAGGGCGATACTCAAAGACCTTTTACAGGAGGATCTGTTTGAATGATGACGACCTATTTTAAAGAAAAGCTAAGGGAAGACCTCGACCGTTTCTCCCCCTCGCCCGCGCTGATCGAATGTGTCTCGGCGATGATGAGGGAGGAGGCGGAGAAGCCCCGCAAAAGTCCTTTTGGGGCAGGTGTGCGCTTCGTCGGGCTCGCGGCGGCGGTCGTCCTCCTCTCCTTCGGGGCGATCGGTCTCGGTGTTCTTCGCCCGATCGGGGTCGCGGAGATGATCGAAACGGGCGAGACGATCACGGAGGCGGCGGGGGAGAACCCTTCCCAAAATAAAAACGCGGAAGCGCTCGACGAAAGCGGGATCGCGGCGTATAGCGACGAATTTTGGGTCGCGGACGAACCGGCGGCGCTCGCGGACGAGCCGATGATAACGGCGCGGGCGATCGGCGGGGACGAGCTGGCGCTTTATTACGCGCTCGCCGATCAGTCGATCGCGCGGATCGACGGCGGGATCATTCGGATCGTCGGCGAGGAGGCTTTTGAGGAATGGCGGATCGGGAAGGAGGCGAACGCCGCCCCGACCGACCTCGCGGAGGACGTGAACCTTTACGCGCTGATTTGCGACTTCCCCGACGAAAAAGAGGCGATCCGCGCGCGGCTGACCGAGTTGGCGGTGATCGACCGCGAAAACGGCTGGGAAGTAAGCCTCACGGACGAGGAGATCGCGCTGTTATGCGACGGGGAGCGGGACGCGGTCGCGGCGTATTTCGTCAGTCCCGCCGCCGTCTACGCCAACGGGAAAATTTATTCCCCCGCGTGGCTCGACGCTCACACGGTCGCGGACTATACGGCGGAGGCGATCCCGCCCGAGGCGCTTCGCGAAAAGCTCGACGAGATCCTGTATTTTTCGTCCTTTCTCGATCTAAGCGAGCTGGCGGCGAAGCTCGGCGAATACCTCGGAGAGCCGATCGCGCTCCCGACCGATCAGGGGGCGGACGAAGCGGCGCTCGGGAACATCCCCGCGATCGCGGACGACCCCGAGCCCTCGGAGACGGTCGGCGACGAAGGGGTCGAGGACGAACCCGAGGAAGCCCTATCGTAATACGAATACCCGCGGGAGCGACCTCTCGCGGGTATTCGCGTAAAAAACGCCGCCGAGGGTGAAATTTTCGCCGCCGCTATTGCTTTTTTCCCGATTTTATGTTATACTAAGTTTAGTATGGGGCTTTGTCCCTAAAAAGTGAGGTGAGCGCGGGTGAAAAGCAGTAGCTGGTGTTTATATCTCGGCGAGGCGCGGGCTTACGACGTGCCGACGCTTCGGCGATATTTTGATACCGCGCTCGTGAGCGGCTATCTCCTCGGCGGGACGCTCGAGCGCTGGCTGAGCGACGCGGGGGAGGCGGCGATCCTCGCCCGCGTTCGGGCGATCGACTACGGCGGCGACATCGGCGAACAGCTCGAACACATCTTCGGCGTTCGCCCCGCGCGTAAGACGCGCCTCCCCGCCTGTCTGATCAAAAAGCCGCCCTCCGCCGCCGCCCGACCGCTCCCTTCCTCTTATTTTAGGGAAGGGTTCGCCCCGCGAGGCTCGTACTCCTTTGGGTCTTATCATCTCCCCTCGGGGTCGTATCGGCTCGGATCGTTCCGAACGGGGTCGTTTCAAGTCGGGTCATATTATATCGGCTCATATCGGCTCGGCTCTTATCGCTATGAATGGGAATGGGAATTTGAGCGCGGGTCGTACCGAAAAGGCTCGTTTTATCGGACAAGCTTCGGGGCGGGCGGTTCCTTCCGCGCGGGAAGCTATCGAAAAGGGTCGTTTAGCGGCTCTTATCGCTTTTACGCGGGGAACGCCGAGATCACCGAGGAGGAATATCGGCGGACGCTTATCAACCTGAGTTCCTGCCCGTTAAACGAATACGGGTACGGGATACATTTGATCTAATATGGACGCAATTCATGTAAACGCAACTATGCCGTTCTTCTCCAAGCGAAGGGACGGCATTTATTCCATCGAAAAATTCGGGCTTTATACCGCCGTTTTGTCGGCGCTCGCGTGGCGCAGGCGTAACGGGCGCATCTTCCTTTGTACCGATCGGGTCGGCGCGGCGTATTATAGGCGGCTCGGGATCGAGCGAGTCTGGGACGAGATCCGCGACGTGATCCCGACGGATCAGGAGGGGATCGACCCCGAAATGTTTTGGGCGGCGGGGAAGCTGATCGCCCTTCGCGAGACGGCGGGGGATTACGCCCTCGTGGACGAGGACTTTATCGTCTGGAAAAAGCTCGAGCTGTCAAAAACCGCCGTGACCGCCGCCCACCGCGAGGCGATCACGCCGGAAATTTATCCCGACCCGCGCGGCTTCGGCGCGGACTTCCCCCTCTTAGAGCGGCTCGACCCGACCGTTCTCCCCTGTAATACGGCGTTTTTGTATATCCCCGACGAGTCCTTTCGCCGCTTTTACGCGAGCCAGTCGATCGCGTTTATGAAGTCCGCGCCGAAAAGCGGCGATCCGCTTTGTCCGATGGTCTTCGCGGAGCAAAGGCTACTCTCCATGCTTTGCGCGATGACAAAAACGCCGATCGAGACCCTCCTCGACTATGAGCGCCTTTTCGTCGCCCAAGACGACTATACTCACCTTTGGGGCGCGAAGCAGGCGATGCGCGACGATCCCGCGCGCCGCGAGGCGTTCCTAACGCGCTGTCGGAAAAGGATCGAGAGCGACTTCCCCGAATATCGGGACGTGATCGAGCGGATCGAGGCGGGAACGCCGAATGAACCAAAATAAAAAAGGAGATAAGACCAATGAACATCGAAATAAGACAAAAGGAGTCCTTCGCTGTGATCGGGAAGGAAGGCTCGACCGAGGAAGGCGCGGGCTTTATCGCCCGCCTTTGGGACGAGGCGAATACGCATTTTGAGGAAATTAAAGCGCTTATAAAAACGGACGAAAACGGCGACCCTGTCGGGTTTTGGGGCGCGATGAGCGATCTCACGCGTTCCTTCCTCCCGTGGGAAAATTTTGAGAAGGGGCTTTATTTGGCGGGGGCTGAGTGTCCGCTCGACGCGAAAGCGCCCGAGGGCTGGACGAAATGGGTCGTCCCCGCGTATGAGTACCGCGTCGCGCGGAAGGAGAGCGAGACCGCCTTCCCCGATACGCTCCGCTATTTAGAGGAGAACGGACTTTCATTAGCGGGCGCGGTTCACGATTTCACCGACCCCAAAACGGGGGAGGAATATTTCTTTTTCCCCGTGAAAAAGCTTTAATTACCCGGCTTTTGAGGGGCGGGCGGGACGCACGCCTTCCCCAAAAGGAGATCTGTCATGAAAAAGAAGCTGTTGTCCCTTTTCCTCGCGGTCGGCGTTCTTTTGTCCGCCTGTTCCGCCGAGAGCGGGTCGCCCGCGCTGTCCGCCGTTACGACGGCGGACAAGCCCGCCGAGCCGATCCCTTCCGAGGAGACGGCTGCGGCGGAGGACGAGCCGAAAGCCCCGACCCTCGCCGAGACGGCGGGGGCGCTTAGTGAAACAGCGCAAGCGCTCGGCGAGGAAATGGCGAACGGCGATTTCTCGGACTGCGCGGCGCGTTTCTCCGCCGCGATGAGGGAGAGTCTCGACGAGGCGGCGCTGAAGGCTGCGTGGGACGGGGTCGTCGCCGGGGCGGGGGAATATCGCGGGGTCTACGACCTGTCCGAGAGCGAAAGGGACGGCGCGGTCACGGTCGCCGTGACGCTCGAATACGCGAATACGGGGGTCTTGGCGACCTTCGTCTTTAATGAAGAAGGCGAGATCGACGGGCTTTGGCTGAATTACCGCGTCTTACCCGAGCCGACCGAGGACATGGAGGACAGGGCGTATACCGAGATCGCGGTCGCGGTCGGCGAATATCGGCTCGACGGGCTTTTGACTCTCCCAAAAGGGGCGGAGCGCCCGCCCGTCGTTGTTTTCATTCAGGGATCGGGACAAAGCGACCTCGACGAAACGGTCGGCGGGGCGCGACCCTTTCGCGATCTCGCCCATGGTCTCGCCGCGCGGGGGATCGCCTCGATCCGCTTTAATAAGCGGTTTTATCAATATCCCGCGCTCGCGGACGACCCGACGAGCGTCACGATCGAGACCGAGGTCTTAGCGGACGTTCGCGCGGCGATCGCTCTCGCGAGGGCGGACGAGCGGGTCGGGGATCAAATATTCCTCCTCGGTCACAGCCTCGGGGGAATGCTCGCGCCCGCGCTCGCGGCGGAGGACGGCGAAATTCGCGGCGTGATCTCGCTCGCGGGAAGCCCGCGTCGGCTCGAGGACATTATTGTGAGCCAATATAAGGCGGCGCTGGGCGAAAGCGGCTTAGACCCGAGCGACGAGACCTTCGCGGCGGCGATGTCGACCGTCGTCGCCGAAGCCGCGCGGATCAAAACGCTCGGCGAGGACGATACGGGGGACTACTTCGGCGCGAACGCCGCCTATTGGCGGTCGCTGAACGAGATCGACGGGGCGGGGGCGGCGCTTTCGCTCGAATGTCCGCTCCTGTTTTTACAGGGGAGCGAGGACGTACAGGTCTACGCCGATCTCGACTACGCCGAGTGGGAAACGCTCCTCGCGGGGAAGGAGAACTGCCGCTTTCGGCTTTTTGAGGGCTTGGGGCATTTTTTCACCGATGAAAGCGGGTCGGTCGACCCGACGGTCGCCGACGAGATCGCCGAATTTATTCTAAACGAAAGGGAAAGCACCCTTCCCTAAAGGAAAAACAAAGGGGGAAACCGATATGAACTGGACGCCCGAACAGGAGACCGCGATCGCGTATCGAGGCGGCGCGGCGGTCGTTTCGGCGGCGGCGGGGAGCGGGAAGACCGCCGTCCTCGTCGAGCGGATCGTCCGACTTTTGACCGACGCGGAAAGCCCCGTCCCCGCCGATCGGCTCGTCGTCGTGACCTTTACCGAGAAGGCGGCGGGCGAGCTAAAGGCGCGGCTGAACGCCGCGCTCTCGGCGGCGACGGAGCGCGACCCCGAGAGCGAGCTTTTACGGCGACAGCTCATTCGCCTCGAGGACGCGAGTATCTCGACGATCAGCGCCTTTTGTCTCTCCCTTTTACGGCGATACAGCGCTTTTTTAGAGCTTTCGCCCGACTTCACCGTCGCCGACGACGCGGGACAGACGCTCTCTCTCGCGCTCGACGCCGTCCTCGAGGATTTTTACGCGACGGCGGACGAGGAGGAGAAGGCGCTCCTCTATGACTGGTACGGCGGGGAGAACGACGAGGCGCTCGCCGAGACGGTACAAGGGCTTTACGAATTTTCGCGCAACCTCCCCGACGCGGCGGCTTTTTTCGCCGATCAGCTCTCGATCTATGAGAACCCCGCCGAAAAGCTCCCCCCTCTAAAAAAGGAATTTTACGCGCGGGAGATCGCGCCGCTCCTTACGGAGGGCGAGGCGCTTTATAGCCCCTTCCTCTTGTCCGAGGAGGCGCGGGATCGCCTTTTCGCCGAGGGCTGGCGCTCGTTTTTTGAGCGCTATCGGGCGCTCGGTACGGATTTCGCCGATCGCGAGGCGGTGGAGCTTTTCCTCTCGGAGAAGCTCCCCGATCTCCCGCGTAAAACGAAGGATTATGACAATACGGCGGCGAAGGAGGCGCACGACGAGCTGAAAGAGATACGCGAAAAGCTCCTCCCGCTCGCGGGGCTTTTTCACCGCGCCGAGGAGGACTGTCTTACCTGCGCCCCCGTCTTTCGGCTCTTGGTCGGTCTGGTCGAGGCGCTCGAGGAGGAATTTACGCGGCGTAAGCGGCGGGACAATCAGGTCGATTTCGCCGACATCGAGCTGGCGGCGCTCCGCCTCCTACGCGACGAAAAGACCGCGCGGGAGATCGCCGACGGGATCGCCGTCATCATCGTCGACGAGTTTCAGGACAGTAACGAGATCCAGTATGAAATTTTTCGCCGTCTCTCGGCGGACGGGAAGAATCTTTATTTCGTCGGCGACGTAAAGCAGTCGATCTATCGCTTTCGCGGCGCGGATCCGCGCGTCTTTATCCGCCTCCTCGAGGACGAATCCTTCCGGACGATCCTCTTGAACCGAAACTTCCGAAGCTCGGAGAAGGTGATCGAGCCGGTCAACGCGATCTTTGAGGGGACGATGACACGGGAGCGCGGGGGGATCGACTACGGCGAGGACGCGAAACTCATTCAAGGGATGTTTTATGAGACGGACGAGCGCTACGGCGCGGAGCTGATCCGTATCCACGGCGAGAGCGCCGAGAAGGCGCGTGAGGCGGAGGCGGCGTATCTCGCCGATCGGATCGGGGAGATGATCGAGAGCGGCTTCCCCGTGACGGAGAGGGGGGCGCGCCGTCCCTGTCGCCCCGGGGACTTCGCGATCCTGATGGGGCGGTACGCGTCGAACGCGCACATTTATAAAAGGGCGCTCGCCCGCGCGGGGATCGCTTTTGAGGCGAAGGAGGAGACGCGCTATATCGACTTCGCCGAGATACGCTTTACGCTCGCGCTCTTAACGGTCGTCGATAACCCCTATCGCGACCGCGAGCTCGCGGCGGTCTTGACGCTACCGCCCTATTCCTTTACGGCGGACGAGCTCGCGTCGGCGAAGCTCGGCGGCGGGGAAAAGCGGCATAAGAGCCTTTACGCGGGGTTAAGGAGCTACGCCGAGACGAGCGAAAAGGCGGCGCGTTTCCTCGCCGAGCTCGACGAGCTTCGCGCCTACGCCGCCGAACACCCGATCGAGCGGCTCGTCCGAAAGATCTATGACGAGAGCGGCTTTGTCGAGGCGACGCGGGCGCTCCCCGACGGGGAACGGCGGGACGCGAACCTAAAGCGCCTGATCGGGGACGCGCGGCGCTTCTCGGCGAAGGGAAGCCGGGGCTTATACGACTTTTTACGCTATATGGAGCGGAGCGCGAAATTTTCCCCGGCTCAAAAGACCGTCAGCGGCGCGGGGTCGGAGAACGCTGTCAAGCTGATGACCATTCACGGGTCAAAGGGGCTGGAGTTCCCGATCTGTTTCGTCGCGAACCTCTCCTCGGCGGAGCGCCATGGCGGCGCGTCCCTTTTCGCGGCGGAGACGACGCGCGGGATCGGGCTAAAGCTCGTTGACCGCGAAAAAATGCTGAAGCTCGAGACCTTCCTTTATCGCTATGTCGAGGACGAGAACCGCCGACAGGAGGAGAGCGAGGCGATGCGCCTCCTCTACGTCGCGGCGACGAGGGCGAGGGAAAAGCTCGTCTTTACCGCCCCGATCGGGGCGAAAAGGGAGAACAGCGAGCCGCGCCTTCACCTAAAATGGGTCGGGGAGAGCGGGGCGGTCAAGCGGGGACTGATCGAGACGAAGGAGCTTTACGGCTACACGGCGAAGCCCTTCCCAAAAAAAGAAGGAGAGGCGGGGGAAGCGCCGAGGCTCGCCCCCTTTACGCCCTATCCCTATCGGCGCTACGCCGAGATCCCCGCCAAGGCGACCGCGACCCAAGTCGGCGTAAAGAGCGTGAACGACTTCGCGCCGACGGTCGATAAGATCGATCGCTTCCTCCGCGTCCCGAGCTTTTTACGCGGCGGCGAGCGGCTCTCGGGGAAGAAAAAGGGCGACGCGTATCATAAGGCGCTCGAGATGATCGACTTCGCGGGCGGGGTCGACCAGCTCGACGCGCTCGCCGAGCGGGGGAAGCTCACCGAGGCGGAGCGCGGCGCGATCAAGGACGAGGAGATAAAAATTTTTTTGGGAAGCAGTCTATGTCGGCGGATCCGCGCGAGCGGGGAGGTCTATCGCGAGTACCCGATCTTTTTTGAGTATAGCCCCGAGCCTATCCCCGAGGGGGAGGAGAAGCCGTTTATCCAAGGGATCGCCGACCTTTATTTCGTCGAGGACGGCGAGATCGTCCTCGTCGACTATAAGACGAACGTCGGCGTCAGCGCCGAGACGCTCCGCGAGGAGTATGAGGGTCAGCTATATATCTATCGCGACGCGCTCGAACAGGCGACGGGCTTAAAGGTAAAGGAATGTCTCCTTTACGCTTTTTCGCTCGGGGAGACGATCGAGATCGGATAGATCGTATACCGAACGTAGATTCTCTGTAAAATTTGTCTAATTTGTTGTAAAAAAACAAAAAAATTCAAGCAAAATGACACTTGTCAACCGCGAGAAGAAATGGTATAATAAACTTGTATCAGTACGTCGCTTTATAAAAGCGACCCATCAATTTATGCGGAGGATTCTAAAAATGAAATTTTCTAAGGCTATTGCGGCAGGAGTTGCCGCGGCGGCTGTCGCTTCGACCCTCGCGGTCACGGCTTCGGCGGCGGACGCGTTTGACGCGTACATCGGTTTCCAGACCACGGTCTACAGCTTCAGAAACGCTTGGGATGACAGCGGTTACGGCGCGGAGTCGGGCTATCACGATAACTTTATCGTATGGGGTAGCGGCGACGCTCCCGAGGAGACCTTCCCGGATTATGAGGATAACTGGGACTATGACGTAGCCGGCTACCTTCTCGACGCGACTTATGAGGACGTAACGGTCGACGGGAACGGTACATATACCGTTTCGGCGAGCGATATCGACTGGGCGCTCGATAAGGCGAGCGACTTTAACCTAATCTTTGTTTCGACCGACGCGCCGAACGACGGTAGCATCGTTTGTACCGAGGCGAAGATCATCGTAGACGGCGAAGTCGTTAAGACGATCGAGAACCCGATCTGTGACGAGACTCAGTCGCACTTTAACATCTCGCTCGCGAACACTTGGAACAACGACATCGGCGGCTATGGCTTAGCGTATCCGACCGAGTCCTTAGCGGTCGAATTCACGATCGAGGGCTTTGACGACGACGCGGACGAAGGGAACATTACCGAAGACGAAGCTCCTGCGGCGGAAGAGACTCCTGCGGCGGAGGAAGCTCCCGCGACCACGGAAGCTCCCGTAGCGGGCGACACCGCGACGGCGACCGCTTCTTCCACGAAGGGTTCGCCCGACACCGGCGTTGAGGACGTAGCGCTCATCGGCGGTCTCGCGATCGTTGCGGGCGCGGCGATCGCTCTCACCAGAAAGAGAAAGTAAGCTTTTAAAACGGCAGATCAAATGACGACCCGCCCCCGAAGGTGACCCTTCGGGGGCGGGGATTTGTTTTTGGAAAGGAGATATGGCGGGTTTTGGGGCAGTTTTCGTCCCTTTTTCCAACGAGTGAAAATTTGAGAAATTGCGGCAAATTTTTTGCCACTTTGTCCGACCAAAGTGGCGCAAAGTCAGCTACGTCAAAAGCTTTGTATGCGCCGCGTCCTGCGGCGCTTGGGGCTTTTGCCTGCAAGCATCCTGCTTGCTCGCGGAAAAGTCCTCAACCCAAGGGTCTGGACGGTTTCCGCTCGGGGGATTTGGCTAGACGGCGCATTTTGATTTTCTGTCCCCGCTCTCGTTTTTTTCGTCAGCGGAGATCAAGGGATTTCCCGTACAACCACTACCGATCGGGCTTAGGCTTTATAATAATACCAACTTTGTTATTTAATCTGCTTGGTTTTTCCTTGCTCTTTATGCTTTTTCCCAAACTATACCATACCGCCGGCGGAGATTTGGGACGAAAGACAGGGGGACGCGGGGATAGCACTATCGTCGGAAGGTGAACCTATTTGCGGCTTCCCGGGCGCAAAGTCGACGAATATGCAAAAAAATGCTGTTTTATACAGACTTGTTCATTTAGACCCGGGAATAGGGGCTGGGAGGAGTTTAAAGAAATCTGAAGTAACAACGAGAGGAAATGTCTAAAGAACCAAGTCTACACCGGTTTTATAATGTGGTTTGTGTAGTACTGATTTTGGCTTAAAAAGAGTCGAAAAAATCAAGCAAAGGCTTGGATTTATGCGGCTTTGTGAAGATTTTTTCGCAACTCTTTTAAGCAAAAATCAGTATAAGTCCTTATGGGCTTGATGTAGAGGGCGCAGAAGGAATTTCCCAAGAGGGTATCACTATAAAATTTAAGCCCGATCAGTTGTGGGTGTGTAGGTGATCCCGTAAGTTCCACTAGCAAAAAATCGAAATCCGAAACAGGTAAGCAAAGACTTCCCCCTTAGTAAAATCCCCCGAGCGGAAACCGTCCAGACCCTTGGGTTGAGGGCATTTCCGCGAGGGTGACTTTCGGTTCCTTTGGTCAGCCAAAGGAACAAAACACTTGCCGCAGTTTTATCAAAACTGCACTTGTTGGAAAAAGGGACGAAAAAATATCCCAAATACACACACCGCCAATGAGCCTTCTACCGCTTTGATCGGAAAGGAAAAAGTTCCCGCGATCTTTAAACTCCGAAAAAATTATAAAAAGGAACGAAAGCTCGCCCGTCCCGTTGCCTTCCCCAAAAATAAAAAGAAAGACCTCATACAAACACCAGCTGGACCAACAGCATATAACAGATCGTCCCGCCCGCGATCGAGAGGAGCATTTGTTTTTTCCAAAAATGGAGGGCGACGACGACCGCGATCGAGATCAGCTCGGGAAGTCCATGTGACCCCTCGAAAACGCTTACGCCCTTTAGGCAGTAGATCACGAGCAGACCAAAGACCGCGCCGGGGAGGACGCGCCCGAGGTATTCGACGTATTTTGGCGTTTCCTTCCCCGCCGGGAAGACGAGGAAGGGGAGAAAGCGGGTCATCATCGTCCCGAGGATGACCGCCGCGATGGTGATCGCCTGTTCTGAGAGGGTCATTTCGCTTCGCCCCCTTCCAACGGGCGGCGAAGGACGGTCAAAAAGAGAAGGATCGCCGCCATCGCGGGGAGGATAAAGCCGTCCGCCCCAAAGACGAGGAGGCTCAAAAGCGACAGCCCGAGCCCCGCCAGCGCGGGAAGGTGGGATTTATCCTTATGCCATTGATCGAGGAAGATCACGACGAACATCGCCGTCATCACGAAATCAAGACCCTTTGTGTCGAATGTCAGAAACGAGCCGAAGATCCCGCCGAGCGACGCGCCCGTCACCCAGTAGCATTGATTTAAAAGCGTCACAAAAAACATAAACCACCCGCGATCCACGCCCTCGGGCGGCTCGGCGGCACAGTTGATCGAAAAGCTCTCGTCACACATCCCAAAGATCAGATAGAGCCGCTTCTTCCCCACGCCCTTAAATTTATCGAGCATGGCGAGTCCGTAAAAGATATGCCGCGCGTTGATCATCAGGGTCAGGACGAGCGCCGAGAGCGGGTCAAAGCTCCCGAGGAGGAGATTTCCCGCGACGAACTCCATCGACCCCGCGAAGATCGTCAGGCTCATCACCATCGGATAGACGAACGAAAAGCCGAGGTCGGTCATATAGACCCCGTAGGTAAAGCCGAGGAACAAAAATCCCGTCAAGATCGGGATCGTAAAGGGGAAAGCCGCCTTCAGCGCCCGTGTTTTTGTCCCTTTTATCAAGGAAGGTCATCTCTCTTTCCGTCAAGTTCTTGTTTTCGCGAAAAAGCGCGAATTGATCGAAATCCGCGCCCTTCGATTATTTTTTTACATGCGTCGTTACGAGATCAGCTCTTTAAAGATATTCTCGTTAAACGTCCCGTGGTGATCCTTGGTCGGCGGGTCTTGGGTAAAATCGACCTCCATCTCATAGAGGACGCCCGAGTTACCCGTCTCGAGCGAGGTCACGACGATCGAATAGGTATGTATATCCTTCCCGCTGACCTCCCACGAGATCTTATTTGTGAGGCTAAGCTCTTTTACCTCGGTCTTTTCCTCCTGGAGCGTCCCGTCGATATAATATTTGAGCTGAAATTCGCCGACGATGCTCGACTTGAGCGAGACGGAGATCGTCGTTTTCCCCGCCGTCGCCGAGGCTTCACCCGCGATCTTGATCTCGACGCGGGTATTCGGCTCGACGACCGTCCCCTCGTCGATCCCTTGGCTCAGTACCGTTCCCGGCGCAGCGTTCGGGTCGTCGTCATACCCGATCGTTAGCCCGATCCCGTTATCCGCCGCGAGGCGCGACGCCTCTTCGACCGTCAGCCCGATAAATTTCGGGACCTTGATCTCGGTAACGCTCGAGCCCATGCTGACGTAACAGGTCACGGTCGTCCCGGGGAGCGCTTTTTCGCGCGCGGCGGGACTGGTACGGGTCACACAGTTCTCGGGAACGGTATCGCTCTCCTCGCGGACGATCTCACAGAGAAAGCCCTGTTTCTCGAGGAGGGTCTGAGCGTCCTCGATACTGCGCCCGACGTAGTCGTCGATCTCGGTCATTTTCGGACCGCTACTGAGCGTGAGCGTAAAAAGCGACCCCTCGTCATATTTCTCGCCGGCGGGAACGTCCTGCTCCAAAACGGTATCGATCTCCGCCTCGTCGGCGCGGTACTCGGTCTTGATATTAAAGGAGGGATAGCGCATTTTGACCTGTTCGAGCGTCAGCCCGACGAAATTCGGCGCCTCCGGGCGCAGGTCGGGCGGCTCGGTCTCGACCGTCGTTGTCGTAAAAGCGCCCGTCACGCCGTCACAGCCGCCCAAGAGGAGGATCGCCGCCGTCAACAGGATCGCCGCCATACTCTTTATTTTCATTTTTTGTCCGTCCTTTCGGGAAAGTCCTTGTCGATACACGATTTATCATACCATATTAAAAAGAAAAAGTCAATGAAAACGCGCTTTTTTCATCTTATTTCCATAAAAATCAAAAATTTCGGGATAAAAAGCGCGATTTTTTCAAAAAAAGCTTGACAATCCGCCGCCCGCGTGCTATAATAATAAGGCAATCGAGCGCCGGTGTAGCTCAGTTGGTAGAGCAGCTGATTTGTAATCAGCAGGTCGGGGGTTCAAGTCCGTCCACCGGCTCCAACCCGCGCTTGATCGAAAGCGAATAACGGAAGCGTTCCCGAGTGGCCAAAGGGGGCAGACTGTAAATCTGTTGCGTTTCGCTTCGGTGGTCCGAATCCACCCGCTTCCACCAAAAAAGATCTCTCTCGCGTGTCGAGGGGGATTTTTAAACAGGCGATCCCGCTATTATTTTTTTGGGAAGGCGTGCGCGCGGCGCGCGTTCATCACCCGGGGCGGCGCGGCGGGGTCGGGAAAAATCCCTTGACAATCGGGGGAGAGTATGGTATAATCTAAAAGGATCGCGGAGCGCCGCGAAAACGCAGGTATGGCGGAATCGGCAGACGCGCCGGCTTCAGGTGCCGGTCCTCGCAAGGGGGTATGGGTTCAAGTCCCTTTACCTGCACCAAAAGACCCGACCCGGTACGCCGGGGGATATATCGAGGTGTGGCTCAGTTTGGTAGAGCGCTGCGTTCGGGACGCAGAGGCCGTGGGTTCAAGTCCCGTCACCTCGACCAAAGAAAAAGTCCGTCGCGCCCTCGGCGTGGCGGGCATTTTCTTTGCTGACGAGTTCGGGAGTTGAAGCCACAAGGGTTAGGGACGAAGTCCTGTCAAGTCCCGTCACCTCGACCACAAACCGCATTACAAAGCCATTTATTGGCTGTGTGATGCGGTTTTAATTTTTATGCGGTAACATTTCGTTACCGCATCCTTGACTACCGATTCGGTACTTGAAATGTATGCGGCGGCTATAAAGGACGCTCTGTTTCGGAGCGGGTGTTTGTCGTATTCTTTGTTTTATACGGCTCAATTTTTGAACTCGGTAACGTTTCGTTATTGAAGTTCGAGGCTGAACGATTCGTTCACCGTTTTTAGTCGTTCTTTCTCGATTTTTATGTCAGCCTTGACTTTTGCGATAAGCTCTGCCAGCTTTTCTTCGCGTTCCTCGCGTGTCTGGGTGTAGATATTATGCGATTCTCGCTTACCGTAGGCATTTGTCGGGGTATATCTCCCCTCGAAGAGGTGGTCGTTTATCATCGTCACACAGCCTGTTCCCGATTTGCGTATTTTGGGCTTGTACGGCTCGAGTTCGGGTTGGTTGTCATCTATCCTTACCCGTTCATCTGCTTGCGGAATCGGGGCGTTTGTGCCGCCAATTTGGCGGTCTATTTTCGCGGCTGCTTGCCGCTGCATTGTGTCGGTTATATGGCTGTAAATATCGATCGTGGTCGCCGAGGAGATATGACCTATTGTTGCGGAGAGCGTTTTCACGTCCATACCGTTTTCAAGTGCCATCGTTGAGAATGTGTGCCCTTATGATATAATAAAGACAAACGGAAAAATCCCATAACAAAGGGGTTTGTGGACGTTTGCCGTTATATTTCAATTCTTTTTCCAACGAAATCTTACGGTTAGAAATCTGTCGAAAAAGAGGGGGCGTTTATTTAAGACAAAAAAACGGGGTGCAAATCCCCGAAAATGCGAAAAGGCGCATACACTAATTGCAGTGTGGTGCGCCTTTATCGCTTTACAATTGAATATTCATCGCTGTATAAGCGAGTTGTATATTGCGGAGAGCTTTAAAAAGGCTCTCCGCTTTTTTTGTTTGTGGGTGAAGTCAAAAAAGTTTACCAAGCGGATAGTAGACAGGCTAACAATTGAAAAGTACCAAAAGCCGATTGCTGTAAAAAGCAGTCGGCTTTTGTGTTTTTGATACGGCTTATTCAGCAACAAACAAACCGAAGAAAGGGTGAATATTATGTCAACAGTATTCAGAGTTGAAAAAAGCGATACACGGTTATGTCGAATTTCCACTTAAAGGATAGAAATTTATCGTATAAAGCAAAAGGTCTTTTGTCGGTTATGCTCAGTCTGCCTCCCGATTGTTACACGTTGGGCGGTCTGGCGATCATCGCGAACGACGGCGTAGACAGCGTTCGCAGCGCGATAAAGGAACTGGAGAAATACGGTTATCTCGTTCGTTTTCAGAGCCGTGACGAGCGCGGGCGTATGTCCGTAAACGAGTACACCGTGTACGAAAATCCCGAACTGAACCCAAATTCCGCACAGTCCGAAAAGGACAATTACGTTCTCGAAAAAAACCAAAAAAGCGCTGCCAAGTGGAGAACCGCGCCAACCGAAAAGACGGAGACAAACGAGAAAAGCGCGGATTTTTCTCGCTCACCGTCATTGAAAAATTCGCCGTCGAAAAAATCGTTATCGGAAAATCCCACAACGGCTACATATAATATATTAAATACTCAATTATTAAGTACTCATCAATCAAATCAATCAATCAGCCGCGCTTACGCGCGGGAGGATATGACGGATATGATCAAGGATGTTGATTTAAAAGGTCTGACCGACGAACGTAATTATTACCGTGAGTTGATACGGAAAAACATTGAGTACGATTTCCTCTATCAGAACCGAAATAATTCCAAGCTGAAAATCAATATCGGCAAAATCGACGAGATAGTCTCGATTATGGTGAACGTTGTGTGCAGTCATCGCCAAACCGTTCGAGTAAACGGTGAGGAGTTGCCGCAGGAGAACGTTAAGCGGCGTTTTCTCGAACTCGATCAAGATCACATCGACTATGCTCTCACCGCGCTTGAAAGAAACGCGGGCGATGTGCGAAATATACGAGCGTATCTTATAACCGTGCTTTACAACGCGCCCGATACTATGGAAATCTACTATGACGCTTGGGTCAAGCGCGATTTGCGTGGAGGGTGATTTTCCTTTTCAGCAATGTAAAATGCGTTGATAAACGAAAACGCTTGACAACGTTTTCTCATACAAAATCGGCGACACGACGTCGCAAGGCGAACGCCCAAAGTGCGGCACGGATGCCGCACAACAAAGGCGTTCGCCCAGAGAGCCGAACCGCGCTTATGTTTTCGAAAGCGCGATAGATCTACTCTCGTTCAAAATGCTTGCCAAGCAAGACAAGATACAAAACAGCGTCCTCGTCTCAATGGCAGGTTTAAAGCCGAACAGCCTAAAATCGTTATCCGACAAAGGGTTCGGCTTGTATTCCTGTGTCGATAACGACGAGAAAGGAATTAAATTTACCGCAGATAACGGCTTGATACCGTGCAACAGAATTTTAGCGGAGAACGGCGTGAAAGACTTTAACGAACTGCTCCAGCTGATAACGCACAACCGAGAGATAGCGGCGCAAAAGTCCCAAGCGCAAAATCACGCCGCGCCGCAGACCGCAAGCAAAACCGCGCCGATGCCGTCACGTTCTCGGCGGTGAACGTCCGCAAAATCGGATATTCCCTTTCGGCTTTGCCGATGAATAACAAAGGTAAATCTTGAAAGGTCGGCGCATTTTGCACGAATTTTCATCACAAAGTGCGTTTCGGAATTTGTGATTTTGCGGCGATTTTTCAAATCGCGGGCAAAGGGGTTTTAGGGGATTTCCCCTAACTCAACGCCAAGGTGTTTAGCTATGCTAATCATTTTGGCTATTGAGTATAGCCAAAATGATTGACATAGTGGAAATTGGCGGAGGCTAATTAACAACAGTTAGACGAACCGCACGGCAAATCCATTTAATTCTAAAACGGAGGTAACGGTTATGAGTGGGCAAAATTCCAAAAAACTATCTATATCCTTTCGTGTTGACGAGGGCGTGATCGAACATAACAACCGCGAATTTGTGGCAAACAATGTGGACGGTGCGCGCATTTCCGATAACGTCTGCTACGTTCGGCGCGATATTCGCGAGGTATACAATGAGTTGTTCGGTAAGGCTCTTGAAGAATATAATTCTCGGCAAACGCAAGCAAGCCGCAAGATACACGACTACTACGATCGTTTGAGGCGAGAGGCTTCAAACGCAGCCCTACCGCATTTGCACATAGATTTTATTCCCATTGCCTACAAGCTAACTCGCGGTCCTGCCGTCAAAGTGTCTATGAAGAACGCTCTACGGGAACAGGGGTTTACCTCGGCGAACAGGTTACAGAACGAATGGGCGGCTTGGGAAGAACGAGAGCGCGGCGTGATGATAGATATTCTCCGCAAGCACGATTTGAGCCGCGACGTTAAGAACGTCCACCGCGCGCATCTGACGGTTGACGAGTACAAGGACTTTGCGGACAAGCAGCAGAAGATACGAAATATCAACGCGCACATAAACGAACTGAAAAAGAAAAATCCCGCCGACCTTACGCCCGACGAGGCAGAACTGATAAATAACCAAAACGATTTTCTGCGCTCGGAGATACAAAAACGCGACGAGAGCATTTCCGCGCTTTCGGAGAAACTAGGCGCAAAATTCGTGCCGTTCGATATTTTTTCCGAGGACAAGCTGCAGTTTGTCGCCGCCCCTTGCGTTTTTTCGCTTTGAATTGCCATAACGGAAATTCAATTTTGCGCTTACGCGCAAAACCGCGAAAATCCGCGGGTGGTTCGACCACTTTACGTGGATTTTCGGCTAATATTCGCGTCACAGAATCACAAGGGACACGCGGCTTTCGGCGGTTTCACGCGAAGCGTGAAATGCATAGATACATCAGCTTGCTGATGTTTCGGCCATTAGGGCAATTGCAAGCCGAAAACGCTGAAAACTTCCCGCGCAAGCGGGAAGTTTAGGCGAGACTTATCTCCCGAAAAATCTCGAACGCCGCATAGCCGACCGTGACAAATTCCCGAACGCCGTCCGTGAGAAATTCCAAACGGCGAACTCGGTCGAGAGAAAATTCCACGTTACCATTATGGATTTGGTGATCGAGGTAAAGAAATTCACGATTACGCCCCGCAAACTCGACCCGAAGAAAATCTACACGTTCCAGAACGACGCGGAGATAGACCACCTTTCGGAACAGCTGCGCACCATACGAGATTTTCATTTCACGTCACGGGAGCAGATGTACGCAAAAGCTGAGGAACTCAAACGCGGCATAGGCGAGAGAACCGCGGAAAATCCGCAGGAGAGCCAACTCCAACTAAAGCGTGTTGCCGAGCTGATAGCGGTATATGAGAAAATTGTCGAGGGTAACTACATCAACAATCTTATTAGAGAGCAGAAAGACCGTGAGCAGACAAGAGCCGTTGAAAAGAGGGTTTGACGTTCCATATAATTGCAAACTGCTTTGCCTAAATGAACAGCCCTGTTTCCCATTTGTGGGAAACAGGGATTTTTTGCGAAAATACACAAAAAATGTTGAAATTTCTGTTGAATTATGGTATAATGACTATATGGTGTATGTATGATCATCGAAAGAGGTTTGTTATGTTCGATTTTAAAAATGCAAATGATGAGCAAAAGAAAGCAATTACGCATACCGACGGTGCATTGCTTATAACGGCGGGTCCGGGTACGGGAAAAACCTTTACGCTTGTCCAGAGGGCGGTCTACCTCATTCAAGAAAAACACGTCTCGCCCGAACAGATAATGATTGCTACTTTCACCGAGAAAGCCGCAAAGGAAATCGTTACGAGAATTTCAAATGAACTTATGGAGAGGAACATTCCCGTTGATATTAGCGAGATGTACATAGGTACGTTTCACTCTATTTGTCTGCGGTTTATCAAGGATAATCTTGAATATACGGACTTTAAGAAAAACTATCGTATGCTTGATAGCTTTGATCAGCAATATCTTATTTTTCAGAACTATTTTAGGACTTTCAGACCTATTGAGAACATAGACGTTCTTTTCAGTAACGGCGGTGTATGGTCGCGTTCACAAAACATTGCTAATCTCGTCAATACCTTGAATGAGGAACTCGTGGAGAGTGCCTTGCTCTGCTCCGATGACGATCTGGAGATAAGAGCCGCAGGGGAGATTTTACGCGCTTACAACGAGTTGCTTATTGAAAACAACACGCTCGATTTCTCGACTATCCAAACAGCGGCATATCGCCTTTTGACAGGCAACAGAGAAATTTTGGAAAAACTGCGTGAACAAATTCAGTACATAATGATAGACGAGTATCAAGATACGAACTATATCCAAGAGCAGATAGTCTTTCTCCTCGGCGGCGAGAGGCGAAACATCGCCGTTGTCGGTGATGACGACCAAGGCTTGTACCGTTTTCGCGGCGCGACTATCCGCAATATCCTTGAATTTCCGTCAAAATTTGAGGACGGTTTCTGCAAGCGCGTCTCACTTGTCACGAACTACCGCTCGGACAGCAAAATAGTAGATTTCTATAATAAGTGGATGGCAACAACTGGCGGTGCGAATTTCAAGTTTGATTGGGGAAAATTCCGTTACAACAAGAGTATCGTTCCGAACTCCGCGTCCAAGCTGAAAAGTCCAACGGTTGTGACTGTTGTCGGAGACGATGACGAGGACGAATGGCATAAGAACGTGCTGACTTTTGTCCAAAAGCTGCTCTCATCTGGAAAGGTCACTAATCTCAATCAGATAGCTTTTCTTTTCAATTCCGTAAGGGGAGAGCGCGTCGTTAAACTAGCCGATTTTTTGGAAAAAAACGGAGTAAACATATACTCTCCGCGTTCTAATATGTTCTTTCAGCGTGACGAGATCAAATTGTCGTTCGGATTTCTGCTTTTGGCGTTTCCCGTGTACTTGGGCAAACTTAACGAGCGTGATTTTAACTATGCCGATGAAAATTTGTGCGTTTACTATGAGAGCTGCGTAAAACGGGCAGCTGAGTACCTCAAGGAGAATAGCGACAGCTTGAACCTCAAACGCTGGGTAGCCGAAAAGGGTCGGGCGCATAGCCAACTCACGAGGAACACCGTGTACGCTTTTTCGGGTCTGTTCTATCAGCTTATGGAGTTTGAGCCGTTCGCGGGTATTCTTGATACCGAGTTGACAAACGGAGCAGTCGATCTGCGCCCCGTTCGTAACCTTGCTATGTTCTCACAAATTTTGGCAAAATTCGAGTACCTTCACCGTGTGAATATCTTCACTACTAAAACCATAGATAATGTTGTTGAAAAGTTCTTCAATATGTATATCCGTTTCCTTTATAACGGTGGAATTGGCGAATATGAGGACGACAGCGAATATGCTCCGAGCGGGTGCGTTTCATTCCTCACGATACATCAGTCAAAGGGAATGGAATTTCCCGTGACCGTCGTCGGATCGCTGAACGGAGTACCGAGAAACAGGGCAAATCCGATCATAGAGAAGATAGAGCCGAAATATTTCCATAGGAAAGCGTTTGAGCCGACGGATAGGGTCAAGCTGTTTGATTTTTGGAGACTGTACTACACCGCATTTTCCAGAGCGCAAAATCTTCTCGTTCTGACGTGTAATGAACACGGCGGCACAAGAGCAGAACCAAGCAAGTATTTCAGAGAGGTTTACAAAGGTATTCCGAGCTTTTTCGGAAATGATTTTGATTTGAGCGAGTTTACGTTCAGCGATGTCAAAAGCGTAAATATCAAGGAGCGATATTCCTTTACCTCACACATTTCCGAGTACGAGACGTGCGGAGTACAGTACAAATTCTTTAAGGAACTCGGCTTTGCTCCGATAATCGTGGGCGCGACGGCTTTCGGTACGCTCGTACACCAGACCATAGAGGACATTCACAAGAGCGCACTGCGGCACGAGGAACATCTCATCACCGCAGAGAATATAGAGAAATGGTTTAACAGCAACTACAACTCTATCACCAAGAGAGAACACACCTACCTTGCCGAGCCGCAGTTGAAAGCTGCTCTCGGTCACGTTATGAGGTATGTGGAGCGTCAAGGCGGCGATTGGTCGCGGATACAGGAAACCGAGGTCGAGGTCGGGCTTGTCAAGCCGAACTATATCCTCGAGGGCAAGATCGACTTGATAACGGGCGACAACAACACGGTTGAGATCGTCGATTTCAAATCGGAGAAAAAGCCTAACCTCGCGACCGACAAAGATCGCGTGGAGCATTACAAGAAACAGCTCCAAGTCTACGCGTATCTCGTGGAGGAACGGACGGGAAAGACCGTAAGCAAGATGCACCTTTACTACACGGGCGCGGAGAACGAGGTTCCGACTATCACATTCCCGAAGAACGACGCGTCTATCGAGCAGACGATAAGCGAATTTGACAAGATCGTCGAGAAGATACAGGCAAAGGATTTCGGCGGCAAGTCGAAATCACAACAGACGTGCGATAACTGCGACTTTAAGTACTATTGCACCAACATCAGAAAGGGTTGACTATTATGGAAAAGCAGATCACATTTGACGAGAACGGCATATACACTTTCCCCGAACGCGAGCCGATAAAGGGATTTCCCGAACTCCGTTGGACGGGGAAACGCCCGTTTAAGTCCACGATGTACTTTCCCGCGCAGCTTAAGGAAAGCTACGGCACGGACAAGGACGGGTGGATGAATAAGATTTTTTGGGGCGATAATCTCCAAGTGATGAGCCACCTTTTAAAGCAATTCCGCGGGCAAATTGACCTTATCTACATAGATCCGCCGTTTGACAGCAAAGCCGACTATAAAAGGACAGTTAAAGTCAAGGGTAAAACCGCGACCACAGACAGTTTGGCTTTTGAGGAAAAGCAATATGGGGATATTTGGACAAAAGATGAATACTTGCAATTTATGTATGAACGTTTGATACTTATGAGAGAATTACTTTCTGATAAGGGGAGCATTTATATTCATTGCGATTGGCATAAATCTTCTCATTTGAGGTGTATTTGTGACGAAATATTGGGTGGTGAGAATTTCAGAAATGAAATTGTCTGGTGTTATCGTACTTCTTTGCGTAGTTCCGAGAAAGCATTTGGCAGAGACCACGACACTATCTTATTTTATAGCAAAACTGATTTACATAAAATTCACCCGGATAGAAAAGACTTCCCGGTTAGCGAGGCAACTATAAAAAGATGGGCGACATATGCTGATGAAAATGGATTTGTTAGCAATAAGCACTTTGCAGGCAGCGAAAGTACAATAATCGATACATCTGACGAATCAAAAGGATTTTACATAAATCAAGGAATTCCACGCGATTGGTGGGAAATTTCTGCTAACGTAGCTAAAGGCAATACTTCCGAAGTCAAAGCAGGAAAATATCCAACTCAAAAGCCAGAAGAATTAATTGAAAGGATCGTTAAAGCATCCTCCAATCCGGGCGATATAGTTCTTGACTGCTTTATGGGCAGCGGCACAACACAAGCCGTTGCAATGAAACTTGGCAGACGTTTTATCGGCGCGGACATCAATCTCGGAGCAATTCAAACCACCACAAAGCGGCTTATCGGGATAGCCGACGAACTCAACTCCACAATGGACAATGACGATAAATACACGGGCTTTGAAGTTTACAATGTCAACAATTATGACTTCTTCAGAAATCCCGTTGAGGCGCGCGATCTGATAATCGCTGCACTCGATATTGAAAAGTTCTCGGCGAACTCCGTCTATGACGGCGAACTTGACGGGCGTATGGTGAAGATTATGCCCGTGAACCACATTGCGACAAAAGCCGACCTTGCGGAACTCATCGCGAATATGCCCTATAAGGTTTTCGAGCAGCGCAAAAATGACAACCCGAACGAACCCGTAGAGCGTATCACGCTCGTTTGTATGGGTCACGAACCCGATCTGAAAGCGCACTTGACCGCCGAGGTCACGGGCTTTAAGCTTGATATTGAGATAGTCGATATTCTCCGCGACAAAGCGGATTTACAGTTAAAGCGCGAGGCAGAGGCGGTCGTTCTCCGAAAGGGGAATAAGCTGGTGATAGAGGAATTCTACCCTATGAACCTTATGCAAAAATTATCTTTACAGAAAGAAACGGTTGACGATTGGAAACAGCTTGTAGAGAGCGTTATGGTTGACTTTAACTACGACGGCGCGGTACTCCAACCGACGATAACCGATATTCCCGCCAAGAACGAGTTTGTATTGGGCGAGTATGACATACCCGAAACGGCGGGGACTATCCGAGTTAAAATAACCGATCTGCTCTCGGAGTCACTTGAAATCGAGGTGAAAGAAGATGCCTAAAACGCAGGAAATGGAGTTAGAGTACGCCTTCTTCAATCTCTTACGCGACTACTACGACCAAAACAAGGGTAAAGTTAAGCGCAGATACACCGATTTAACGCGGAAATTTCTCAATTACAACGACAAAGAGGTTAATCCCGACGCTTTTCTCCGCAGACCGCAGTTTGAGGCATTGGAGATGTACGTCTTTATCAAGGAATTTTTCAACAACCGTGATGTTGCCGCCATTTTCAAGGACTATATGGAGCATAAGGGCGAATTTGCGGACGAAAGTTTCTATGCTCACCCGATATACAAGAGCGGGCAAACGACGCTGCTTGACATCGGCGCGAAACAGAATGAAGCTCTTTTTAAGGAGATGAAGAAGGTAAGCGAGGCTTACCCGAACTACATCTACGCCCTTACAATGGGATTGGGTAAGACCGTTCTTATGGCAACGTGTATCTTCTATGAGTTTTTGGTGGCGAATAAAAATCCAAAGGACGGGAGATTTTGCCACAATGCAATCGTCTTTGCGCCCGATAAGACGGTTTTGGAGAGTTTGCGCGAGATAATCACTCTTGACAAAACACTCGTTGTGCCGCCCGAATACGCGAGAGTGTTGGACGCGAATATCAAGGTGCATTTTCTAGAAGATACGGGAACTACGCTGAATACGCTCGACAACTCCGACTTTAACATCATTATCTCCAACACGCAGAAGATCATCGTTAAGAAAAAGCATAAGGACGACAGCGCGGCGGTCAAGCTGTTTACGCAAACAAAATCGCCCGATCAGCTCTCCATAATCGATGCTGCTCTGCAAGATATTTACGGTGATGACGATATTACCGCTGACGACCTGATATTCAACCAGCGGTTTAAGAAATTGTGCCGTTTAAATCAGATCGGCATTTACGTTGACGAGGCTCACCACCTTTTTGGCAAGGAACTTGAAAAGGCACTCCGCAAGGGAACCGATACGAGTTTGAGAAACACTATAAACCTCCTTGCTACCGAGCTGGAGCGCGGCGACACGTCTGTTGTCGCTTGTTATAACTATACGGGTACTCCTTACGTCAAGAACAAGATTTTACCCGAGGTAGTATACAGTTACGGCTTAAAGAACGCTATCGCTATGGGGTATCTGAAAGACGTTGATCTGTTAAAGGGCTACGAAAACGTCAAGGACAAGGAATTTCTCAAAGACGTTTTGGAAATATTTTGGACAACCCACAAGGGCAAAACTTACGAGGGTTTACCTCCGAAAATCGCAATTTTCGCGTCGCGGATCGCGGAGATAACCGACGAGGTTCAACCCGCAGTTGAAGAAATCTGCGACGAGCTGGGTATTCCGCGCGATAAAATACTTGTAAACGTCGGAGACGCGGCAATTACCAAGGACGAGGCTATACGCGATTTTAACAATTTAGATGTTATCGGAACAGCGGGCAGCCAAAAGCAAATTATACTCCTAGTTGATAAAGGGCGCGAGGGTTGGAACTGCCGTTCTCTTTTCAGCGTGGCAATGTTCAGAAGTCCGAAATCAAAGGTTTTTGTTTTGCAAGCAACTATGCGTTGTCTGCGGCAAATCACCGACGAGCAGCAGAAGGCTATGGTGTTCTTGTCTAAAGACAATCTTGACATACTCGACGGTGAGCTGCAAGAGAATTTCGATATGACTGTTGACGATCTCTCCAACAAAGGTAAAAGCGACCGCGAAACATATGAGGTTCGTGTTTTGCCGCCGCCCCGTTATATCAAGGTGAAAACCGTCCACCACAATTATACGCTCACCGAAAAGGAATATACCGCGCCTGTTGACTTTGGGTTAGCGGAATATGATTACACCAAATACGCCGCCACGGTGTATGAGAAACGCGGGCTTGCCGCCGATACTGCCCTCAAGGAACACAACGCCGACTACCTAAGAGAAACGAGGAAATTCAGCGGATTTACGCTTATCGGCGAAATAGCAAGGTATCTTAACGCCAAGTGTACCGTTATCTCACGGGTTTTGAAAGAGTGCGTCGACGGTGAGGAACTCGTCCTTGAAAAAGTAAACCTATATAACGACGTTCTCTATGACATTATTATCCCGAAAATATTCAGTACCCTTTGGGATGAGAAAGTCGAAAAGATTGTCAAGGAACGTCAATTGATTTTGCTCCGCAAGCCTACCGACAAGGAGTATTACACGTTTAGCGCCTCACCCGAACTCGTGATAAAGCGCGATGATGTGGAAATGGCGCGATACAAGGAGCGCAGTTTCCACGCCGACACCTATTGCTTTGACAGCAAGCCCGAAAAAGAGTGCTTTTATCAGTACATTATGAACGAGAACCGCGTTAAGAGCGTTTATTTTACGGGTATGTTCACGGCTGGTCAAGGCGATCTCTCCATTCCGTATTACGACCCCGAAACAAAACGTATGCGCAACTACTATCCCGATTTTCTGGCGGAAATGGCGGACGGAACGATACAACTCATCGAGGTCAAAGGGGATAACAAGATTGACGATGTTGTTGTTAAGGCAAAGGCGAGCGCGGCAAAGGAAATTGCCTCCGAGAGCGAAATGGAATACATCATTTATGCGGGCAGCAAACTTATGAACGAGAATGTTCTTGAGGATGACGATCCGCAAAGTCATCTTGTATAACTTGTTATCAAATTAAAAAATGGTTCGTTCCGGTGAACGAGCCATTTTTGTTTATACTATTCTGTATTCCTGTTATCAATAATACAATATTTTTTATTATACAATTTTGGAATATTGAAATCTTAGTCATAATATGCCTAATCACGATCCGTTTAAGTCATAATTTTCCTTTGACGTGCCTCAAAATAAATGGTAGAATATAGTAAAGGACAAGCCCCGTCCGAATTTGAGTGAAAACAATCCTCAAAGGCTGCGGTTTTTCCGAACGACGGGTATTTTCCGAAAAACAGTTCTTTGAAAATTGAATAGCAAAGCAAACACAACAGTTGCAAGCCGTGGTCACTAAGCCTGTGACCGCGCGAGGATGTTCCTGTTGCCTACCTACGAGGTTACTCATTATCCGTGACCACACATTATTTTTGCGCGAGAATAACAGTAACCGAGGAATGTACGAGCGATCAGCCGAAAACCGATAACGCAGTCGGCGAGTAGTAAAGGAACGAGCGGGAAACGGCTTGTAATATAATGATACTTACCGTGAGGTCTGTCCATAGGAATGGCAGAGGTGAAAGCCCTATGTGCGGGGTGCGTAACTACCCGCTGTTTGCTTTGAGTGCAGTCTAAAATAAAAACGTCGGGCTGCACAAATCTTTGACCGCGTTCGCTGAACGAGAACGGTAAAAGACGGCAGCCCGACTTTTTATATATTTGTTTGCATAAGCGAGTATGGGGTTGATATATGTATCAACCTTTTGGGTATTCCTTTATGCAAGCAAGTATGGGGTTGATATATGTATCAACCTTTTGGGTATTCCTTTATGCAAGCAAGTATGGGTTGATATATGTATCAACCTTTGAAATCAATAAAAGGAGGTCTACTTATGCGTGAGGGCAATTTCACCGCGTCTGAGGAATTAGTGGATATTCGCGGTATTACGGTAAACCGTGATCTGCCGAAAGATGAGCGCATAGCGGATTTTGTAAGCCAAATTAGAAACCCTTATCTTTTCAGATGCGGAAAATACGTCGTCAAGGCAAGTTTCTCCGATAACGGTCAAACGTTGGAGGACTGTATTAAGGGGCTTATAAAATAATTTTGGAAAACAGCTTGACATTCGCATTTAGGTGTGGTATAATAAAGGTGGAAAAAGAATTGAATATCTGCATAACCACACTCCTTTTGACTGCGGGCGTTTTCCGTGTCTGAAAGGAGTGTTTTTATTATGCAACAATTCAAGGCGATCAAGTACATCAGATTGTCGTACACCGACGACAAGAACGTCGAGAGCAACAGCGTTTCCAACCAAAGAAAACTTATCGATGATTTTTTGGTTAAGCACCCCGAGATCGAGGCAGTAGCCGAAAAGGTGGACGACGGTTACAGCGGAGTGCTTTTCGACCGCCCCGCGTTTTCCGAGATGATGGAACTTGTAAAAAACGGTACAATCAACTGTGTTATCGTCAAAGACTTGTCAAGGTTCGGTCGTGAGCATATCGAAACGGGGCGTTATCTTCGGAAAATCTTTCCGGCTTACGGCGTGAGGTTCATTGCTATCAATGATAATTTGGATACCTTGACCGAGAGCGCAGACGGAATGGTCGTTTCCGTCAAGAACATTATTAACGAGGAATATAGCCGCGACATATCCGTAAAAACGCGAACGGCTCTTGACATTAAACGTCGGAGCGGAGATTTTGTCGGCGCGTTTACGGTATACGGCTATCTTAAAGTAGGCGACAAACATAAGAGCCTTATTGTTGACCCGTTCGCCGCTAATGTTGTTCGGGATATTTTCAGAAAGCGGCTCGACGGCACCAGCGCGTTTCACATCGCCGAGGAACTGAACAGGTCGGGTATTCTTTCACCGCTTGCCTACAAGCGTTCCGAGGGTCTGCCCTATGCAAAGGGCGGCTATGCCGACAAGGAAGAATGTAAATGGTCTGCCACAACTGTAATTCGGATTTTGAGCGACGAGATATACACGGGAACAATGGTACAGGGCAAGCAGACAACGCCGCATTTTAAGCTGAAAGAACGCGAACTCAAACCGTCCACGGAATGGGTACGCGTTGAAAACACGCACGAGGCTATAATCAGCAAAGAGGATTTTGATCTGGTGCAAAGGTTAAAGCGGCTCGACACACGCACCGCGCCGCAGTCCGATAGGGTATATCTCTTTTCGGGAGTGCTGATCTGCGGGTGCTGCGGCGGCAGAATGACGCGGAAAACCAACCGCTACAAGGACAGGGAGTATTTTTATTATTTCTGCCCTGCGGGCAAAAAAGGCGGCTGTTCGTCCTCGTCGATGATAAAGGAAAGCGACTTGACGGAGTGCGTTAGGACAAGCCTAAAAGCCCACATCAACAGCGTTACCTCGCTCAACTCCATAATAAACAGCGTGAGCCGAGAGCGCATCAACCGCGAACTTGTGAACGAGTACACGGGTTACATAAAATCCAACGAGGAGCAGCTTTCAAGGGTCGAGAATTTCAAGAGAAACTTGTACGAAAACCTTGTAAGCGGCGCACTTTCAAAAGAGGAATTTTTGCAGTACAAGCAAGAGTATTCCGCGAAAGCCGAGAACATCAGAGCCGCCATTCAAAGTTGGAACGACAAGCTGACCGAGGCTATCGAAAATCGCGGCGACAGAAACCGTTGGATAAATCATTTTCTGCAATTCTCCGAAATGGAGGATATAGACAGAGGAATGGTCGCGCGGCTGATACAGAGCATAATTATCAACGCCGACAAGAGTATTGAGATACGTTTCAACTACCAAGACGAATATCAAAGAGCGTCGGCGTTTATCGAGAGAGCGTCCGAGGAAAGGAGGGCGGTATAAATGGCACGAAAGAGCAGAAAAAATACTGTTGTTGTGGAAAGCGTTCGTTCGGTCACGTTTAATACCGCTCTCTACATAAGACTTTCCGTTGAGGACGGTCACGGGCGCAGCAATTCAATCGAAAATCAACAGTTGATACTGAATGATTATGTGTGCGACAAGCCCGAATTTCGCGTTTGCGATACCTATATAGATAACGGTCTGACGGGAACGAACTTTGACCGTCCGAGTTTTAAGCGACTGTTGTCCGATATTGAGCGCGGCAAGATCAACTGCATCATCGTCAAGGATTTGTCGCGGCTCGGAAGAAATTCGATTGACACGGGCTATTACATAGAACAGTATTTCGTTCAGAATAAGATCCGTTTTGTAGCCGTTAATGACAATTACGACAATACAGACAAGGATAACGCGCATAACGGAATAATTCTCCCGCTGAAAAATATGATCAACGAGGCATACGCGCTCGACATCGGGAGAAAAATCAAAGCGCAGGCTCACCAAGCAATGCTCGACGGAGAATACATCGGAGCGAGAGCGCCGTTCGGATATAAAAAAGCCCCCGACGATTGTCACAAGCTGATAATCGACGAGGAAACCGCACCGATAGTGCGGCAGATATATGATTGGGCGGCAGAAGGCGTGGGAGTAACCTCTATAGTGGTACGACTTAATGAAATGGGCGCGGTAACGTCGAGCGTTTACAAAGGCTCTACCAGCGAACGTGGAAAGCGGTATAAGCAAAACGAAAAATGGACTGCTTTTTCGGTCACTCACGTCTTGGAAAATCCCGTTTACACGGGCGATATGGTACAAGGTAAGAGCAAAACGATTGACCATAAGCAGCACGACACGAACCCCGAAGATTATATTATTGTGCGCGATACTCACGAGGCGATAATAAGCCGCGAGATATTTGAACGCGTACAAGAGATACGCGCCGCCGTGCGCGAGGAATACAAAAACAAATCCGTAGAGCCGTATACAGAGAATGTCTTCAAGGGCAAAGTCTTTTGCCCACATTGTGGTAAGCCCCTACATCGTCAAAGAGCCAAGCGCAAAAAGACAGCCTATACTTACTACCTACATTGTTTATCCAAGTCTAGGATTTCAAAAAACGCTTGTATCGGTGTTTTTATCTATGAAAATACGGTGTTGGACTTTGTTTCATCGGCGATAAAGGACAGGCTCTCCGCGCTTGATATTCCTTTTTCGGAAAGCGTCATAGAGGATAACACGGCGGCTCTGAAAAAGGAAAAGACATCAAAGCTGCGTGAGCTGGAGCGTGTGCAAGGTCTTATCAAGGGATTGTACGAAAACCTTGTAAGCGGCGTTATCTCGAACGAGGACTACAAAGAATTCAAAATCGGTTACACAAAGCAAGCCGACGATCTGAAAGGTGAGTTGGAGCGTTTGGACGATAAGATAAGCTGCCTTGAACGCGAACGCAAACAGCGGCTTGAAATAAAGAGTACCGCCGACTGCTTTAAGAACGACGGGCAACTCACCGCCGAACTGATAAACCGCTTGATAGAGCGTATAGAGATAAGTCACGACCGCGAGATAGACATAACGTTTCGCTCGGACGGAAAGGAGGATCGCCGATGATAGCACTTTACATAAGACTCTCGCTTGAGGACGAAAAGTACGACAGCTTGAGCATTGAAAATCAGCAAATTCTTCTCCGCGAAAAGGCTATGTCGCTCCCCGAATACGCGACCTCCGAGGTCAAGGAGTTTGTAGACAACGGTCATACGGGAACGAATTTTGAACGCCCCGCCGTTCAGCAGCTTTTGGAAATGGTGAGAGCGGGAAAGGTCAGCACCATTTTGGTAAAGGATTTATCGCGTTTCGGAAGAAATTCGATTGAAACGGGATATTTTATTGAAAAGGTGTTTCCGCTGTATCACGTTCGGTTTATCGCTATAAGCGATAATTTTGATACCGCCGAACACAAAGGCGAAACAGGCGGTATTGAAATAGCGTTCAAATATCTGATAAACGAGTATTACAGCCGCGATCTTTCAATAAAAAGCAGAACAGCTAGAATGGCAAAAATGCGGCGTGGCGAGTACCAGAGCATTATTTGTCCGTATGGCTACCAAAAGGGCGCGAACGGAAGAATGATACCCGATGAGGAAACCGCCGAGAACGTTCGGAGAATTTTTGAATGGGCTGCGCAGGGATTATCCTCGGACGAGATTGTACGCAAACTGTACGAGCTGGGGATACCAACTCCCGCCGAACACAAAGCAAGTAAGGGAAAACATTATCACGATATTTCCCGCACTAACGGCGTATGGTGTCCGAATACTGTTTTGAACATTTTGGCGGACGAGCGGTATATCGGAACGTACATAATCGGCAAAACTTCGGTTGTTGAGGTAGGCAGTACACACATTCGCAAAAAGGATAGGAGTGAATGGATAGTAATTCCCAACCACCACGAGCCTATCATCAGTCAAGAATTGTTTGATCGTGCAAACGGTAATATAAAACGTTACAAACTCAAAAACAAACAGCCAAGAGAATATCTTTTGCGCGGTAAGGTGTATTGTGGGTGTTGTGATCACGCTATGAACTTGACGAACGGTAGGCACTTTAAGTGTCGCCATTCGGCAAAATTGCCTGATATGCCGTGCAACGGCTTGTCAATTCCGAGAGACGACTTGGAGCGTGTTGTGTTCGATACCATAAACGCACAAGTCAAATGCGTTTTCGGAGTCGGTGATCTTCAAACCGATACGGTATTGAATACGGCTCTCGAAGAAGAACACGAGAAGAAAATACGTTTTCTGCAAGACAGCAAGCGTGAACTTTACGAGCAGTATGTTCTCGGAGAACTTGACGCGGAAACCTACAAGGCGAAAAAAGCGGAACTCGATGTTAAACTCACCTACGAGCGAAACGTGAGAGCAGCAGTCGCCGAGCAAGCGCAAGCCGAGCGTGAGGAACACGAGAATGCCCAGCGGCGAAAGAAAATAGCCGACGAGCTGCAAGCTGCCGACGGTCTTACAAAATCGCTTGTGGGTTTGCTTATAAAGCGGGTGTACGTTTTCCCCGACAACAGGATTGAGATTGAATACCTTTCTCGCTCGTTTTTCTGATCTGCTCGGTTCGGGAAAATTTTCATCTAATTTTCACAATTATTTTTTGTCTTGGGCTTGACATAGGGGTGTCGCAGGTCATGGAAACGTACAATCGGACAATGCGCTCTTTCCAATATAAGCTGTAATCTTTTCCTAACGCCTGCAGGATTCCTTGTTTTGGTGTTATCGAACGGTGACGGGAACATCCATTCGGAGTCTACATTTTTCTTGTAATCGGATAAGATTTGCAGAAGTGAGGGCGGCAGTATCACCGTTCGGATTGAAGCTTTGGTTTTCGGCTTGGATATCAACGGTCCGCCGTTTATCACGTTCACCTGTCGTTCTATCCGAAGTTCGCCAGTTGTGAAGTTGAGGTCGCTCCATTTTAAGGCGAGAATTTCTCCGCAGCGCATTCCCGTTCCGAGTTCAAGGAGGAACAGTTCGTAATAATCTTCCTCTTTCGCTCTGTTCAAGAACCTGATTATTTCATTGGGCGTAAGCACCTTCATTTCGCGGGATTTCTTCGGAGGCAATTTGCACCCAATGGCTGGGTTGACACGGATAAGTCCTTCCTGCACTGCCTTTTCCAATGCTGAACGACAGCTTGTGTGAACCGCCCTTATCATTCTGTCGGAAAGTCCCGCGCCGCAGGTTTCAATATGTTTTTTTCTGCCGTTGGACTTTTCTCTTGCATAGAATTGTTGGAGATCGGATTGGGTCAGTTTATTCAGCGGAATGTTTCCGATGTCTGGAATAATGTGATTGTATATTCGATTTTCGTATCCCGCTTGAGTTGTAACGCGAATCGTGTGCTTGCAGTACGTCCTATACCAGAAATCGATCCACTCGCCGAACGGCATTTCCGAATTTATCTTCTCGGTCGGTTTGCCGTATTTTTTTTTGAGAGCCTCTAGTTTTTCGGCACATTCCGTTTTGGTTTTGGCGGTAACGTTTTTTGTTATGGGTAAGCCTTTTTCATTGTAGCCGACAACTACTCGTCCTTCCCAGCGACCGTCTTTCCTTAATCTCAAAGTTCCCTCGCCCTGTTTTCTGCGTTTAGCCAAGTTTCATTCCCCCTATTATATCGTCCATGAAATTGCCAACGATCTTCGCTGCATTCTTTTGCATATCCGTAGTCATATGAGTGTAAGTGTCGAGCGTAAAGCTGGCGTTTGTATGACCGAGAATTCCCGACAGCGTTTTCGCGTCCACGCCGCCCGCGATCGCGTGAGTTGAGAACGTGTGTCTGAGATCATGGAAACGTATCAGCGGCAGTCCTGCGCGCTTTAGCAGTACCTTTAGGTGAGTGTACGCGCTTCGCGGGTTTATCGGCTGCTCCAGTTTAAGAAAGTTCGGAAATATCCAATCTCCAATTGCCTTTTCTTTTTGAATTTTGAGAATCTCCGCTGTGCTTGGCGGTAGGATAATTTCTCTTATTCCTGTTTCGGTTTTGGTGCTGCCAATTGGCAGCACTCCATTTTCTCGCCTACCGACGCTTCTCCTGATTTTAAGCGTTCCGTTATGCTCATCAAAATCTTCCCACCGCAGTCCGCATATTTCGCCTTTGCGCAATCCCGTCGTAATTTCCGTATAAAAGAAATCGTACCACCTTTCATCGGATTTAATGATTTCCATAAATCTGTCAAGTTGCTCGTCATTCAGAATTTGCTTGGCGGGGTAATTGTTTTTCGGAATTGTTGTTCCGTTCGTCGGATTGTTGATCAGCAATCTATGTTGAACTGCCATTTTGAGCGATTCATGCAGCAGCATATGGATTTTTCTGACCATGCTGTCAGCAAGCTCCGTGCCGTGCGTTCTGTCCGGGTGTACTCTGCCTTGCTTTTTGACCGTGTTATAGAACTTTTGAATCTCATTTGTTGTGAGAGACGATAACGGTCTGTCTCCGAGATACGGTTTGATCTGATTTTTTACAATCATTTCGTAACCTAATAACGTGTTTGGTCTAATAGTAAGACTGGCATACTCGTAAAGCCACTTATCGAGCCAATCTCCGAGCGTCATATTGCAATCCTCGTTTAGATCAGCGTCACGATACATTTCAATTTTGTCGTGCAATTTCTGAACGAGTTCCGTCTGCGTTTTGGCGAGAACATATCGGTAAATCGGATCACCGTTATTTTTGTGACCAACTACAATCCTGCCCTCCCAACGCCCATCATCGCGCTTGCGAACCATTCCGTCGCCCGACGGTCTGCGTTTTGCCATGCTAGCACCTCCTTTATTTCAACAACACATCATACCACAATCCCTTGAACAAATCCAGTATCAAAACGTAAAATTTTGCTCGTCATTATTGGTGTTTTTGACGGTATGGTCGGTCTTGATCCCGAGAGCGCGTTTCTTCTGTTCGATTTTCGCTTTCAGTTTGGAATCGATCTGATTATTTAATTTCGTCTGCCGCTTCTGATACGAATCATTTATCATATCGCCAAGCAGACTAGGTCTTGTTTGAAAAATAAATCCAATTGTGCTAAATCAACAAAACAGAAA